>CAYNIU010000034.1:13774-20912 GCA_964397365.1 uncultured Methylomarinum sp. | reverse complement strand
TTGTTGATAATTATTATCTCTTATTAAAGTATCCGGTGCTATTAGAGCCAGTACACTTTTGCTTGAGCCGGGCTCGCTGTACCACAACTCTTTTTCTTGTCTCACTACGAACCTCATAATGCACCCGCCCCCTTAATTTACAAAAATTTTTACTTTATTGCTTTAAAGCCAATATCAGTTCGATAATAAACATTATTCCAACTAATTTCCTGTGTCAGTTCATAGGCTTTTGCTTGTGCGTCAGCAATATTGTCACCTAAAGCGCAAGCACATAATACTCTCCCGCCAGCAGTCACGATACCAGCCTCTGTCTGTACAGTGCCGGCATGAAAGACTTTTTTATTGTCCAGATCTCGTTGTGGCAAACCGGAAATAACATCGCCTTTATCATAGCTGCTCGGATAGCCGCCGGCAGCCAGCACCACGCCTAAAGCTGCACGCTCATCCCAGCAAGTGGTGATTTTATTCAGTTGTTTATTCAGGGCTTTCTGACATAACTCGACCAGATCACTTTGCAGACGCATCATGATAGGCTGAGTTTCAGGGTCACCAAAGCGGCAATTATATTCCAGAACCTTGATTGAACCGGTTTTAGTAATCATCAAACCGGCATACAGAAAGCCAGTATATTCATAACCGTCTTCGCGCATACCTTGTAATGTTGGGTTAATGACTTCAGCCATCACCCGTTGATAAATTTCATCCGTCACAATTGGCGCCGGTGAGTATGCACCCATACCACCGGTATTAGGTCCGCAATCGCCATTATCACGTGCTTTGTGATCTTGTGATGTGGCCATCGGTAACGCATGAATACCATCGGCTATAACGATAAAGCTGGCTTCTTCACCATCAAGAAATTCTTCAACAACCACTCTGTGTCCAGCTTCACCAAAACGGTTACCGGACAACATATCGTTTACCGCGTCGATGGCTTCCTGTTCAGATTGAGCGACAATAACGCCTTTTCCTGCCGCCAACCCATCCGCTTTAACAACGATAGGCGCACCTTTGTCCTGTATATAGGCAATAGCTTGCTCCGGGTCGGTAAAAGTCTGGTAATCCGCTGTCGGAATGTTATGCCGAGCCATAAAGTCTTTACAAAAAGCCTTTGAGCCTTCCAGTTGTGCGGCGGCAGCACTCGGACCAAAACAGGCCAGACCGGCTGAGGTAAAACGGTCAACAATACCGGCGACCAATGGTGCTTCCGGGCCGATGATAGTCATGGCGATTTGTTGTTGTTGAGCAAAAGACAACAATGCCGAAATGTCATCGGCATTGATGGCAACATTTTCTATTCCCTCTTCAAGAGCTGTTCCAGCGTTGCCAGGAGCAACAAAAACCCTGTCTACCTGTTGGGATTGTTTGACTTTCCAGGCAAGCGCGTGTTCTCGACCGCCACTGCCAACGATTAAAATTTTCATATCTTTGCTTAGTGATAAAGTAAACTAACTGGCAATAATTTTTTAAAATTACTACAAGGGGACGAAATATTTCGCCTTAAAAATCTCCGTGTAAAAAACTATCGAGATAGTCTCTATACACGGTGTTATTGCCATTAAGGCAATGGTACGACTGGTAGGCAATGCAACGCCCTAAACAAGAGATGTTTTTTACGTAACTTAAGGCTGCAATGCTCTGCATTTTGGATATGTTATTTGTTTTCAATGACCTAAGAGCTGAATAAAGCACTGTTTCTGGTCAATGTACTCAATATTAATGCCGAAAATGACGCATACCGGTAAACACCATGGCAATATCGTTTTCATTCGCTGCGGCGATGACTTCCTCATCACGAATCGACCCCCCAGGCTGAATAACAGCAGTAATACCCGCTTTTGCAGCAGCATCAATACCATCCCTGAACGGAAAAAAAGCATCTGAGGCCATGACCGAACCGGGAACTTCCAAGCCTTCATCTGCCGCTTTAATACCGGCAATTTTGGCTGAATAGACCCGGCTCATTTGTCCGGCGCCAATGCCAATAGTGCGGCCATTTTTACAGTAAACAATGGCATTGGATTTAACAAATTTGCCGATTTTCCAGGCAAACATCAAATCGCTCATTTCTTGTTCGGTAGGTGAGCGTTGGCTAACGATTTTGACTTCGGCGGCAGAGATGTCGCCATAATCCTTATCCTGTACCAGTAATCCACCGGAGACACGTTTTAAATCCAGGGTGGAAACTGGGTTGTTACTCCAGAACCCACATTGCATGACGCGAATATTTTGTTTGACCGTCAACACCGCTTGCGCAGCCAGACTGACAGCCGGTGCGATAATGACTTCGACAAACTGGCGATTGATAATTTCAGCGGCAGTGTTCTCATCCAGTTCCTGATTAAAGGCAATAATTCCACCAAAGGCGGAAGTCGGGTCGGTTGCATAAGCCAGGTCGTAAGCTGTCAAAATATTATCGGCAATGGCGACGCCACATGGATTGGCGTGTTTGACAATGACACAGGCCGGTTGATCGACAAATGATTTGACGCACTCAAGCGCAGCATCGGCATCAGCAATATTGTTATAAGATAAGGCTTTACCCTGTAATTGCATGGCAGCAGAAATAGTGCCAACATCAGCTTTCTTTTCACGATAAAAAGCGGCTTTCTGATGTGGATTTTCACCATAACGCATGGTTTGGATATGCTGAAATTGCAGATTTAATGTGTCAGGAAACGACGTTTGGTTGATTTTTGCCAGATATGCTGAAATTGCAGTATCGTAGCTGGCGGTATGCTCAAAACTTTTTAACGCCAGCTTAAAGCGAGTTTGCTGACTCAGACACACATCATTACCGGATAATTCGGAAAGCGTTGTTTGATAATCCGCCGGGTCAACAATAATGGCAACATCGGCATGATTCTTGGCGGCTGAACGGATCATGGCAGGGCCGCCAATGTCAATGTTTTCTATCGCCGTTTCCAAACTACAACCGGGATTGGCGACAGTCTGCTCAAACGGATATAAATTAACCACCACCATATCAATCGGTTTGATGTCATTGGTCTTCATTACCACGTCATCGACACCGCGACGTCCCAAAATACCGCCATGCACTTTTGGGTGCAGAGTTTTAACCCGACCGCCCATCATTTCCGGAAACCCCGTGTACTCAGAGACTTCTGTAACGGCAATATTATTGTCTGCCAGTAATTTTGCCGTACCGCCGGTAGATAGCAATTCAACTCCCAGCAACTCCAGCTCCCGACAAAACTCCAGGATACCGGACTTATCAGAAACGCTGACCAGGGCGCGGGTAACTTTTTTATTCATGAAAACCTCAAAGCGAGTCGTAAAAGAAATTAACTGATATTGTATAAATCCAGTTTTTTGCGTAGCGTGCTGCGGCTTAAACCAAGAATTTTAGCGGTTTTGGTTTGATTGTAATTAGCATATTTCAAAGTGGTTTCCAGGAGTGGTTTTTCAACTTCGGCCAAAACCAATGCATAGAGACCGGAAGATTCATGCCCATTCAATTGTGAAAAATAGTTTTCAAGCGAATGACGGACATGAGCAGATAAAGGCCGCTCAGCATCCTTGAGAGTTTTTAAAACAAAACTGGTTTTTTCAATATTAGGTGCTTCCATTATGCCGCATTTTGCGTGATAAAAGTGAATGTAAAATTGACCAACGATAATTGTTGTGCCGGATGTTGAGCCTGATTAATCAATTTCCTTTGGGCCGCAGGAATAGCGCCGAGATTATCAAAATACCAACCGATATGTTTACGGGCTATTTTAACACCACGGATATTGCCGTAAAAGCTGTATAAGTTTTCAAGATGATTATTAATTATTGATTGAATTTCGCTCAATGCCGGGTCAGCCGTATTTACGGAGCCAGAAAGTCGCTCTTCGAGCTGTTTAAAAATCCACGGCCGGCCTTGCGCTGCACGGCCTATCATGATGGCATCGGCGCCGGTATATTGTAAGACCCATTTGGCTTTTTCTGCTGAATCAATATCGCCATTAGCGATAACCGGAATACCACTGACTTTTTTCACCTGTCTAATCGTGTCATATTCAGCAGCACCCGTAAATTTGCATGCCCGTGTGCGGCCATGTATTGTCAATGCCTGAATACCGCAATTCTCTGCTATTTTAGCAATACTCAATGCATTTCGGTTGTCTTTATCCCAACCAGTACGAATTTTCAAGGTCACTGGAACAGTTACCGCTTTAACGACATGAGTAAGGATTTTTTCCACCCGACTCTCATCTTTTAACAGCGCTGATCCTGCCGCTACTGAACATACTTTCTTAGCCGGACAACCCATGTTGATATCAATAATTTGAGCGCCGCGAGTCACATTTATTTGGGCCGCGGCGGCCATTTGCTCAGGGTCTGTACCTAAAATTTGTACTGCCCGCAACCCGCTGTTCGGTTTGTAATTGGTCTTTTGCAGCGTCCTGTTATGATTTTGCAAATGCGGATGGGAGGCAACCATTTCCGAGACAGTCAAACCAGCGCCATAGTGCTGACATACCTCTCTGAACGGGCGATCCGTGATGCCCGCCATAGGGGCAAGAATCAGTTTATTTTTTAATTGATAAGAGCCTATTTGCATGATTGCAGATTGATGCGAAAAAGGCGTGGCATTCTATCCTAAAAAAATAAAAGGCGAAAGATCAAAAGCTCTTTTGTCTTTCGCCTTGTACTTTGGTTATTTTTCCGGTGTTTCGGTAAAAATCGGATTATTTTTATCATCCTCGTGCAATTTGGCTTTATCTTCAGGGTAAATGTGCCAAAAAGATTGATCAATTGCACCATCGGTATAGCTGTTTTTCCGCGAATGGGTAAAAGGACACCACCAGTTTTCAACCACTTTGACCAGATAGGCATGCCATTCGAATAAACCGACGCTATATGGACAATACCAGGTACAGTTAAGTATCCAGTACAGTTTTGATTGCGCTGCGCTCAATTTGAATGAGCCATCCATAGTGACCTGAGTTTTCAGATCATAACGGTGACTGGCGCGCTCAGGCAAAAAGTCCTTCAGAGTTTTAAGATTTTCGGCGCCAACAAATTTGAGGCTATAATAAGTCAAAAGAGCGCTGATAATCACAAAGGGCAGCGTTAGAATAGGCAGATAAACAAATATCAGACCGATAGCGCGTGACAACACCGACTTTTTTTTATGATTACAACCGATGTTGACTCGGTCTGTACAAGATTCACAGGCTTTCATTTTTTCTCCTAATTAATGTGGTTGGTTGGAAAATCAGATTCTTTTACAGGCTGGAGGAAACTGAACAGAAAAAAGTTTTTAAATATTCAGTTTCCGCCACAGCCGGATGGACAGGATGATCAGGCCCCTGCCCAGCACTGGCAAAAAAGACCAAGTGACGATCAATATGGCGGGCGGACGAACGTAAAATCTCATGCAGATTGGCTTTGCTGAGATGATGAGAGCAAGATGCGGAAACCAGAATGCCGTTTTTTGACAGTATTTGCAAGGCTAACTGGTTTAAACGGCGATAAGCTTCATAGCCGGCTTTAAAGTCTTTTTTGCGTTTAATCAATGCCGGTGGATCCAGGACAATAACATCGTAGCGTTCATTTTTTTCTCTGGCTTGCTTGAGAAATTCAAATACATCGCTACGTTCGAAACACATATGCGTTTCGACGCCATTGAGTTTAGCGCTGGACAAGGCTCTGTTCAACGCTGATTCTGAACTGTCCACACAAGTCACCTGTTTAGCTCCGGCTATTGCAGCCGGGATGCCCCAAGCGCCGGAGTAGGAAAATAAATCCAGAACCTTCAGTCCCGCGGCAAATGATGTCAATTGCGCCCGACTACAACGATGATCATAAAACCAACCGGTTTTTTGTCCATCGAGGATATCAATAATAAAACGGGCATTATTTTCTTCAATAATCACCTGTTCCAGGACTTTACCGTAGATTATTTCCGATTCTGTCGACAAATTTTCCAGTCGTCTCTGAGTACTGTCATTTTTTAAAATAATGGCCTCCGGCGCCAATAAATCCACCAGGACGGTAATCAGCGTGTCTTTGTGTTTTTCCATCCCAGCCGTGGTAATTTGTATTGACAATAGCGAACCAAAACGGTCTATAACCAGTCCGGGTAAGCCATCACTTTCACCAAAAACCAGCCGGTAAAATGGTTTGTCAAACAACCGTTGACGAACTGTCAAGGCATTATGCAAACGACATTTAAAAAAATTACTGCCAATTTTGAGATTGGTTTTTCTGGATAACAGACGTGCGCAAATCAATGTGTTCGGGTTAATATAGGCTGTACCCAAGGGTTGACCATTACTGGATTTAACGGCAATCACATCTCCCGAGGAAAAATGTTCTAATGGACTGCGCTGATTATCAACCTCATTGCTGAATATCCATAAATGACCTTTCCGCAGGCGCTTATCTTCGTTTTTTTTTAAATATAATTCAGGGTACGCCATAGAAATTACAATAGTTTGAAAGTATAGCCGCCGATTCCAGTCTGAGGCGCCGCAATTTCAAAGCTGATTTCTGCGATTTCATCGGCAGCGAGCAAAGCTGATTCTGGGCGGTAATTATGCGCGGAAAAAACCCTTTCAGCAAATGCTTCGCCAGTAAACGTCAATAATGTTAATTGGATATCGGGATAAAGTTGACTAAACCGAGCCTGATTGCTGATGACGGCTTTAAATTCATAGCTGTGCTTATCTGTGGCTTGCAAACTCCCTTGCAGGATACGGACTTCATTTATATTTTTATATTCAGGCAGCCGACAGTCAAGCGTTTGACAAAGCTTTAGCAGCCAGGGTCGCAATATTCTATTCTGACTCAGAGCATAGCCTTCAAAAAAATAAATTTGTGAAGCTAACAGCAATATCCCGGCAAAAAAACCATAAAGCCATAATACATGTAGCGGGATGTTTTGTTTCCGTGCTGATGACAACGACTTTGGATCATCAATATCCTCTGCCTCCTCAAGCGGATGTTCACTGATAAACTCCAGAACATCAAATAGTGTCGAGCATTTCTTGCACTTTGACATTCCGCGAGACAATCGTAACTGTTCTGTGCTGACAGTTTGAAGGTATTGACATTGTGGACACTGGGTATACAGCATAGCTAATTCAGCACCATTGCTGTGGCGCCGGGTAAGTTTAAGTTTAAG
>CAYNIU010000034.1:0-13674 GCA_964397365.1 uncultured Methylomarinum sp. | reverse complement strand
ACAGCATAGCTAATTCAGCACCATTGCTGTGGCGCCGGGTAAGTTTAAGTTTAAGATTATTATTAGTATTTCAATTGCTTACAAATTTACAACCCCGACAGCCCCTAGCGTTGTTTAATTCCATCCAATCGACACCAGTCTTCTTGCGCCACAGGCTCTTCAATGTGCAAGCCATTTAGCCGGTAAGCTTTTGCGACCGCTTGCGCTTGCTCGTTCAAAATACCTGACAGAATTAGAGATCCGTTGATTTTTACCAAACCGGCTATTTGTGCAGAAAGTGCAATTAAAGGCTGCGCCAGAATATTGGCTAAAACCACATCCGCCTGAAAAGCTGTAAATTGTTCGGGTAGATAGAAGTGGATATGTTGTTGAATATTGTTTTTTTCAGCATTGTTCTGACTGGCTTCCAACGCTTGTGGATCAATATCAATACAATGCACTTCTTTGGCGCCCAATAACAACGCCGCGACTGCCAATATGCCCGATCCACATCCATAGTCAATAATCGTTTTGTCCTTAATATCCTGTGAGGCCAGCCATTCCAGACATAATGCCGTAGTCGGATGAGAGCCTGTTCCGAATGCCAGCCCCGGATCCAGTGTCATGCAAACCGTGCCGGGTTCGTTACGCCCCTGACCTGTTGGACAAATCCAAAGTCTGTCAGCAAACTTGATCGGCTGAAAGTGTTCCATCCAGACCCGTTCCCAGATTTGATCCTGCAAAACTTCCTGAAACCAGTCTTGTAACAGAAGCTTTTTAAACCGTGCAAAAACCAATGATTTTATCCGTTCCGGTTCGACAGTCAGTTCAAACAGGGCGATAACTTTGGTGCGATTCCAGATTTTGGTTTCGCCAGGAGCAGGTTCATACACGGGCTGATCGTCTGCATCCATATAGGTCACAGAAACTGCTCCTAGATTACCGAAAAAATCAGCCAGGTCAGGAGCTGTTTCTGGGTCTGTTATAAGTGAAAGTTGATGCCAGGACATATATTTGCGAACCCGATGAAAGGGCTATGGTTTCATGCAATGCCATTTATGCCAACCATGAAAAGCATGAAGGATTTGAAGACATCAACTTCATACACTTCATGACACCTGACTCCGTGACTTCACTATGGCGCAGGTGACAATAAAGACACATTATAAAAAAATCCCCTTTGTAAAAATTAACTGATACCCAGTTTCTTTTCCAGGTAATGAATGTTTTGTTCACCCTGAGCAAAGGCGCTGTCGGACATAATATCCTGTTGCAATGGAATATTAGTTTTAATACCATCAATGACCATTTCGCTCAATGCCGTTTTCATACGCGCTATGGCGCTGTTTCTATCCTCACCGTGAGCTATCAATTTACCAATCATGGAATCATAATATGGCGGCACCTTATAGCCATTGTAGATATGAGTTTCACAACGAATTCCAGGCCCTCCCGGCATATGAAACTGATCAATTCTTCCTGGACATGGCATGAAGTTAACCGGATCTTCGGCATTTAATCGACACTCCACAGCATGACCTGTAAAAGCCACCTGCTCCTGGGTTATTGACAAGGGTTCACCGGCGGCAATACGCAATTGCTCCTTGACAATATCGAAACCAGTAATCATTTCAGTAACAGGATGCTCAACCTGCACCCGGGTATTCATTTCAATAAAAAAGAATTCTCCTTTTTCATACAGAAATTCGAATGTCCCGGCTCCCCGATAACCAATGTCAACACAGGCTTTGGCGCAGAGTTCCCCCATTCTTTTGCGTTGCTCCGGGGTAATCCCCGGAGCCGGCGCCTCTTCAACCACTTTTTGATGACGACGCTGCATCGAACAGTCACGTTCTCCCAGATGAATGGCATTACCGTAATTATCCGCCATAACTTGAAATTCAATATGCCGAGGGTCTTCCAGAAATTTCTCCATGTATACGGTATCATTTCCAAAAGCCGTACCGGCCTCTGCTTTAGTCATGGTAATGGCATTAACCAACGCCGCTTCCGTATGCACTGTACGCATACCTCGGCCACCTCCGCCTCCGGCAGCTTTAATAATAACCGGGTAACCGATTTCCTGAGCCATTTTCAGATTGCAGGCATTGTCATTCCCAAGGGGGTCGCCATTGCCGGGAACACAAGGAATATCAGCCGCCTGCATAGCTTTTTTGGCAGAAATTTTATCTCCCATCATACGGATGGTCTCCGCTTTAGGGCCAATAAAAGTGAAACCGCTTTGACTGACTTTTTCTGAGAAATCTGCATTTTCCGACAAAAAACCATAGCCGGGATGAATAGCTTCGGCATCAGTCACCTCAGCCGCGCTGATGATAGCTGGTATGTTCAAATAGCTGTCTACGGAAGATGCAGGGCCGATGCACACCGCTTCATCCGCCAGCCGAACGTGTTTTAGATCCCGGTCGGCATCGGAATGAACGGCAACAGCTTTAATACCCAGTTCACGACAAGCTCTCAGTATGCGTAATGCGATCTCGCCGCGATTGGCGATTACTATTTTATCAAACATGATTATTTGCCTGTCAGCTTATTCAATGATGAATAAAGGTTGGTCGTATTCGACAGGTTGAGCATTTTCAACCAGAATTTGTTTGATGACGCCGCTTTTATCCGCCTCAATTTGATTAAGAATTTTCATGGCTTCAATGATACACAACGTATCGCCAGCAGAAACAGACTGACCGACTTCAACAAACGGTGTTGACCCGGGCGATGCTGACCGATAGAAAGTTCCAACCATCGGTGATTTCACAGCGTGTCCGCTGACTGTTTCTTCTGTCGCTGCAGCAGGAATTGCTTCTGCAACCGCCGTGGGTGCAACAGCAACAGGCGCAGCAGCAGCCATTTGTTGTGGAACAACAGCTGAAATCCGACTGATTCTGACTGATTCCTCACCTTCACTGATTTCCAGTTCAGCAATATCAGAGTCTTCGATAATTTCGATCAGTTTTTTTATTTTTCTAATATCCATGGTGTTAGTTTCTCTCTGCAAGTATCTGATGAGCGGCTTGTAATGCCAGTTCGTAGCCTGTTGCTCCCAGCCCGCAAATCACTCCTTTGGCTATATCGGAAAAGTAAGAGTGTTTTCTGAATGGTTCACGGGCATGAACATTTGATAAATGAACTTCTATAAAGGGTATTTGGGTTGCCAGCAGGGCGTCCCGAATGGCAACACTGGTATGGGTAAATGCTGCCGGATTGATAATAATAAAGTCGGTCTGGTTATTAAATGCCTGATGAATATGCTCGACAATTTCATGTTCCGCATTATTCTGATAAAAACTGAGCCGATGCCCAAGTTCTTCTGCCATCATCTCAAGAGCATTATGAATCCCTTTAAGGGTTTTGGAACCGTAATGTTCAGGTTCACGCACACCTAGCAGATTAAGATTAGGGCCATTTAAAATAGTTATTATTGCCATTAATTAAGGTATCAAATTCAAAATGCTCAGAATAACGCTAATTTTGCCTAATTTGTAAGGTTTTGTCCAGATATATGTTATTTCATAGCAGATAGCGACAAGAACTTTATATTTGTAGCTGTTTATCTGAATTTTACGGGCAGATGATTGCTCCTGCATAAACGATCATTCACACAACAAAGGCAACCCACACTTACAGCCAACTAAATTTGACTCTATGATAACAAAGTCGTCCTAACACTCAATAACATTTACAGCCAGCCCTCCTTGTGAAGTTTCCTTGTATTTGCTTTGCATATCGGCACCGGTATCACGCATGGTTTTGATGACTTTATCCAATGATACATGATGAGCCCCCGTTCCTCTTAAAGCCATCCGCGCGGCATTGATGGCTTTAACAGCGCCCATGGCATTACGTTCTATGCAGGGAATTTGCACCAATCCGCCGATCGGGTCGCAGGTCAGTCCCAGATTGTGTTCCATACCAATTTCAGCCGCATTTTCCACTTGTTCAGGAGTGCCGCCCAACACCTCAGCCAACGCGCCCGCGGCCATTGAACAAGCGACACCAACCTCTCCCTGACAACCCACTTCGGCGCCGGAAATTGATGCATTTTCTTTGTAGAGTATGGCGAAAGCACCGGCTGTTAATAAAAAGCGAATAATGCCTTCTTCATCAGCATTCCGGCAAAACTGCCAATAATAATGCAATACAGCCGGAATAATCCCCGCTGCGCCATTTGTTGGCGCAGTGACAACCCGGCCACCCGCCGCATTCTCTTCGCTGACCGACAGCGCAAACAGATTAACCCAATCCAATTGTCCCAAAGGCACTTCTGATTGTTGATTTTCTTCATGTAACTGGCGGTATAAATCAGGCGCTCGGCGTTTAACATTGAGACCTCCCGGCAGAACCCCTTGTTGTTTATAGCCTCGCTGCACACAGGACTGCATAACCTGCCAGATTGCCAGCAGGTTTTGACGAATCACTTGCTCACCAAGCCAGACTTTTTCATTATTGAGCATGATGTTGCTGATAGAACATTTGTGCAACATGCATAATTTCAGTAGTTCGTCTGAACTTTCAAAAGGGTAAGGCAGGCAGCTTACGTTATTGGAATATATTTGTTGCGGATCATCGCCCGTGCTAATAAAACCGCCACCAACCGAGAAGTATTCTTGTTCCAGCAGTTTTTTTTGTCCAGCAAAAGCTGAAAAACGCATCCCATTAGCGTGAAAGGATAATGAGTCCAGGTGATAAATTAAATCTGTTTCCGCATTAAACGGCACAGCGCTTTCCCCTAATAACTGCAAGGATTTGTTTTTACGGATATTCTGCAGTTTTATCTCTATGGCATCAGGTTCGATTTGATCGGGTGTCTCCCCTTCAAGCCCCATCTGAATGGCTTTATCAGTTCCATGCCCTTGACCTGTTGCCCCCAGCGAACCAAACAGGTCAACTTGCAAACGACGGGTCATGCCGGATAAATGTTGTTCCTGAAGCTCTCTGGCAAAAAGCAAAGCCGCCCTCATTGGCCCCACAGTATGAGAACTGGAAGGACCAATACCGATTTTAAAAATATCAAAAACACTGGTAAGCATAAGTTGTATTTGTTTTTTTCAGAACGCTTGCTTCGACCCGAATGTGCGCCGCCGGTTCCAGTTAAATAATATGCCGCTGTGCTAAATCAAAGGCGCTATAATCTCAAGAATTTTAGCCTGGGACAATTCGCCGGGCTGCCTGTGAATAATCTGCCCCTGCTGGTCAACAATAACGCTAAAAGGAACCGTATTAACGGTATTGCCTAATTGTTGCGCCAGAACAACCGCCTTGTCCTCCCCGATCAGGATCGGATAATTGATCTTGAGTGTGCTGAGATAGTTGTTGACCGGCTGCTGCTCTTCAATGGCAATACCGATAAATTGGATATTTTGATCCGCAAATTCCTGTTGCAGCTTGATGAATTCCGGGATTTCCCGCAGACATGGAGGACACCAGGTCGCCCAGAAGTTGATGATCAAAATATTGCCATCCCATTCAGAAATATGGCGCAGTTTTCCTGTTGAATCAGGAAAACTGAAATTTAGCTTTTCAAGGCTCTGCGTCTGCGTTTCAGAAACAGCGAGGTTGGTTTTTACATAAATGCCCCCGACTAAAGCGAGAATTGCCACGAAGATGAGAATAAGGTTTGTTTTCATAGATTTTTCAGGGTGTTACTGAATGTTTCGGCATTCTGATAGCCGATAACGCGAGAAGATGTTCTTTCTTGTTGATCCGGACCGAAAAAAATAATACCTGGCGGCCCAATCAGATTAAAACGCTTTAACAATGCCTTGTCGTTATCATTATTGGCGGTAACATCGGCTTGCACCAATACAAAATCAGCCAGCTGTTGTTTGACTTTTGCATCAGTGAACGTATATGCCTCCATCTCTTTACAGGAGATACACCAATCAGCGTAAAAATCCAGCATCAACCACTGCCCATTGGCTGATGCCTGCTGAATTTTTTGATCCAGTTCGGCAATCGTACGAATATGCTGAAAAATAATGCCTTGCTGTTCCTGGTCACGGCTATTGACAGCCAGACCTCGTAAAGGCAGTAACGGATTACTGCTACCAGCGCTCAAACCTATTAACAACAATACTCCGTAAACCAGCATAACCAGACCCACGCCTTTCCATAATTTACGCCAGTTTGTCGCAGTTTCGGGCAACGGATCAATAGCACTCAGGTAAATGGCAGGAATAATAAACAGCATTGCCCATAGCAACATCGTGACTGACGACGGTAAAATACGTTCCAACATCCATACCGCTACAGCCAGCATTATCACCCCAAATACGGCTTTAGTTGATTTCATCCAGTCACCCGCTTTAGGCAATAATTTCCCTGCTGAAGCGCCCAGTAGCAATAATGGTACGCCCATACCGAACCCCATGACAAACAGGGTTGATCCCCCCAGAAAC
Source organism: uncultured Methylomarinum sp. (assembly GCA_964397365.1). Classification (GTDB taxonomy): domain Bacteria; phylum Pseudomonadota; class Gammaproteobacteria; order Methylococcales; family Methylomonadaceae; genus Methylomarinum. The sequence goes on along the minus strand of CAYNIU010000034.1, from coordinate 7,279 downwards.
ACATCACCACTCTGACCAATATAGATCAGTGCGGCCGCCAGCGGCGCCGCGACACATGGGCCGACAATCAACGAAGACAATGACCCCATAACCGCTGCCCCCAAGTAGGAACCATTGCGATGTTTGTCGCTGGAATGATGTATTTTGGTTTGCAAAAATTTAGGCATCTCCAGATTGTAGAAGCCAAACATCGACAGCGACAATAAAATGAAAACAGCACTAAATATAGCGATAATCCAGGGTTGTTGAAAGGTTGACTGGAGATTACCACCAAACAATGCCGCCAGCATACCAAATACGGTATAGGTTAATGCCGAAGCCAACACATAGCTGAATGACAATAAAAAGGCTTTACGGCTGGTAATATTCTTACCATGCCCCACGATAATGCCGGATAAAATGGGAATCATTGGAAAAACACAAGGCGTAAAAGCCAATAACAGACCAAAACCAAAAAAACTCACCAGTGTTAACCACAAGGCATCCTGATGCAGTGAATTGACAATTTGATCCTGTTCTGACAATGGTTTTGATGAAACTGCGCCCGTTCCTGAGTTTAATTGCTGAAGCACAGGTACAGCCAAATCTACCACCTTTTGCATGGGGGGATAACATACGCCACGATCAGCACACCCCTGAAATTTTGCCTGCAGACTGATATTATGCGCCTGTTTATCCTCATGCAGCAGAGGAATATCAAAGCTTAATTCACGATGATAAATTTCAACCTGACCAAAAGCTTCATCGTGATAAGATTCACCCTGCGGAATAAGATAATCACCAAGTTGAATTCCGACATCATTGCGCACACTAAATTTGATTTTATCGCGATACAGGTAATAGCCATCGGCAATAATCCAGTTGACATGCAAGGTTCGGGCATTTTTGACCACAGCAAAAAATTTGAATGCCTGTTCCGCCGGAAGTAATTCATTGGCAAACAGATTCTGTTTTAGACCGGTAAATCCGTTGATCAGTCTATCGAAAGTATTCACAACCGCCGGTTTTTCCCAAGCCTGTTTCGAGGACAACTCTTCACCCCCTAAAGCGGAAAGTTGTTGACTGAAAAAAATACCGAGTAAAATCAATGTGTAGCGAAACATGCGTCAATCCATTTTAAGTAGTCGGGTAAAGCGTGATCAATAGAGACTGCAACTATTTCAGGAAGTTCATAGGGGTGCAGACTCAAAATGCTGCTTTCCAGTTCGGGATATTTGTCACCCCGGGACTTGATAACCAGCATGTGTTCCTGCGCAGTTTCAATTTCCCCCTGCCATTGATAGATTGATGTGACAGCTGGCAGGATATTGACACAGGCGGCCAGTTGCGATTCCACCAGTTGCCGGGCGATAGTTTCTGCCGTTTCATTATTCGGACAGGTACAAAGAATGATTTGATACATAGGACTATTTACAAGTAGATGGAATTTTATTCTGGAAATTCAGGTCGAATGCACATACTATTCATAATCAACATTGTGTTTCTATTTATTTCGCGCTTAGGACTGGGAATATACAAGTTATTTCATCCCCATTCCTTAATTCACTTTCACCAGGTATTTTAATGAAAATCGTGCAAATTATATTCTTGTTTTTTCTAATTGTTCCGTTTGTGGAAATTTATCTGCTCTTGCAGATAGGCGGCATAATTGGTGTGTTTCCGACCATTTTTATGGTGGTATTTACTGCGGTTCTGGGAGCCTGGTTATTGCGTAAACAGGGAATCGCCACCTGGCAGCGTTTTCAGGACAATTTAAAACAAGGTGAAATACCGGCATATGAAATGATAGAAGGCCCTATTTTACTGGTGGGCGGCGCCTTACTGTTGACCCCGGGTTTTTTTACCGATGGCTTGGGATTTGCCTGCCTGGTTCCTCTATTGCGCAAAAAAATGGCTCAATATATCATTGAAAATCATCTGCTACATGCCCAGGTTGGAGCGACTTTTCAGCAGCGTGAAACGACGTCTCATGATGTCATTGAAGGTGAGTATAAAAAAGAAAACGAGAAACCTTAATGATACCTGTGCCGCAGTAAAGTCCCGGATGCAGGTTATAATATAAGCTTATCAATTTTAAAATACCACGAAACAACACAAGCCTTGTGTGTCGTGCTATGAATAAATCCCTGACACAGAATCAATTATCGTCTATTTTTTGAATCAGTTTGTGAATTCGGCGAACACCAATGGCAACAGCCACTAATACAACAGGAATGGAGATACCAATAACCAAAGGCGGATTGATATCCCAGCCGGCTGATTTCATGGCCTGAGCAACTGAACCGATGAGGCCGACAGCATAACTGGTAATAGCAATAATGGATAAGCCTTCAACGGTTCCCTGTAAGCGCAGCTGCATTTTTGCATGCATATTCATTGACTTCAACAGCGCCTGATTTTGTCGTTCGATGGATATATCCACTCGTGTACGCAGTAATTCGCCGGCGTTACTGATCCGTTCCGACAGCAACGTAAAACGCTTGGCAGTTGACTGGCAAGTGCCAATGGCCGGCTCCAGCCTCCGGCTCATGAATTCGCTAAAAGTCTGTAACCCCTGAATTCTGACTTCACGCAAATCTTCAATGCGCTGATTCACCAGATTGTAATATGCCCCGGCTGCCGCAAAGCGGTAATGATTACTGGATATATGGTTTTCCACCTCTGCAGCAAGCGTGGTCAATTCATCCAGTAATTTTCCATCATTACTGTCGGCTTCAGCCATGGCGGCGGTAATATCTATCAATTGCTGATCTGCCTTGATTAATTCCGGTGTCAATTTGCGAGCGATAGGAAAAGCCAGTAATGCCATAACCCGATAAACTTCAATTTCAAACAAGCGTTGCAGCAGACGACCGGCTTGAGCGGTTTTCAAGTGATCATCAACAACCAGAAACCGGCTGAAACCATCGACATGAATTCTGAAATCAGTGTAAGCTTTAGCTGCGCCACCACTGACCTCAGCGCCAATCAAGGGGTTTCCTGCAAAAAACCGGGAGAGCGGCTCTATTCCTCCGGAAGTCCTTGCTGCCGGAATAATAGACGCATGTGCTGCAACAATTACCTTCCCCGGCAATTGAGCCATCCAGTCTACCGGAACACTTTTAAGCGCCGGTTCCTTGAACGGAACTGCCTGAATATTATTGACATAGAAAGTATACGAGGTGAATTCTCCATGCTGCTCCCAACGTAATTGAAAAGCATCAAAACGCGCACTAAAATGATTGGCGTCCAGTTTAGGCGGACTTACACCAAAACGCTCACAGAGTTCAATCAAGTGCTTGCGATCCTGATTTTTTTCTTCACGACTCAGCATAATAGCCAAATGCGAAGTAGTAACAGGCAAATCAAAGATGACCGATGAACGGGCATGAACTTCGTTGTGTAATTTAAATCGTTGCGGGTGATTTTCCGGAAGTGGGAATAACGTTGTCACAGGCTGACTTAAGGATTAATGGAGAAATTTGAGGTATTATAGCGCACAAGCACTGCCGATGGTCAGTAGGCGGGTTTTTTGCAAACAGACTGCCGGCATTTACTTTCCGAGGAAATAGCAGATCATTGTTAAATCACTAGCCTGCCCCCCCCCTGTTTCCGCATTGAAACCACGGATTCAGGTATATGGAAACACTCTGCCAGACAAAGTTACCAGGCGCTTCAATACCCAGCGTTTAAGTCACTGCCATTAACTCAAGAATATACGGAATCTGGTATAGGTGCGGATAAATCTGCGCCTACAGCCAACGCCAAATTCAACAAAAAGGCTTAACTTAATGGCAGTGAACGTTTTAGTGCAGAATTTTTGCTTGTCTTCATCGTTGGCAGAACACGGGTATTATTTAAATTCTGCTCCTAAACACTGAGTATCAAAATATATTAGAGAGTATTAATCATCACTGGCTTTTTCTGCATCTTCCAGGCTGTTTCTACTCATTCCTGAATAAGCAGGGCACCAACCTGAATAACCGGTCGCAACCAACACCAACCCAATGATCAATAAGAAAATACTGGCCGTAAAAAGAGAAATAAACAGCAAAGCGGCACCGGCAGCCATACGAATTTTTGCTTCCTTTTGTCCGACGTTATGTTCAAATTTAATCATGCGTTTTACATCAAAGTTCATCTTCAACCCCTTTATATCGTTATTTTTATGTTGTCCTCAGTACAGACGTTGTTTTTTCCGTAAACAGCAAATATACACAGCTTCAGAAAATGTGCAAGCAATAAGGTTGTTTCTGGCAAATAATTATCACCTTACCAGCTTGCTGCTGTAGCCTCCTTAGGCTTCACGCCTGATGCCGAACTTTGAGGACAAATAAAATCACCTGCAAACAAACTAAATTCTTTTTCGACAATCACAAAAAAAATGCAAACAAGCTCCATAATTGACAGTTTAAATGATGCCCAGCGAACTGCCGTATCAGCGCTCACGCAGTCTATGCTGATTTTGGCTGGCGCCGGTAGTGGTAAAACCCGTGTTCTGGTACACCGGATTGCTTGGCATATTGAGGTGGGCGGGATTTCAGCGCACAACATCCTGGCAGTAACTTTTACCAATAAAGCGGCCACAGAAATGCGCGGTCGCATTGAAGAGTTATTGAATATTTCCGCCCGCTCAATGTGGATAGGCACTTTTCATGGCTTGGCCCATCGTTTGTTACGGCGACACGCCAAACAGGCAAAATTACCGGAAACCTTTCAGGTCATGGATTCGGATGACCAACTGCGGGTAATTAAAAGATTGATTAAAAATCTCAATCTGGACGATTCCAAATGCCCCCCCAAACAGGTGCAATGGTTTATCAATGCGCAAAAGGACGAAGGCATACGGGCCAAACACATGCTTGAAACGGACGACCTTTATCAACGTCGTATGCTAACTCTTTATAAAGCCTATGAACAGCTGTGTGAACGTTCCGGACTGGTGGATTTTGCCGAGTTACTACTTAGAGTACATGAACTGTTGCGAGACAATGATGATTTGCTGGAATTTTACCAACAGCGCTTTCAACAAGTTCATGTCGATGAGTTTCAAGATACCAATACTATCCAATATGCCTGGTTAAGATTATTGACGGACGGCCGCGATAATCTGTTTGTAGTAGGCGATGATGACCAGTCCATTTATGGCTGGCGTGGTGCCAAGATAGAAAATATCTATAATTTCCAGAAACATTATCCCAATCATAAGGTGGTTCGTCTGGAGCAGAATTACCGCTCTACAGGATATATCCTGAAAGCTGCGAACACGCTGATTGCCCATAATGACAGTCGCATGGGCAAGGAGTTATGGACAGACAGCGGTAATGGCGAGTTGATTTCGCTGTATTGCGCTTTCAACGAACAGGATGAGGCCTATTTTGTTGTCGAGAAAATTCGTCAATGGGTAAATGAGGGTGGGCGGCGTAGTGATGTCGCAATTTTATACCGCTCCAATGCCCAGTCCCTTCAATTTGAAGAAAAGCTCATGGCGACAGGGACACCGTATCGGGTGTATGGCGGATTACGGTTTTTTGAACGCATGGAAATTAAAAACGCGCTAGCTTATTTACGGCTGATGTCCAATCACCATGATGACGCTTCATTTGAACGGGTAGTGAATACACCGGCACGAGGAATTGGCGCGAAAACCCTGGAAAATATTCGCTTATTGGCCAGAGAAAAACAACTCTCACTATGGAAAGCGGCAATCGAATTAATCAACCAGGACAGATTATCAGCACGGGCGGCCAATGCCCTGAAAGGTTTTTTAAATCTAATTACACAATTGCAGATTGAAACGGAAGACGCCGTATTATTTGAAAAAGTAAAGCAAGTTGTTGAAAAAAGCGGCCTGATTGAACGGTATAAAAAAGAAAAAGGCGATAAAGGCGAAGCCCGGGTGGAAAACCTGGAAGAACTGGTCAATGCCGCACGGATGTTCGATTACGAAAAAGATAATCAGGAAAACCTAGGTGAACTGGATATGTTTCTCGCTCATGCCGCATTGGAGGCTGGCGATATGCAGGGAGAATCTTATGAGGATTGTGTGCAGTTAATGACATTACATTCCGCCAAGGGACTAGAATTTAAACAGGTGTTTATGGTGGGAATGGAAGAAGGATTATTTCCTTCGCAACAGTCGACTGAAGATCCAGGCAAACTGGAGGAAGAGCGGCGCTTGTGTTATGTGGGAATTACCCGGGCAATGGAACGACTGTATTTCTCTCATGCCGAATCCAGACGCTTATACGGCAAGGAAAATTATCCCAGACGCTCGCGGTTTATCAACGAAATTCCGGGGGAATATATTCAGGAAATTCGTATGCGGGCTCATGTCAGCCGTCCACTTACCGCCGCTAAAACATCATCACCGTTACAGGTTGGCGCCTATCAGCTTGGACAAAGAGTCCGACATATCAAATTTGGCGAAGGAGTGGTTTTACAAATGGAAGGAGAAGGCGCTCAGGAACGGGTACAGATAAATTTTCATGATGCCGGTTTGAAATGGTTAATGCTGTCGTACGCTAAACTGGAAACATTATGATTTTTTTCTGTCTAAGCAGGCGTGTTAATTTGAAATGCAAAAGCTCCCACTATTTACAAGGCCGTTTTTATTTCAAAATACCATTCAGCCTCGTGTTTATTATCGCCGGGGTTGATTTTAATATTTTTAAAAAGGTAAGGATGATGAAAAAAATAACGATAGTAGCAGCAACATTAAGTTTTGTTTTTTTTAACTCAGGCGTATTGGCAAAAGACACATCAAAAATGCAACATTCCATGAAAAACATGGATAGCATGATGCCTATGAGCAAAGAGTTAATGGATGCCCACATGCGCGCCATGCAAGAACACATGTTAAAGATGCACGATTATTCCAATAAAATTCTCGCTGAAAAAAATCCTGCAAAAAGACAAAAACTGAAGACTGAACAGTTGGAACTGATGAAGACGCATCACAAACAAATGATGATTCACCGTCAGAAAATGAAACAAATGCATCAGAATATGATGAAGTAGACCGTAAACAAGGTGGTGATTGGGATTATCAATCGCCACCTCTGCTTTCTGTTAATGATATCTGTTATATGCATAATAACCATTGTGTTTTAACCGGTAAATATTTTCACTGATTTTGTCCAGGTCATGTAAAATTCGCCTTCTATCATAATGAGACAAACGATAGCGATAACGAAGGCGATCAATATGCTTTCTGATTCTGTGTTGCTGGCGTTGTAAAACTTTCACTTCCCGATGATTTAATGACCCATTGACTATACCGCTTTTGATGCTCTCGTGT
>CAYNIU010000033.1:0-21160 GCA_964397365.1 uncultured Methylomarinum sp. | reverse complement strand
TAAGGATACCGGAAAAGATGTTCAAAAGAATTCGCGGCCTTTTTTCTAATGATTTGTCTATTGATTTAGGAACTGCAAATACCCTAATTTACATACCTGGCCAGGGAATTGTTCTGAATGAACCATCGGTGGTTGCAATTAAAGAAGACCGTATTCGCGGGGCAAAAACAATTGCCGCGGTTGGCATAGATGCCAAACACATGCTCGGCCGTACTCCAGGGAATATTACCGCTATCAGACCGTTGAAAGACGGTGTTATTGCAGATTTTGCCGTGACTGAACGGATGCTGCGATTCTTTATTGAAAAAGTACATGAAAGCAAGTTATTACGTCCCAGTCCACGCATTTTGATATGCGTACCATGTGGTTCAACCCAGGTTGAACGACGCGCCATCAGAGAGTCAGCCGCTATGGCAGGCGCGCGCGAGGTTTATTTGATTGAAGAGCCTATGTCGGCTGCTGTGGGAGCCGGTTTACCCGTAGACGAAGCGCATGGCTCCATGGTGCTGGATATTGGCGGTGGGACATCAGAAGTGGCGGTTATTTCCCTAAACGGGATTGTTTATTCAGCCTCTGTCAGAATCGGCGGTGATCGTTTTGATGAGGCTATTATTAATTATGTGCGTAGAAATTATGGTACTTTGATTGGTGAAGCAACAGCGGAAAAAATCAAGCATGACGTGGGCGCAGCTTATCCCGGAAGTGAAGTCAGGGAAATTAAAATTACCGGACGTAACCTGGCAGAAGGCGTGCCACGCAGCTTTTCTTTAAATAGCAACGAAATTTTAGAAGCATTGCAGGAGCCGTTATCCGGTATTGTCGGTTCTGTAAAAGTGGCGTTGGAACAGACGCCGCCGGAATTAGGCGCTGATGTTGCTAATCGCGGTATCGTATTAACCGGTGGCGGCGCTTTGTTAAAAGACATAGACCGGTTGATTGCTGAAGAAACCGGGTTGCCAGTCTATATTGCGGATGATCCATTAACCTGTGTAGCCAGAGGTGGAGGAATGGTTCTGGAGATGCTGGATGAGAAAGGGATTTCGGCATTTTCACTGGAATAGTTATTCGGCGTCTTTTTAATGACTGGGAAAACGGGATGAGGTAAGAGTCAATATTGACTTTTATCGACGCGAATAAATAAAGAGTCTTAATATTTTAGTTAAGTTCATTAGAATTCATCTGTTTAGTCGATATTAGCAATGGGCATTGATGGATAAATATTGATTGATTGCCATGAGGGACATGACGAGCGTTAAACCAAGAAATAAAGCGGTTTACAGACTAATCAAAAAGTTATTCATAGGCTTCATGGCAAAGAAATAATACTATTCAGACTCAGCAGCCGTTATCAATATAAAATTTCTTCGAAAGAGGTTTCGCTATAAAGCTTTTATTTGCCACAGGGCCATCGCTGAATACCCGGTTATTGGTGGCTGTTCTGGTGTCGGTGATGTTATTGGTTACCGACCATCGCAGTGATAGTCTGGATAAACTGAGGGCAGTGTTGTCATTGATCGTTTACCCACTTCAGGTGTTGGTCAGTATGCCTGTAGATGTGTATGACTATGTCAGTGATACGGTTGTTTCCTACAGACACTTGAAAGCTGAAAATCAGCGTCTTAAAGCGTCACAGCTTGTCAATGATGCCCGGTTGTTAAAGCTGGCGGCGCTGGAAAAAGAGAATATCCGTTTACGGGCTTTGCTGGAAAATTCGTTTAAACTGGGTGAGCAGGTTTTGGTCGCCGAATTATTGGCGGTGAATCTTGTACCTTATGAGCATACTGTCGTAGTCAATAAAGGCAGTCGGTTTGGCGTACATAGCAAACAACCGGTTATGGACGCATACGGTATTGTTGGACAGGTCATACGAACAATGCCGACTAGTTCTGAAATTATGCTGATAACCGATCCTAATCACGCGATTCCGGTTCAGGTGAATCGTAATGGCTTAAGAACCATTGCGATTGGCAGCGGCCAACTCAATCGAGTCAATTTGCCATTTTTACCGAATAATGCCGATATTTTACCCGGAGATTTGTTGGTCACGTCCGGTCTTGGCGGGACTTTTCCACAGGGTTATCCAGTAGCTGTGGTTGATGAGTTTACCGTTCGCCCCAATAAACCGTTTGCCAGCATTCATGCAACGCCTAAGGCAAAACTGGATAAAAGCCGGGAAATGTTGATTGTTTGGAGCGATTCCACCCCTGTACCATTAATGGAAAACAAGGTAGATGCAGAACCGGTAAACGCTCATGTCACTGAATAATCAAACAGGTAATATGACCTTTATTCTGACAATTGCCATAGCTATGGCCGTGAGAATTATCCCTTTTTCTTCAACGCTGGAATATTTTAATCCAGACTGGGTTTTGCTGGTATTGATGTACTGGTCGCTGGCTTTACCCGAACGGGTTGGCGTTTTTAACGGTTGGCTGGTCGGTTTATTGGTCGATGTGTTGACGGGCCGTTTGCTTGGGCAATATGCGCTTATTTATTCGTTAGCGTGCTATTTTTGTGTCAAATTCCATAAACGGATACGACGTTACCCCATTCCGCAACAGAGTATTTTTGTATTTTTCTGTCTGTTATTTTCCCAGTTGATTGTTTTCTGGATTGAGAGTATGCAGGCAAATAATCGTTTGCAATATGCTTTTTGGTTCCCTGTATTTTCAGGTACGTTTTTTTGGCCGGTCGTCTGTTTTTTGTTGCGTTTTATCCGTGTCCAGGGGCGGATTGTTTAACTGTTTATGTATAAAAAGTATGCAGTAAAAGATACTCTGGAAGAGAATCGTATTTTCTTGGGGAGGATAGTTGCAGCTTTTGTCTTTATTATTTTGTTAACCCTGGGATTGCTTGTTCGCTTGATATATTTGCAGGTTGTCGGTCATGAACATTATGCAACTCTGGCCAAGGATAATCGTATCAAAGTGGCTCCATTGCCGCCAACGCGAGGAATCATTTATGATCGACATGGCAGAATACTGGCAGAAAATATCCCGTCCTACAGTCTTGAGCTTATTCCTGAACAGATCAAAGACCTTGATGAAACCTTGGCAAGGCTGCAACAATTATTGGATATATCCAACGAACAAATAGAACAATATCAAAAACAACGACAACGCCGGAAGTATTTTAGCAGCACCCCTTTGTTACTGAGAATGAGTGATGAAGAGGTGGCCCGGTTTGCCGTCGTCAGGCCGTATTTTCCCGGCGTTGATATTCACGCCCGTCTGGTGCGGCATTATCCTTATGGGGAGTTGGCGGCCCATGTTGTCGGCTATGTGGGACGAATTAACGAAAGGGAGCTTAAATCTTTGCCGGTGTCCGAATATCGGGGAACCAATCATATCGGTAAAATCGGCATTGAGAAAACCTATGAAAAATATCTGCACGGAATAACCGGATATGCTGAAATTGAAACCAACGCCCAGGGGCGGGCTGTCAATTCGGTTGATGCGGTTGACCCTGTTCCCGGTTCAAATATTTATTTAACTCTGGATATTGATCTGCAAAAAACCGCTTATGACGCGCTGGGCGAATATAATGGCGCCGCTGTGGCGATAGAAATTCAGAGCGGTGATGTCTTGGTATTCGCCAGTCGTCCAGGGTTTGATCCCAATCCTTTTGTTTATGGTATCAGTCGTAAAGCTTATAAAGCCCTACAGGAGTCGGATGACCAGCCATTATTTAACCGCGCTTTAAGAGGGCAATATCCACCCGGATCTACAATAAAACCGTTTATCGGGCTTGCTGGTCTGGAATACAAAGTAACAGATTTTCACCATAAATTGTTTTGCCCCGGGTTTTATCAGTTACCCAATGTCAGTCACCGTTATCGTGACTGGAAAAAGTGGGGTCATGGAATGGTGGATCTGAATGATGCGATTACTCAGTCTTGTGATGTTTATTTTTATGATTTGGCCTTGACGCTAGGCATTGATAATTTACATGAATTTCTGGCAGAATTTGGTTTTGGTGAAAAGTCAGGAATAGATTTAATTGGTGAACAGGCAGGATTGTTGCCTTCGCGTGAATGGAAAAGAAAAAAAAGAAACCAGCCCTGGTACCCTGGTGAAACACTGATTACCGGAATTGGACAAGGTTTTTTGCAAGTGACGCCTTTGCAGTTGGCTCGGGCAACAGCGACACTGGCCAATTATGGCAAAGTGGTAACGCCTTATCTAGTTGACAGGATTATCAACAGTAATTACACCACTTCAGGACCGATTCAATCAGGCGATGTTATTCCGTTAAAACGGCACAATGTTGATGATATTATCAGTGCAATGATTAATGTCGTTCATGGCGCTAGAGGAACCGCCCGAAGAATAGCAAAAGGAATTAGCTATCAAATTGCCGGTAAAACAGGCACGGCGCAGGTTTTCTCTGTTAAGCAGGAAGAAAAGTACAATGAAAAGGAAATTGAATTTAAATTGAGGGATCATGCTTTGTTTATTGCATTTGCGCCGGCGCATGAGCCAAAAATAGCGGTTGCAGTGGTGGTTGAAAATGGTGGTCATGGTGGTTCTGTTGCAGCGCCTATTGCCGGTAAAATCATTAAACAGTATCTGGCTGTCGATAACAAGGACATGAATGAAAAACGAAACCCGCAGTGAACAGTTTCTGCCGCCTTCATTACTGGGAAAGCTGTTACGAAAACTGCATATTGATATTCCTTTGTTTGTTGGTATAGTTCTTATATGTCTGCTCAGCTTGATGGTGCTATACAGCGCCGGAGGTCAAGAAGTGGCTATTTTATCCCGGCAACTTATAAGGATGGGGGTGGCATTTGTATTTATGACCTTGTTGGCGCATGTTAATCCCTACCAGTTTAAACGTCACTCGGTATTGCTGTTTTCCATCGGGGTTGTGTTGCTGGTGGCTGTGTTGGTGTTGGGTCAGATAGGTAAAGGTGCCCAGCGTTGGCTGGACTTTGGCGTTTTTCGTTTTCAACCATCGGAAATGATCAAAATAACAACACCGATGATGATTGCCTGGTATTTATCGGAATATGCATTACCGCCCAGACCCAAACAGTTAATGGTGGCCGGATTATTAATTATTATTCCCACATTGCTGATTGCCAGGCAACCGGATTTAGGGACTTCTCTATTAGTTGCCAGTTCGGGGTGTGCGGTATTGTTCTTTGCCGGATTGTCCTGGAGGTTTATGCTGACAACTACTTTGGTGCTGACTTCGTTAACACCGGTATTATGGCATTTTATGCGGGAATATCAGCGGGATCGGGTGCTGACCTTTCTTAATCCCGAAGCTGATCCGATGGGACGAGGATATCATATTATCCAGTCTAAAATCGCCATTGGTTCGGGCGGGGTTAATGGCAAGGGGTGGTTGGGAAGCACTCAGTCCAATCTGGATTTTTTGCCGGAAAGCTCGACGGATTTTATTTTTGCCGTATTTGCGGAAGAGTTTGGATTATCGGGGTGCTTTGGATTGCTGATCGTATATTTATTGATTATCAGTCGTTGTTTATATATTGCTGTTCAGGCTCAGGACACCTATAGCCGTTTGTTGGCGGGTAGCCTAACGGTTACCTTTTTTGTTTATGTGTTTGTCAATATCGGCATGGTTATCGGTATCCTGCCTGTTGTCGGAGTGCCTTTGCCCTTAATCAGTTATGGCGGTACATCAATGGTGACTCTAATGGCTGGCTTTGGTATTTTGATGTCTATTCATACCCATAGAAAATTTTTACCTACTTGAGCAAAATGAAATCTAAAAATATACCAGCAATATTGCCAGTACGGCATCCATTTTTCTTTGGCGAATTATATGTTCTAAAAATCGGTGACATATTAGGTCAATATTGTACTTTGGCTCGTCACTATAAAAATGGTGCTGTATTAAGTTGTTTGCTCATGGTTTTTTCATCTTCAGGACTGGCCGCTATTGAAGAATCAGATCTAATGAATAGCTTTATTGACAAAATGGTCAGTCAGCATCAATTTGCTAAGAGCGAATTGAAAAAATTGTTTAAATCGGTAGAGATTAAACAAAATATTTTAAAGGCAATATCCAGGCCGGCTGAAAGCATGCCCTGGTATAAATATCGCAAAATTTTTATAACTGAATCCCGAATTAATGGTGGCGTAAGGTTTTGGCGGGAAAATGAGGCGCTGTTGGCAAGGGTGGAACAACAATATGGTGTTCCGGCGGAAATTATTACAGCCATTATCGGTGTGGAAACCCGTTATGGTGGTAATACGGGATCGTATCGTGTGATTGATGCCTTATCGACACTGGCATTTGCTTATCCCAAACGGAGTGAATTTTTTCTCAGTGAACTGGAAAATTTTCTGCTCCTGGCTCGGGAAGAACATATGAATTCTCTTGATCCCCTTGGCTCATACGCTGGAGCGATGGGAGTTCCACAGTTTATGCCTAGCAGTTACAGACATTACGCTGTAGATTTTGATCGGGATAAAAAACGAGATATTTGGAGCAATAATGCCGATGTGATTGCCAGTGTGGCCAATTATTTTGCCGAACATCAGTGGCGTAAAGGGGCGTTCATTGCTTTTCCGGTTTCAGCGGAAGGTGAAGATTACAAACAGGCTTTAACTACTGGATTAAAACCGGATGTGATGGTTGAAAAATTACAGCAAATACATATCAGTGTTCCTGGGCAGTTGAAAAATAAGGATAAGGTCAAGTTGCTAAGTTTTGAGCAGCCAAACAGAGAAGATTTGTGGGTGGGGATGCATAATTTTTATGTGATTACCCGGTATAACCACAGTCCACTGTATGCCATGGCAGTATTTCAACTGAGTCAGGCTATTGTGGATACAAAGAATGCTGATAATGAAAAATAAGCTGATTTTACTGGTGTTGTTTTTTATCGGCGGTTGCGCAGTAAATCCGATAGTGACGGACAGCGCCCCAGACAATGTGCCAATAAATGTAATGGCTGTAGCCGATGCCGTGCCGCGTCATGAAAAACGTACACGAGCGGGTAATCCTGATCAGTATGAAATTCGGGGTAAACGTTATATTGTTTTGGCGGAAAGTAAAGGCTTTCGACAAAGAGGAATGGCCTCTTGGTACGGCACTAAATTTCATGGTAAAAAAACCGCTAATGGAGAAATTTATGATATGTATGCTATGACAGCAGCGCATAAAACTTTGCCTATACCCAGTTATGTCAGAGTGACCCATCTAAAAAATCAGCGCAGTGTGGTGGTGCGTGTTAATGACAGAGGGCCGTTTCATAGTAATAGAATTATTGATTTGTCTTATACGGCTGCGGTTAAACTGGGGATGCAGCAGACAGGTACAGGGTTTGTGGAAATTGTAGCGGTTGAACCAGAAGATTCACAACAAAATGAAATCAAGAATAATTTGGCTAAAGCTAATATCGGGGAAAAGTTGTATTTGCAGATTGGCGCTTTTAATAATCCGTTTAATGCCAGACAATTGCAGAAAAAGCTTTCCAGCATCCATATCACTGACAGTCGGCTTAAAATATCTCAATCACAAGGAGAGGATGCTTTATATAAAGTACAGATCGGGCCACTGACTTCCAAAAAAAAGGCCGCTGAAATAACAACACGATTGGCAGTGATAGGTGTAACCGCGACAAAATTGCTGAGTGAAGACTGATGGCGTCCAGAGGCAATGTTACAATACCCTGATTTTAAATTCTTTGAATATAATTTTATGAGCCACTCTTTCCATAAAACAACAGCAATAGTTATTAGTTTATTATTGCTGGGATTGTCGCAGACAATTTATGCGACCAATATCCTGATTCCTTCTGCTCCCAGTGTTGCAGCAAGCAGTTATATTCTAATGGATTTTAACAGCGGCAGGGTGTTGGCGGAGAAAAATGCAGACAGCAGACTGCCGCCAGCCAGCTTAACCAAAATAATGACTGTCTATGTAGTGTTTCGTGAGTTGAGTAATGGCCATTTAAGTCTGGATGAAAAAGTCACCGTCAGCAAAAAAGCATGGCAGACGCCGGGGTCACGGATGTTTATTGAAGTCAATAAACAGGTATCAGTTGAAAATTTGTTGAAAGGCGTCATTATTCAATCCGGGAATGACGCCAGTGTCGCACTGGCAGAACATGTGGCCGGCAATGAGGCGACGTTTTCTGAACTGATGAATCAGCAGGCTCAGCGACTGGGTATGAACAATACGCATTATGAGAATAGTATGGGCTTGCCTGTTGATAATCATTATACGACGGCAAGAGATTTGGCAATACTGACACAGGCGTTAATTAAAGATTTCCCTGAATATTATCGCTGGGACTCGCAAAAACAATTCACTTATAACAATATTACCCAGCATAACCGGAATAAATTACTTTGGCGAGATGCATCAGTGGATGGTGTAAAAACGGGGCATACCGAGGAGGCTGGCTATTGTCTGGTGGCCTCCGCCAAGCGCAATGACATGCGTTTGATTTCTGTAGTGATGGGAACGGCCAGTGAAAATGCTCGCGCCACTGAAAGTCAGGCGTTATTAAATTACGGGTTTCGTTTTTTTGAAACCCATAAGCTGTATGAAGCGATGACGCCATTGACTGAAACGCGGATTTGGAAAGGCGACCGGAAAAAATTGTCTTTGGGTTTAACCGATGATTTGTATGTGACTGTTCCCAGACGGCATTTCAATGACTTGAAAGCGGAAACCCAAGTCGTTGAAAGAATTATTGCGCCGATTAAAGCAGGAGAACAGGTGGGGGATTTAAATGTGACTCTAGCGGGAAACAGATTGCTTAACAAGCCGCTTGTTGCACTTGATAATGTTGCCAAAGGCAGTTTTATTCGACGGATTTATGATGAGGCCATGTTGTTATTGGAGCGGAAATAATGGAGAGCAAGGTTTATCTGAATGGAGAATATTTGCCATTATCTAAAGCAAAAGTTTCCGTTCTTGACCGGGGGTTCTTGTTTGGTGATGGAGTTTACGAGGTCATTCCGGCATATAATGGACACTTGTTCAGACTGGAAGACCATGTCGCTCGTCTGGATAACAGCCTGAATAATATACGCTTGGGGTTGTCGTATAGTCTCGAAAGATGGCGGAAAATATTGCAGCCGCTATTGGCTCGGGATCGTCAGGATCAGTATATCTATTTACAGATTACTCGCGGTGTTGCGCCTGACAGAGATCATGCCTTTCCTTCCCGGACTGTTGTTCCCACTGTGTTTGCCATGTGTTCGGATATCAAGCATTTTGACGGCAGGGAAAAGGGCGTTAAAGCAGTAACAATGGAAGATAGCCGCTGGGATCTGTGTAATGTTAAAGCGACCACCTTATTGGCCAATATCTTGCTAAGACAGCAGGCCGTCGAACAGGGCTGCGCTGAAGCCATACTGATAAAAAACGGTTATGTAACGGAAGGTGCGGCCAGCAACATTTTTGCAGTGATTGATAATATGCTGACGACACCGGCAAAAAGTGGAGATATTCTTCCTGGAATTACTCGTGATGTAATCATTGAATTGGCTCAGGAAAATGCTATTGCCGTTAGTGAAAAAGACATCGCCTTGACGGACTTGCAAACAGCAAGTGAAATCTGGATAACCAGTTCAACACGAGAAATTATAGCTGTCGTTGAGTTGGACAGCGTTAAAGTGGCCGATGGTCAACCCGGCCCGGTTTGGCGAGTGATGAATCAACTTTTTCAACAGTACAAACAGTCGGTATCATGAATGAAGAACAAACACTTTTAGAATTTCCCTGTCAATTTCCGATAAAAGCCATGGGTAAGAGCAGCGAACATTTTGATATAACGGTGGTTGAAATTATCAGACGGCATGTTGACGATATAAAAGAAGGGGCAATTACAAGCAGACCCAGCAAAGGCGGAAAATATACCTCTGTCACAGTGGTGATCGAAGCCACCAGTAAAGAACAACTGGATGCCATATATCAGGGGTTGACGGACTGTTCCGAGGTGCTGATGGCGTTGTAATATAAAACATATCAACATGACATTGACAGTGGTTCCACTTCAGTGTCACAACCATTAAGTCAATAAAACAGCTTAACTTAATGGTAGTAATGCTCCCGCGTGGTAACTATTACAAATGCAAATCTTACTGAAAAAACTGGGGTCACAAGACTACACATCTGTTTGGCAACAAATGCAGCAATTTACGACTGAAAGAACGCCGGAAACAACTGACGAAATTTGGGTTGTTGAACACCCTCCAGTTTATACTCTGGGATTAAACGGCAAACAGGAGCATTTACTTGATCCCGGGCTGATTCCAGTTGTTGCAACCGATAGAGGCGGTCAGGTAACCTACCATGGCCCCGGGCAACTAGTGGTCTATTTGTTGGCTGATTTAAAACGTCTGAAGATTGGCCCTCGACAATTGGTGTCTATATTGGAAAATGCTATGATCAATACTTTAGCGCAATATGGAGTTGATTCTCAGGCTAAAACCGAGGCGCCAGGCGTGTATATTGAAGAAAAAAAAATAGGTTCGGTAGGGTTGCGCATCAAAAAAGGCTGTAGTTACCACGGGTTAAGTTTCAATAATCAAATGGATCTGAGTCCATTTCGGCGCATTAACCCTTGTGGTTATGCCGGTCTTGAGGTGACCCAACTGGCTGATCAGGGTGTTGATATATTAACTCATGAACTGGCTGTTCCTGTGATTCACGATATAAAAAAGGCTCTTCAAGTATGACTCTTAACTCCCCTTCAAGACTAACGCCTGAAACTCATCAGCGTAATGCCGATAAATTATCCCGAATACCGATCAAAGTAGAAAAACCGGAAACCGTATTACGTAAACCGGAATGGATACGTATCAAAATCCCGGCTAACGATAAAGTCGCCCATATCAAAAAATCACTAAGGGCGAACAGTTTACATAGCGTGTGTGAAGAAGCGGCTTGTCCC
This sequence comes from uncultured Methylomarinum sp., assembly GCA_964397365.1. GTDB lineage: Bacteria > Pseudomonadota > Gammaproteobacteria > Methylococcales > Methylomonadaceae > Methylomarinum. Next base: position 10,275 of record CAYNIU010000033.1, on the reverse strand, counting down.
AATCTGGGAGAATGTTTCAGTCATGGCACGGCCACCTTTATGATTATGGGTGATTTGTGTACCCGCCGCTGTCCGTTTTGTGATGTGGCTCATGGAAAACCTTCCGCACTGGATAAACAGGAGCCGGTTAATTTGGCCAACACCATTGCACAGATGGCGCTTAAATATGTCGTCATTACCTCAGTTAACCGGGATGATCTGAAAGATGGTGGGGCTGGACATTTTGCCGATTGTATTCAAGCTATCAGACAAAAGACTCCGGCAACGCGCATAGAAATATTGGTGCCCGATTTTCGTGGTCGTCAGGCGCGTGCTATTGAAATTCTTAGTGAGAATGCTTGTGATGTTTTTAACCATAATCTGGAAACTGTGCCACGCCTGTATCGACAAGCAAGACCGGGTGCTGATTATCATGAGTCACTACAATTGCTACAGGCATTTAAAGACAAACAACCACAACTACCAAGCAAATCAGGATTAATGCTTGGAATCGGTGAAACAGAAACTGAAGTTGTACAGGTAATGAAAGATTTGCTGCATCATGGCTGCAGTATGTTGACGCTGGGACAATACCTGCAGCCCAGTCAAGATCATTTGCCGGTGCAAGAATATATTCATCCACGCCAGTTTGACCGTTATGCGGACATTGCAAAAAAACTGGGCTTTCAGCAGGTAGCCAGCGCACCATTGGTTCGATCATCCTATCATGCCGATCTTCAGGCTCAAACTCTGGTTGCTTGTTGACTTTTGGGAGTGTGTTTATTTTCAGTTAAGAAATCATACTCAAGCTGACTTCCTGAACATTTTGATCTTTAATAATAAATCCGCGCATTTCCAGAACACCCTTGGTATTCAGTGAGATGATCAAATGCACTGCTTCAGGGTAATGAGCCATTTTTATATCTGTGGCAGAAGGGAGAGCCGGGGTTGTTGGATGCGAGTGATAGATGGCAAACAATTCTTCATTACGGACGCGCATTTGGCTGATAGCGGCAATTTGTTGTTGTGGGTCAAGCAAAAAACGAACGTGCGGTGTGTCAGCAATGTTGTCAATCGGGTAACAGCTCAGCGGTATTCCATTTTTAGAGCCAATTAGTCCACAGACTTCCTGGTTGGGAGAAAGTTGTGCCAGATGCAGTAGTTGTTGCGTGAGTTTTCTGGAGATATTGATTTCTTTGATACTCATAATTGGATATGTTTATTTTATAAATCGGTGTAGGTCTTTTCAATGCGATGAAACAGGTGGTTTATGTGCGTTTAATTGAGTTCCAGGTTCCCGTAGTCACTCTGGGGTTTCCAGATAAATCAGTATGGGTCAATATTTGCTGATAGTTAAAAGATTTAAAAATAGCCTGAACATCGGTTTGTTGATTATAACCGTGTTCTATCAGTAAATACCCTTTGGGGTTTAAATAACAGCGTGCCTGACTGGCGATAATGCGGATATCCTGTAAGCCATGCTCGGGTGAAATTAATGCTTCTTGAGGTTCATGGCAGATGCCGTCTTGCTGGAGATGCTGATCATTTGTAGCAATGTATGGTGGGTTGCTAATGACCAAATCAAAGTCGTTGTCATTAATATCGCTGAACCAATCGGATTGTTTAAAGCGGATGTTGTTGATGTGATGTCTTTTTGCATTGAGACGGGCAATTTTCAAGGCATTGCTACTAATATCTGTTGCTGTGATCAATGCTTGTGGGTTTTCTGCTGCCAGGGTTATGGCGATAATGCCTGAGCCGGTGCCGAGATCAATTAACTTTGTCAACTGTTTATCTGGCATCAGTTCCAGGCTTAATTCAATCAATAACTCGGTATCGGGTCGGGGTATCAAGACATCTTTCGATACTTTAAAGTCTCTCGACCAAAATTCCCGGCTACCTGTGAGGTAGGCGACGGGTATGCCTTGTTGACGCTGAGCAATCAGGGTGTAAAAAAGACGGAGTTGCGTGTTATCTAATCGTTTCTCTGGCCAGGCTTTGAGAAAGGTGCGGGGTTTGTCTAAGCAATGACAGAGCAGAATCTCGGCATCCAGCCATGCGGAATCAGAAATAGTTGCCAGTTTGTTACAGGCGTCGCGCAGTACTGATTGAATATTTTGTTCAGTCATTGCCTAATTGAGTCAGCAATTCGGCCTGGTGTTCATTAATCAACGGCTGAATGACATGCTCAAGGCCACCTTGCATAATTTCTTCCAGCTTATATAAAGTTAAATTAATTCTATGATCGGTCATGCGACCCTGAGGATAGTTATAGGTGCGGATGCGTTCGGAACGGTCACCGCTACCGACTTGTAATTTGCGGTTTTCCGCTTGTTCCGCATGCTGTTTTTCTTGTTCCGCTGACAGCAGACGTGATTGTAACAAGGACATGGCGCGTGCACGGTTTTTGTGTTGCGAGCGTTCATCCTGACATTCCACTACCACGCCGCTGGGGAGGTGAGTGATGCGGATCGCGGAATCGGTTTTGTTGACATGCTGCCCCCCCGATCCAGAGGCGCGGAAGGTATCTATTCTCAGGTCAGCAGGATTGATGTCGATTTCATCAACACTGTCAACTTCAGGCATTACTGCGACAGTACAGGCAGAAGTGTGTACGCGGCCCTGTGATTCAGTTTCCGGTACCCGCTGTACCCGGTGTGCACCGGATTCAAATTTTAGTTGTGAGTAGACGTTTTGGCCACTGACACGCATGATAATTTCTCTATAGCCACCGTGCTCTCCACGATTTTCATTGATGATTTCAATGTTCCAGCCCTGTTTTTCAGCATAACGTTGATACATCTTGGCCAGATCGCCAGAGAAAATAGCTGCTTCATCTCCACCGGTACCGGCGCGGATTTCCAGAAAGATATTGCGATTATCATTGGGATCTTTGGGCAGCAGCAGAATTTGTAATTGGTGCTGTAATTTTTCCTTTTGTTGTTCGGCGTCGTTGATTTCCTCTTTCGCCAGTTCGCGTAATTCAGGGTCGGAATCTTTCGCCATTTCTTGGGCTGATTGCAGATTAGCTTCATTTTCCTGATATTGTTTATAGCAGACTACAATCGGGTCAAGCTGTGCATATTCCTGACTGAGTGAACGAAATTTGTTTTGTTCACCTTGTATTTCTGGTTGTGAAAGCAACGCGGCAATTTCATCGAAACGTTCGCTAAGGTTCTCTAGTTTAAGTTGTATTGACGGTTTCATTTAATATTTACAGTTTGAATAATTCCCGGGCTGCGGCGATGAGGTCGTGACGTTCGGTGGCGCCGGCTTGTCGGAGTTGTGCGCTGGGGGCGTGAATCAGTTTGTTGGTCAGGGTATGAGCCAGACGATGGAGAACTTGTTCGGGCGCTACACCGTTGTTGAGTTGCGCGAGCGCTTTTTGTAGCGTTTCTTCGCGGGTTAATTCGGCTTTGGCGCGATAATCCTTGATGGTAGATTGTGCACCTTGTGAGCGCAGCCAAGCGAGGAAGTGTTCCACTTCGGTATCAATAATTTCTTCAGCTTGCGCAGCCGCACGGCGACGCGAATCCAGACTTTCATTAATGGTGGATTGTAAATCATCAACAGTATAGAGATAAATGTCGCCTAATTGTTCTACCTCGGTTTCAATGTCCCGAGGTACGGCCAGGTCAACCATGAAAATGGGTTTGTGTTTGCGTTTTTTGATAGCGCTTTCCAGCATACCTTTACCAAGAATTGGTAATTGACTGGCAGTAGATGACACGACAATATCAGCCTCCGCCAGATGCGAAGGCAGTTCGGACAAAGCAATGGCATAACCGCTAAATTGGCTGGCCAGGGTATGAGCCTTGTCATAAGTCCGATTGGCGATAATGATGCGGCCAATGCCATGTTGATGCAGGTGGCGAGCAGTGAGTTCAATGGTTTCTCCAGCGCCGATCAACAAGGCGGTTTGTTCGCTTAATTGATCAAAAATTTGCTGCGCCAGTTGTACAGCGGCAAAGGCAACGGAAACCGGACTGGAACCTATGGCGGTATCGGTACGGACTTTTTTGGCGGCGGAAAAGGTATGTTGAAACAGTCTTCCCAGATTTTTTCCCAGTGTTCCGGCTTCAAATGCGGCCTGGTAGGCTGTTTTCATTTGGCCGAGGATTTGCGGTTCACCCAAGATCATGGAATCAAGACCGCAGGCGACTCTAAACATATGCCGAATGGATTGGCAGTCTTTATGGGTGTAAAGAAAGGGGGTAAATTCCTCCGGATCAATATTTTTAGTGTTTGCAATCCAGTCAATAAGTTCGTTTTGATTGCCTGTATCTGTATGGTAGTAGAACTCGGTTCTGTTGCAGGTTGACAAAATGGCGGATTCGGAAATGACTCGGGTATTCTGTAAGCTTTTGAGCGCTGATTCCAACATGTCGGTAGGGAATGCCAGACGTTCTCGTACAGCGACTGGTGCAGTATTGTAATTGATCCCTACAGCAATAAATGTCATCGACTGGGCGTTTAAATCGTATAATGAGAATTGTATATTCTAAGGAATAACGTGTTTTTGTCCAAATGGAATCAATCATTAAGTCAGGGTGGGCAGGTTTTTCTGCTACTCTATGACAGATATTTTTTTTAAAACAGGTGGTTTTTGTCGATGAAAAGATGGGTTGAAATAGCAATAGCCCTGGCTGTTGCCGGGTGTGCAGGTACACCGGAAAAGCAATCGTTTGAGCCGGTAAAGCCGATTGTTGAAAAGCAGGCTGACAATCAGCGAATAGAGAAAGAACAAGAAACTTCGATAGATACCAATGTGTTGTATTTGTTGATGACTGCAGAAATTGCCGGGCAGCGGAATCAGTATGAGGTGGCGCTGGACGGCTATTTACAGGCGGCAAGACAGGTTAATGACCCAAGAGTGGCCGAAAGAGCGGCAAAAATAGGTTTGTTTATAAAGGATACCCAGCGTGCAGAAGAGGCCGTGCATCTTTGGCTGAAGGAGGAGCCGAATAATCTGACCGCAAGGAAAATTGCCGTATTGGCGGCGCTAAAGACAGGAAATAAAGCGGAAGCAGTCAAACAATTGAACGCAGTAATGGAGCTTGATCCAGCGGGGGTTGAGGTGACCTTGATGGAAATGAGCAAAATGATGGAGAAAAATGGTAAGGATAAGTTTTTGTCAGCCGTTCTCAATGATCTTGCTGTTCAGCATCCAGAAGAGGCGACAATTTTTTTTGTACAGTCTCTGTTAGCGTCTAAGTTACAAGAATACGATCAGGCATGGGCGAAAATAGGTGTTGCCTTGAGGCTTCAGCCGGACTGGAATAAGGCGTTGATTTTTCAAGCTCAATTAGCAGGGCGTAGTGGTAATCTGGATGTGGCGGAAGGAAATCTCAAAAAAGTTTTGCAGCAAACACCGGGAAATAGACGGATTAGGAAAATGTTGGCTCAAGTCTATATGGAGAAAAAGGAATATACCAAGGCAATTGATTTGTATAAGCAGGTTTTACAGAATAAACCGGAAGATGGTGAAAGTCGGTTTGCAATCGCGTTAATTTATTTGCAGCAAAATAAAACGGATTTAGCAGAAAAAACATTGAAGTTATTGCAGCATGATCCCGTTTGGAGGGGACAAGCCGATTTTTATTTGGGGCGAATTGAATTTAAAAAAGAAAACTATGATCAGGCCTTAAAATGGTTCGATTTGGTTACTCACGGGCCTTATGTATTTGATGCCTCAGTGTCGGCTGTTTCTGTATTATTAAAGCAGCGCCGTTTTGAAGATGCGAGGGCGCGTACTAATGAGCTGCAGCAGAAGTATCCGCGGCAAAGGCTAAAGATATGGCTGATTCAGGCAGAGTTATATAATTCAACCCGGGAATATCAAAAGGCATTTGATGTCTTGTCCAAGGCTTTGGAGGATTATCCTGACAACAGGAATTTATTGTATACCAGGGCATTGGCTGCAGAGCAAGTTGATAAGCTGGATGTTCTTGAAACTGATTTGAAAAAAATACTGGCAAAAAAACCTGATGATGCAGCCGCCTTGAACGCTCTGGGATATACTTTGGTTGATCGCACCAGGCGCTATGCTGAAGCGGAAAAATATCTTGTACGAGCATTGCAGTTACGCCCTGATGAGACAGTTATTATTGACAGTTACGGTTGGCTACAATATAAGCTGGGGAATATGAAGCAGGCGCTGGAATATTTGCGGAGAGCGTATGAAGAGCAACCGGAAAGTGAAATAACCACTCATCTTGCCGAGGTGTTGTGGGTGACTGGAAAGAAAAAAGAAGCCAGAAGGATTATTGAAAAAGCGCTCAAAGTAACGCCAGAGGATCAATATTTACTGGATTTCCAAAGGCGTTTTTTACAGGTTGAGGAATGAGCTATGCGAACGCTCTGTTGATGGCATGTGCGGTTTTGGTGAGTGGGTGTGCGCAACAATCTGTAAAACAGAGGGATGAATATAATTTGCAGGTAATGCAATATTTATATGCTCAAGAAAAGTGGCGATTTGAAGGGCGTTTAGCTATTGATTCACAAGAAGAGTCTTTTTCTGGAACTATAAACTGGCAACACCAGCCGTTCAAAGATGTTATTAAATTGGCGGGTCCTATGGGGCAAGGCCGATTGTCGGTTATTATAACTTCCGGGGCGGTTGTTGTAGATGATGGTGATAAACAGAGGGTCTATTTACAGTCGCCAGAGAAGGTCTTTGCCAAATATGTTGCGGTGGTTGTTCCAGTTTGCGCTTTGCGCTATTGGGTGTTGGGGCTGGTGGAACCGGGGCGGAGCTATACAGAATTTGACAAAGGGTTTGTGCAGCGTGATTGGCGTGTTGATTACCGGCAGATGCAGATAGAGGAAGGGATGTTGCTACCCCGCAAGATAAATTTTAAAAACAAACAAACAAAAATAAAGCTGATCATTGATCAATGGACGGTGTTGTGAGACAGAATCAAGAGCAAAAATCGGGCTGGACTGAAAAATGGCCGGCTCCGGCCAAGTTGAATCTGATGTTGAGGGTTACAGGTCGCCGGGCTGATGGCTATCATTTGTTACAGACAGTTTTTCAAATGCTTGATTTATATGACTGGATTACATTTAATCCGCTGGGTGAAGACAAGGTGATTCTTCAGGCCCCGATACCTGGAGTTAAGGAAGCAAGTGATCTAACGGTAAGAGCGGCTAAATTATTGAAGGAAGAGACCGGCTATCGTCGGGGGGTGTGCATTGATGTTGAAAAAAATCTGCCTATGGGTGGGGGACTGGGTGGTGGAAGCTCGGATGCTGCAACGACGCTGGTTGTATTGAATCAACTATGGCAAACTGGTTTGACGACGGATGAGTTGATGAGGTTGGGGTTGAAATTAGGGGCTGATGTCCCGGTGTTTGTTTTTGGTCATGCAGCCTGGGGTGAAGGTGTTGGTGAGGATCTCGTTGAAGTGAATATTCCAGAACAATGGGTTGTGGTTATAAAACCGGATGTGCATGTGGATACTAAGGATGTTTTTTTAAATAAAAATTTGACAAGAAATAGTAAAGCCATCACAATAGCCGACTTTCTTGCGGGGGACAGGCAAAATGATTGCCTGGATGTGGTGCGCAAGACTTATCAGTCAGTAGATAAGGCGTTGATTGCTTTGTCGGAATTTGCAGAGGCAAGGTTAACAGGGACGGGGGCTTGTGTGTTTGCAGAGTTTGACTCAAAGGGTCTGGCACTTAAGGCTTATCATGCATTGGAAGGTGACTGGCAGGTTTATTTAGCCAAAGGGCAAAATAAATCGCTGCTATATCAAAAACTGGAGCTGGAAAAAGACTGATTTCAAATTATTGGGCTGTCGCCAAGCGGTAAGGCACGGGGTTTTGATCCCCGCATACCCAGGTTCGAATCCTGGCAGCCCAGCCATTTATCTCCATGAATAAATCTCTTTAAGGGGTGCTTTTAATGAGTGATGCCTCGATGATGGTGTTTTCGGGTAATGCTAACAGGGTTTTGTCTGAAGGTATCGCCAGGAAGCTGAATATGCGACTTGGAATGTCGACAGTTGGGCGATTTAGTGATGGGGAAATTGTAGTTGAAATAGAAGAAAATGTGCGGGGTAGGGATATATTCGTTATTCAGCCGACTTGTTCTCCTGCAAACGAAAATTTAATGGAGTTGTTGGTGATGATCGATGCTTTAAAAAGAGCTTCGGCGTCACGGATTACTGCGGTAATCCCATATTACGGATATGCAAGACAGGATAGGCGGACGCGGTCTGCGCGTGTACCGATAACTGCCAGGATGGTCGCAGATATGATTGATAATGCAGGTGCGGATCGGGTGTTAACAGTTGATCTGCATGCCGATCAAATTCAGGGATTTTTTGCAATACCTGTTGATAATGTTTATGCGTCACCGATTTTATTAGGTGATGTCTGGCGTCAGAAATATGAGAACCTGATGGTGGTTTCACCTGATGTGGGTGGTGTGGTCAGAGCTAGAGCGTTGGCCAAGCGTCTTGATGACGCAGATTTGGCAATAATTGATAAGCGGCGTCCGAAGGCAAATGTGTCGGAAATAATGCATATCATCGGTGATGTTGAGGGTAGGACTTGCGTGATGATTGATGATCTGGTTGATACAGCCGGGACTTTGTGTCATGCAGCCGAGGCTCTGAAAAGTCATGGGGCTTTGAGGGTTGTGGCTTATTGTACGCATCCGGTGTTGTCGGGAGCGGCGGCTGATAATGTCAGAAACTCGGTTCTTGATGAGTTGGTGGTTACAGATACAATTCCGTTAACGGATGAGTTGCGGGAAGTGGGTAAGATCAGGCAGTTAAGTGTGGCGGAAATGTTGGCTGAAACAATAAGGCGAATTGCATCGAGTGAGTCTGTTAGTTCGCTGTATGTTGATTAATTTGTAAAAGTAGTGCTTGCAGATGCGGGCTTTGGAGAAAAAAATGTCTAACGTATTTGAATTTGTCGCAAAAAGTCGCGATTTATCAGGTAAAAGTGCAGCTCGGGCTGTTCGTCGTCAAGGAAAGGTGCCTGCGGTAATATACGGTGGAGATGCTGATCCGGTAAAGCTTGTTTTGGAGCATAATGAGGTGATTAAGCATCTTGAACATGAGGCGGTTTATTCTCATGTATTAGATGTAAAGGTTGATGGTAAAACAGAAAAAGCGTTGTTGAAAGATATACAGCGTCATCCGGCAAAGCCGCAAATCCTACATTTGGATTTTATGCGAGTGGATGACTCGCATAAAGTGAAAATGCATGTGCCATTGCATTTCATTAATGAAAATATCTGTGTTGGTGTAAAAATGGGTGGTGTTGTGACTCATGCAATGGTGGATGTTGAGGTGGCCTGTATGCCATCGTCTTTGCCTGAATATATTGAAGTTGATCTTGAGGGTGTTGAGCTTGGGCAGTCGGTGCTTCTATCCGATGTTGTATTGCCGGCCGGGGTTGAAATTTTGGCCTTGTCTCAGGGTGAAGATCATGACCAGCCTGTGGCTCAGGTCATGAAGACTAAAGTTGCGAAAGGTGATGATGCTGAGGCTGATTCTGAAGAATCTTGATAAGTGGGAATGCTTAAATTAATTGTTGGTCTGGGGAATCCTGGTCAGCGCTATGAAAAAACCCGGCATAACGCCGGGTTTTTGTTTTTGGATGATTTGCTTTTGGGGCGAGGATGCAGTTGGCAGAATGAGAGCCGCTTTGGGGGGGTGATGACCAAATGTCAACTGGGTGGCGTGCAGGTGAGTCTATTGAAGCCACAGTTGTTCATGAATAAGAGTGGGGGTGCTGTGGGGAAGGTTGCTCGGTACTATAAGATTTTACCGGAAGAGATTTTGGTGGTTCATGATGAGCTGGATCTTGAGGAAGGTGTTGTCAGGATAAAAAAAGGTGGTGGGCATGCAGGTCATAATGGCTTGAGGGATATAATAGCGCATTTAGGCAGTAAGGATTTTTATCGTCTGAGAATCGGTATTGGTCGGCCGTCAGTTGCTGGTGATGTGGCAGATTATGTGTTAGCGCAGCCATCGCTGGCGGGAAAAGAGCGTCTGGCTGATGTATTTCGTTTTGTGATTGGCTATATGGATAAGATTGTTGAAGGTGATATGGCGCAGGTTATGAACGAAATGCATGCTCAATTAAGAATAAAGTAAGGCTTGCGTTGTTTCTAATTGTTCTGTATCATCCGGGGGGGCTTATTCTGAAAAGGATAATTTTTTGAATTAAGGAAAAATAGAGTTGACCATTATGAGTTTTGTTGTCATAATGGAGCGCTTACGGTTTAGGAGGGGTTCCCGAGCGGCCAAAGGGATCAGACTGTAAATCTGACGG
>CAYNIU010000032.1:0-21561 GCA_964397365.1 uncultured Methylomarinum sp. | reverse complement strand
CCGGTCTATACCGACAACCGCTCCATTGAGACCAACATATTGTTTCCAGAAGGCTTGTTATCCCGGCTTTGATTCTTTGCTATTCAGTTAACAATATGCAGGTTCAGGTATATGTCAGCGCTAGACTTAACTTAATAGCGGCGACTCCGCTTTGACTGCGACTCTGGCAGTCTGACGATGGATATTAGAACTGATCAGGTTTTGTTGCAACAGATACATGGTTTTTTGTCACATATGTCTGTTGCACACAAATTTTATTGACAATCTTGTCGCTTAGTCTTGCAGGAATTTTGAAAATGGAATGAAATCACTGTTGTTGTGTTGGCTGCAAACGGCAAATTTGTATTTTTGTTGGTTTACGGTTTTTTCCAATACATCTAAATTGGTTTTGCGCCGACATTGTGTGCCTTTTAAAGTTGCTGCCTGGCATTGTGTGGCCTTGTCAGCCATGTTTATTAATTTTTCTGTTGTTTCTGCATTTGTTGTGACAGATGCGTCAGGTTCTTGAGTTTTTTCAGCTTGAATTTCTTCTTTTGCTGATGTGTTTGTTTCTTTTACGGGAGGTAAATCTTCGGGTGTTTCTTCAATGACTTCAGGAGGCGGGATGATGGGGGCGGTGGTTTTTTTGTGGGCTAGGTATTTGTCAACGCCGGTTAATGGGGCAATGTTTTCAGTTTTTTTCTGTACAGGTTTGCTTGGTGTTGATTTGTGGGTTGCTTCTAATTTTGCAAGGTATCTGGCAACGCCGGTCATATTTTCTAGTGCGGCTGCTTCAGTCTTGTCCTGTTCATCCTTTTGTTTTTGTGCCAGGTATTTTGCAACACCGGTAAGGGGGGATGTTTCTGATTCGGCTTTTTGTTGTTTTTGTGCCAGATATTTTTCGACACCAGTTGCGCCTTTAGATGCTTGTGCTAGCACTGAATTTTTTTTTCGCAGATGTTTTTCGACGCGGGTAAGTTCACGGGGTTCTTTTTTTGGGGTTGGTTCGTCTCTGTAAACGGACGGATCATAATATCCATTTGCATCGGGTGACTTAATACCAGTTAAACTAAGTAGTTGATCTAGAATATTCTTTGCCATATTGGTGCCTCTTTATTATTGTAATGATTTGCATTGACTGAAAATATTTCAATTCGTTGTATCAGGAAAAGAAATAATTGTCATTAAGTGTAAGCATAACGTAATCGGTATATGATGTTAAACCGGATTGATAGTAGTTCATATTAAGGGCTATTAAAAGGTTAAATAAGAGTTATTAATATGGCTGGCTGTATTGAAAGCTGCAAATGGCTATTTTATAGTTGGTCTGATCTTCAGCAGGAGTGGTTCCTGATATAATATTAAAGTTTTTGATAACAATTTGGATATTGTTTTTCTGGAGTTTTATGCAATTTGATTTACTGAAGACTGATGGTCATGCTCGTCGGGGACGGTTGATATTTGACCGTGGCGTGGTAGAAACACCGATTTTTATGCCGGTAGGAACTTATGGATCAGTTAAATCTATGGCTCCGGATGAATTAACAGGTATTGGTGCTCAAATTATTTTAGGAAATACCTTTCATCTGATGTTGCGCCCGGGAATGGATGTGATGAAAGCACATGGGGGGCTACATAATTTTATGTGCTGGGATAAACCAATTCTGACTGATTCAGGTGGTTTTCAGGTGTTTAGTTTGGGTGGGTTAAGGAAAATAACCGAACAGGGCGTTACTTTTAAGTCGCCTGTTAACGGCAGTACTATATTCATGGGGCCGGAAGAATCAATGCAGGTGCAGCGAGATTTGGGGTCTGATATCGTCATGATTTTTGATGAATGTACACCGTATCCGGCAAGCGTGCAGGAGGCGGCCAATTCGATGCGTCTGTCATTGCGTTGGGCGGAACGCAGTAAAAAGGCTCATGCGGACAATGCTTCAGCTTTGTTTGGTATTGTACAGGGGGGTATGTATGAGCATTTACGGCAAGAATCAATTGCCGGTCTGGTGGATATTGGTTTTGACGGTTACGCCATTGGTGGGCTGTCAGTAGGTGAGCCAAAAGAGGAAATGATGATGGCGCTGGATGTGGTACATCCAAAAATGCCGATTGATAAACCACGTTACTTAATGGGGGTCGGTACACCGGAGGATTTGGTTGAGGCGGTCAGGCGTGGTATTGATATGTTTGATTGTGTCATGCCGACGCGTAATGCTCGTAATGGACATTTATTTACCCGACATGGGGTGCTTAAAATTAGAAACAGTCGTTATCAGTTTGATACCGGGCCTGTAGATGAAGAATGTAGGTGTTATACCTGTCGCAATTATTCGCGGTCTTATCTACGACATTTGGACAAATGTCGGGAAATGTTAGGTCCCAGATTGAATACCATTCATAATCTTTATTTTTATTTGGAGCTGATGCAAGGCTTGCGGGATGCGATTGCACTCGAGCAGCTAGAAGATTTTGTCAAGATGTTTTATCAGCAACGAGGAAAAACTGTTCCGGTTGTGGCATAATACCCGAGTTTTACCGGTTTGCCGGCACACTAGAAATTTATAACGATAACACTTGAGGAATACAATGAGTTTTTTTATCTCTGATGCAACTGCTGCTGCCGAACCAGCATTTCAACAACCCGGTTTTGAAGGTATGTTATTTCCGCTAGGTATTTTGATATTTTTCTACTTTCTGTTTATTCGTCCTCAATCGAAGCGCAATAAAGAACAAAAACAAATGCTGGCTGCCTTGCAAAAAGGTGCGGAGGTCGTGACCAGTGGTGGAATTTTAGGAAAAGTGGCTGATCTCGACGATAATTTTGTAAAAATTGAAGTGAGTGATAACAGTTTTATTCAAGTTCAGCGCCATGCTATCGCTAATATGATGCCTAAAGGAACTTATAAGACATTGAATAAAAAATCTAAATCCTAGAGGCGGGTTCGAAATAACTTCGGCTGTGTCGGCGGATATTTTTGTCCGTGAGGTGGTGTCTGTCGGGATATAGTTAACAGTGGGGCGGCAGAAAATTACTGCTGGATTCCCTGGCTTTTACAGAAGTATTGGCAGATGACTGATCATTGCCATTGCCTTCAGAATGCTATCTCTTTACAGACAGTCGTTGACAGGAACAAATTCTATACCAGGGATGGTGGTTATTTCAATGTTGCGCCTTAATGGATAACGCTTGTGTGTAATTGTGGACGATCCAGACAGCTACAGATCAGTTGTTTGGGGCGGCTGCTTTATTGATGGAAAAAAAATGCAAAACCGGTTCCCTATTTGGAAAAATTTACTGATTCTGGTCGTTTTGTTGATTGGAATTATTTACGCATTGCCAAATCTTTTTGGTAATGATCCTTCTGTACAAATATCATCCTCTACAGCCACTTTGTTGGAACGGCAACAGGCGGATAATGCCAGAAAAATCATTAATACGCTTGGTTTGACAGCCAAATCATTTGAGTTTGTCGATGGACGCATCCTGGTTCGCTTTAACAATACTGAAGATCAGTTAAAAGCGGCGGATATGTTAAGAGAGAAAATGGGGCGTAATACTACCGTTGCTTTGAACCTGGCTCCGGCTACACCTGGATGGTTAAGAACGTTTGGGGCTGAGCCCATGTATCTGGGGCTGGATTTACGGGGAGGTGTTCATTTTCTGTTGGAAGTGGATATGAATGCTGCGATCAGACAGGCTGAAGAGCGATATTACAGTGATATTAGAGCGGCTTTTCGAGCTGCCAAAGTGCGATACCAATCAGTTTCGAAAGAAAACGGGGCAATAAAGGTTGTACTGAGAACGGCGGCAGATAAAAATTCTGCTCTGGAAGTGATGGATAAGGATTTTCGTAATCTGAAAGTGACCGAAGCAAAAGAAGGGTTTGGGTTTTCTGCAATCATTTCCGAAAAAGAACAAAGAGAAATCAAAAAATTCGCTTTGGCTCAAAATATGACAACATTACGCAATCGGGTGAACGAAATTGGTGTTGCTGAGCCTGTGATTCAACAGCAGGGCGAAAATCGTATCGTGGTACAGTTACCTGGCGTTCAGGATACTACCCGAGCCAAAGAGATTCTTGGCACCACAGCTACTCTAGAATATCGTTTAGTCGATGTGGAACATGATGTGCAAAAAGCAGTGAAGGGGCGGCTACCAGTTGGTAGTCGATTGTATTATGAGAAAGATGGAAAACCTATACTGCTGAAGCGTCGTGTTATTGTCACCGGGAACCAGATTGTCGATGCTTCATCGGGTTTGGATCAGAATGGTTCGGCTGCCGTATTTATTACCCTGAATGGGGTCGGCGCCAAAAAGATGGGTAAGATAACGCAGGCTAATATCGGCAAGCCGATGGCGGTGGTATTTATCGAATACAAAAACGAAACGCGCACAATAAATGGTCAGAAAGTTCGACGCAAGGAGAAAGTGGAAAAAGTTATTAGTGTCGCCACTATTCGTGATGCTTTCAGCAAAAGATTTCAGACTACCGGTCTGGACAGTACCCGGGAGGCGCGAAACTTGGCGCTGTTATTGAGAGCGGGTGCTTTGGCCGCTCCGGTTGATATAGTTGAAGAACGTACCGTTGGCCCCAGTCTTGGACAGGATAATATTGATAGAGGGTTGATGTCAGTAGTTGTAGGTTTTGTACTGGTGCTGGTGTTTATGGCTGTTTACTATAAAGTTTTTGGTTTGGTTGCCAATATGGCGCTGGCCTTTAACTTGGTATTGATTGTAGCGCTATTGTCCATGCTGCAGGCAACATTAACCTTGCCGGGTATTGCCGGTATTGTGTTGACAATTGGTATGGCGGTAGATGCCAATGTTCTGATATTTGAGAGAATCAAGGAGGAAATTCGTAATGGCAATAGTCCTCAGTCCAGTATTTTTATTGGTTATGAGAAGGCCTTTGTTACCATTCTGGATGCTAATATCACCACTTTGTTAGTTGCTTTAGTGTTATTCGGTTTCGGCTCCGGCCCTGTTAAGGGATTTGCTGTCACTCTGTCATTAGGTATTTTGACGTCTATGTTCACGGCTATTATGGGTACCCGGATGTTGATTAACTGGTATTACGGCAGTCGTCGTGTCGAAAAACTATCAATTTAACGAGCCATAGATGGATAAAAAAATGTTTAAACAAGATATTGATTTTTTAGGTAAACGTAAGTTGGCGCTGATTTTTTCCAGTCTGCTGATTATTGTTTCGATTGTATCGTTGGCGATTAATGGTTTGAAACTGGGAATTGATTTTACTGGCGGTACCCTGGTGGAAGTTGGCTATAAGCAGACAGCTGATTTGACGGCATTGAGAACAGCACTAGACGAATCTGGCTTTATCAACGCCACCGTGCAGCATTTTGGGACGACTAAAGATGTGTTGATCCGCATTAAACCAGATAAAGATCTGAGTGATGCCGAATTAAGTAATCAAGTGCTTGCAGCGGTTAATAAAAATTCGTCTGAGCCGGTCAAATTGCGTCGGGTTGAATTTGTCGGCCCTCAAGTTGGTGATGAGCTGGTTGAAGATGGCGGTCTGGCATTACTATATTCCATGTTTGGTATCCTGATATATGTCGCTTGGCGTTTTGAATACAAGTTTGCTTTGGGTTCTGTTGTTGCCTTGGTTCATGATGTGGTTGTAACGCTGGGCTTTTTTTCGGTATTTGCAATGGAGTTTGATTTAACCGTATTGGCGGCAATATTGGCGGTTATAGGTTATTCGTTAAACGACACCATTGTGGTTTATGACAGGATTCGGGAAAATTTCCGCAAACTGAGAAAAGATGCCGCGGAAAATATTATGAATATCTCTTTGAATCAAACCCTAAGCAGAACCTTGATGACCTCCTTAACGACGGCTTTGGTACTGGTTGCATTGGCATTGTTAGGTGGAGAGATCATTCATAATTTTTCCCTGGCCTTGTTGATTGGTGTTGCTATAGGGACTTATTCTTCGATTTATGTGGCCAGTCCTGTCGTTCTGGCTCTGGGTATCAACAAAGAAGATTTAATGGTGCCGGAAAAAGAAGGGGCAGAAATAGATAACATGCCTTAATGACGCGAACGAAAAAATATTGATTGAAAAGCTTATTCGTTATAATGGCGAACTATTTTACTTTAATGTATTAAACAAACTGGAGTTTGAAAAAAATGGCAATTGAACGCACGTTCTCAATTATTAAACCTGATGCAGTCGCTAAAAATGTTATTGGTGAAATTATCAGCCGCTTTGAAAAAAACGGTTTAAGAATTGTTGCGGCAAAAATGTTGCAATTAACTAAAGAACAGGCTGAAGGTTTTTACGCGGTTCATAAAGAGCGTCCTTTTTTCAATGATCTGGTATCTTTCATGATTTCTGGGCCTGTTGTCGTTCAGGTGTTGGAAGGAGAGAATTCGGTATTGAAAAACCGTGAACTCATGGGAGCGACAAATCCGGCTGA
The DNA here is from genome assembly GCA_964397365.1 of uncultured Methylomarinum sp. GTDB lineage: Bacteria > Pseudomonadota > Gammaproteobacteria > Methylococcales > Methylomonadaceae > Methylomarinum. The sequence continues at coordinate 15,138 of CAYNIU010000032.1, read as the reverse complement.
GGCGGCTCCGGGTACTATTCGCGCTGATTTTGCAGAAAGCATTGATGAAAATGCGGTGCATGGTTCTGACGCGCAGGAAACGGCTAAAGAAGAAATTGCTTACTTTTTTTCAGAAGATGAACTTTGTGAGCGCATCCGTTAACACTGAAAAAATCAATCTTCTCGACTTCGACAGAAAAGGATTGAAATCTTTTTTTGTCGATTTGGGAGAAAAACCATTTCGGGCAACTCAATTGCTGAAATGGATTTATCAGGAAGGATTAAATGATTTCGATCAAATGACCAACCTGAGCAAGTCTTTGCGCACTTACCTGAATGAGCATTGTTATATTAAAGCACCTGAAATTATTGTTGAGAAAAAAGCAGCTGACGGCACTTGTAAATGGGCTGTACAAATGAGTTGTGGAAACCGAGTGGAAACAGTTTTCATTCCGGAAGAAAAACGCGGTACGCTGTGTGTATCATCACAAGTCGGTTGCGCTCTGGCTTGTACGTTTTGTTCTACTGCTCAGCAAGGTTTTAACCGAAATTTGGCCGTTTCGGAAATTATTGGTCAGTTATATGTGGCGCAAAAACGTTTGGGTGCTGAACAAAAAATCACCAATGTGGTGATGATGGGCATGGGCGAGCCTTTACTGAATTTTGATAATGTAGTCGCGGCAATGAATCTAATGATGGATGATTTTTGCTATGGTTTGTCAAAGCGCCGTGTGACCGTCAGTACATCGGGTGTTGTTCCGGCTATGAACAGATTAAATGAACACTGTGATGTCAGTATGGCGGTGTCACTACATGCAGCAAATGATCAATTGCGTGATGAATTAGTGCCGATTAACCGGAAATACCCACTGAATGAACTGATGGCAGCGTGTCGTAAATACGCAAAACGGGGACCAAGAAAACATATTACTTTTGAATATGTGATGTTGGAGGGTATTAATGATTCCGTGCAGGATGCCAGGGCGCTGATTAAAATACTAAGTGACGTTCCTGCCAAAGTCAATTTGATTCCATTTAATCCATTTCCACAAACATCATACCGCTGTTCGTCGCCGCAAACGATTTTACGTTTTCGGGATATTTTGCATCATGCCGGGATTGTAACTACGATTCGTAAAACTCGGGGTAATGATATTGATGCTGCTTGCGGTCAGCTGGTCGGGCAGGTTAAAGATAAAAGTCGGCGCTATTTGAAATTACAACAGGCAGAAGCCTGATTATGTTACTTAGGTTAATAATTCCCGGATACTTTCTGTTGTTGTCGGCATGTGCAACAACTTCGAACAATTCCTCCATGAGTAACAAGGAGAAAGCTGTTCTGAACCTGGAGTTAGGCGCGCGTTATCTGGAGATGAATATGCTTAAAGTCGCCAAGGAAAAACTGGAAAGGGCGTATCAACTGGATTCTGGTAATGCGAATATACATAATATGCTTGCAGTTTTGAACGAAAGGATACAACAGAATGATATTGCCCGTTATCATTTTGAAAAAGCAATGGAATTGAGTCCGGAAAATGCCAGTATAAAAAATAATTATGGACGTTTTCTGTGTACAACAGGTCATTATCAGGACGGCCTGAGATTGTTACAGCAGTCGATGGCTATGCCGTTGAATAATCGAAAATGGTTTGCATTGACTAATATTGCTCTGTGCTATTTAAAACAGGGCGAACGCAAGCTGGCTGAACGGACTTTTCGTAAGGCTTTGCAAGAAAACCCCAGTTACGCGCCGGCATTGCTTGAAATGCAAAAAATCAGTTATCAAAACAGAAATTATATGTCAGCCAGAGCCTTTCTTGAGCGCTATCTTGCCGTTGCAAAACATACGGCCGAGACGTTGTGGATTGGGTTTCAGACAGAAAGAGCCTTAGGTAACAAAACTTTGGCCGAACAGTACCAACAGCAATTATTGGTGCTATTTCCGGGAAGTAAACAAGCACGACAAGTCAGCATAACAGTTAATCCTTAACTTGTTTCCATACAGAGAATACAAACACCATAAATGGCAAAAAAACAGCACGTCATTCAAGCTATCAGAGGAATGCATGACATTCTGCCTGATCAATCATCGCATTGGTACAAAGTTGAAAGAGTTATCAGAGAGGTTCTTGATTGCTATGGTTATCAAGAAGTCAGATTACCCCTAGTGGAAAAAACCGAGCTGTTTAAGCGCTCGATTGGTGAAGTTACCGATATTGTCGAAAAGGAAATGTACACTTTTGAAGATAGAAACGGTGATTCTCTGACACTCAGGCCAGAAGGAACAGCCGGCTGTTTAAGGGCTTGCCTGGAGCACGGTTTGTTACATAATCAAGTCCATAGACTTTGGTACTACGGCCCTATGTTCAGACATGAACGCCCACAAAAAGGGCGTTATCGGCAATTTTATCAGTTGGGTGTGGAAACCTATGGTATGGCTGATCCTGATATTGATGCCGAACTTATTTTATTAAGCCACCGGTTGTGGAAAAAACTGGGTATTCGTGACAAGTTGGTGTTACAACTTAACTCATTGGGTACGACAGAGGATCGTGCTGTTTATAAAGATAAGCTGGTCGCGTATTTCAAAACACATCAGAATTGTTTGGACGAAGACAGTTTGCGCAGGCTGGAAAGTAATCCACTCAGAATTCTCGACAGTAAAAACCCAGAGATGAAACAATTAATTGAAGATGCGCCGGAGTTAATGGATTATCTGGGCGAAGACAGTCGGCAACACTTTAAAATATTAACTGATTTGCTAGATGATTTGGATATTGGATATGTTTTAAACAGCCGACTGGTTCGTGGTCTGGATTATTATGGCAAAACTGTTTTTGAATGGGTAACAGATGAACTGGGTGCTCAAGGAACGGTATGCGCCGGTGGTCGTTACGATGGCTTGATTGCACAATTGGGTGGTCGAGATAATTATGCCGTTGGTTTTGCATTGGGTATGGAAAGACTGCTTTCGCTGGTGGAAATACAGCAAGGTTTTAGTGTTGATGCTGTAGCCGATGTTTATCTGATTCGAGTCGGGACTGAAGCAGAAAAGGTGGCCATGCGGATAGCCGAACAATTGAGAAATGATATTCCGAATTTGAAAGTACAGCTTCATTGTGGGAGTGGAAGCTTTAAGAGTCAGTTTAAAAAAGCCGATAAAAGTGGTGCTGAATATGCTGTTATTATTGGTGAGGAGGAAATAGCGCGTGCAGAAGTTAGCCTTAAACCCTTGAGAAGTGAGGAAGAACAGAGAAATATGAGTTTGCCGGAATTGCTGCAGACTTTACAGGATTGGCAGCGTGAACAAAAAAACATAGGTAAGCAGAGATATTGAAGATGGTTGTTTGATGAATTTTTGTAACAATTTAGAGTAAAAGAGTATTTACAGTGGAAATATACGAGACAGAAGAAGAACAGGTCGAAGCGTTAAAGCGTTGGTGGAAAGAGAACGGTGCTTCATTGATTGTTGGGGTTATCATGGCATTAGTACTAGTTGGCGCCTGGAATTTGTGGAAAGATTATCAGCAGGATAAAGCCAATCAAGCCTCAGCTTTGTACCATCAATTGCTTAAAAGTGAGAGCGCCGCTAAATTTGATTCTACAGAAAAAATTGCACAGCGCCTGATGGATCAATATGCAACAACGGCATATGCAGATTTTGCCGCTTTGCTATTGGCAAAAACTAAAGTGCAACAAGGAGATCTTGAGGCGGCAAAATCAGTTCTGCAACAGTTAATTGTCAAAACTGAGGATGCTGAAATCAAAAATGTCGCCAGAGTTCGCTTAGTCAGGCTAATGCTGGCAACTGTAGAATATGAAAAAGGTTTACAGTTGATAGCTGAAGCTGATGCCTCGACTTCCGAAGGATTTAATGGCGGTTACGATGAATTGAAAGGTGATTTGTATGTGGCGTTAGGTCGTTTGGGTGAAGCACGAACAGCCTATCAAAGTGCGTTAAGATCGGGTCTGATATCACCTTTATTACAATTTAAAATGGATGATATTACGGCGGCTGATATAGAGGAAGAAGCTGTTCAATAAAAGGGATATTACTGTGGATGAGGTATTTATTAATGTTATCGCGCAGTAGTCAGTTATCAGTAGTATTTTCAGTGATATTGATATCAGGTTTCACATTCACGTAATGCAACGAAAAGAAATGTGAGTCATCATATTGCTTTTTAGCACAGTGCCATCATGCAAAAAATAATCAATATAAGTAACCTCTTCTTTGTTTCGCTGGTATTTTTGTGCTTCGTCCTGCTGAATGGGTGTACTGCGCTTAATGAAGGTAAAAAACTGATCACTGGGGCGACCAGTTATTTTATGGGGGGAGAGGATAATACTGAACCGCCAGATAAATTGATCAAATATCGGCCTGAGATTGAAATAGAAACCATATGGAAGGAAAGGGTTGGCGTTGGAACCGATGAACAATATCTAAAATTAGTCGCTGCGGTCAGTTATGGCAAAGTATTGGCGGCAGACAGAGATGGCTTGATTGAAGCCAGGGATTTAAAAACAGGAAATTTATTGTGGGAAAGAAAAACTGATTATGCTTTTTCAGCAGGACCTGGAACCGGTATTGATAGTGTGATTATGGGTACCAGCCATGCGGAAGTGGTTTCTTTCAACATGGAAACCGGCGAACAAAAATGGGTGACTGAAGTATCCAGTGAAATATTGGCTGTTCCAGTTATTTCCAAGGGAATTGTAATTGTGAGAACCACTGATGGTAAAGTAATTGCTCTTAGTGAAAAAGACGGTAGCCAGCTTTGGCTTGTTGAGCGTAATGTACCGGCTTTAAGTATACGCGGCACCGGTTCGCCAATTATTGTTGAAGACAATGTGATAACAGGCTATGCCAATGGTAAATTGATGGCATTGAGACTGATTGATGGTAAAGTGATTTGGGAAACCAGCATCGCTATTCCCGGTGGGCGATCAGAAGTGGAACGCCTGGTTGACCTGGATGTTGACCCCCTGGAAACTGATGGGCTTATTTTTATTGCCGGATATCAGGGGGGAACATCAGCTGTATTGGAAATAGATGGTGATATTTTGTGGCGTAATGAAGATGTCTCATCAAATTCTGGTATGAGTTATGATTGGCGGTATTTATATATTAGTGATACCCACAGTGATGTCTGGCAGCTGGATCAACGTAATGGCGCCTCATTATGGAAACAAGATGAACTGCATAACAGGAAGTTAACGGCACCGGTGGCTTATGCCAACTTTGTGGTTAGCGGCGACTATGCTGGCTATGTACATTGGCTGGATAGCAGTGACGGCAGACAGTTAGGACGTGAACGAATAGCAGAATCAGCGGTGGAAGCCAGGCCTGTAGTCGTTGATAATACTGTCTATATTTATGCAAAAGACGGCACCTTAGCCGCATATAAGGTTAAATTAAGATAATGTTACCAGTCATCGCTTTGGTGGGGCGGCCTAATGTCGGTAAATCCACGCTATTTAATTATTTAACCCGCAGCCGTGAGGCTTTGGTTGCCGATTATCCAGGGCTGACTCGGGATCGTCAGTATGGACGAGTAAAAAGAGGTCAGCGTGATTGTCTAGTCGTTGATACCGGCGGCATAATTGATGACAGCAGTGGAGGAGGAGTTGAAAGTTTCTCCAGAAAGCAGGTGGAAATTGCGCTGCAAGAAGCAGACATTGTATTTTTTCTGGTTGATGCCCGCGCGGGTATGAATGTATCTGATCAGGTGATTGCTGATTCATTACGAAAACTGAATAAACCGGTAGTACTGGTGACCAATAAAATAGATGGCATAAATGCCGATATTGCGGTTGTGGATTTCTATTCCCTGGCATTGGGGGAACCGGTACAAATTGCTGCTTCACATGGTCGTGGCGTTAAAGAATTGTTAATGCGGATTGATGAACTACTGCCACCTGATGAAGAGCAGGAAGAACAGGATAAGGGGATCAGCATTGCCATAGTCGGACGCCCGAATGTGGGTAAATCAACCCTGGTGAACCGGTTGCTGGGAGAAGAGCGGGTTGTTGTATTTGATAAGGCCGGTACTACCCGGGACAGTATTTATATTCCCTTCGAGCGCAATAACCAAAAGTTTACCCTGATAGATACAGCCGGTATGCGTCGTCGAGCCAGAGTGTCCTTGGCTATTGAAAAATTCAGTATCATTAAATCACTGCAAGCGATAGAAAAAGCCAATGTCGTTATTTATTTAATTGATGCGCGGGAAGGCGTGACGGAACAAGATGCGCATTTACTAGGTCTGGTATTAGAAGCCGGCAGAGCGCTGATTATCGGTCTGAATAAATGGGATGGCATTGCCCCTGAACAAAAAGATCTGATAAAAAAACAGATAGAAATTAAATTGCCGTTTCTGGAGTTTGCGGAAAAACATCCTATTTCAGCATTGCACGGCAGCGGTGTCGGTAAATTGTTTGATGTCGTTCATGAGTTATACGATGCCGCCATGATTGACATGTCTACACCGGTATTAACCCGAATTCTCAAGGATGCCTTGGTCGGACACCAGCCGCCGTTGGTAAGGGGCCGCAGGATTAAATTGAAATATGCTCATCAGGGAGGACGTAATCCTCCAGTTGTTGTTATTCATGGCGTGCAGACTGATAAATTAGCGAATTCTTACCGGCGCTATTTAATGAATTTTTACCGCGAACAGTTGGGTTTGAAAGGGACACCGGTAAAATTAATTTTCAAATCTCCAGAAAATCCCTTTCAAGGACAGAAAAACAAGTTAACGGAATACCAGATGAAAAGACGCAAAAGGCTGATCAATTTTAGTAAAAGAAAAAAAACGAAGTAGAGTGTGTATTGCACACATTTCCATAGACCAGAGAGGAAAAATTAGTATGGCAACCATTACTTTCCAGGGTAAGCCCATTCATACATCAGGTGATTTGCCGGCGGTCGGGACACAGGCTCCGGACTTTAAACTGGTCAGTAACCGCCTTAAGGATAAAACTTTAGGCAGCTATGCCGATAAAAAGAAGATATTGAATATCGTTCCAAGTCTGGATACCCCAACTTGTCAGGCCTCAACCCGTAAATTTAATGAAAAGGCATCCAGTCTGGAGAATACCGTCGTATTGGTGATCTCTGCCGACCTGCCTTTTGCTCAGGGACGTTTTTGTGAATCCGAAGGCATTAAGGATGTTATTCCGTTGTCGACTTTTCGATCCAGTTTTGCTCAAGATTACGGCGTTGAATTAACTGACAGTATTTTGGCTGGATTAACCGCACGTGCAGTTATCGTCATCAATGAAGATAATAACGTAATATATACAGAACTGGTCAGTGAAATTGCCGACGAGCCGAATTATGAAGAAGCGCTGGCGGCAGTGAAAGATCTTTAAAGACGTATCAAGCTACTCTACCCTAGTTTTTAGGATGTCTAATGACCTTGTTGTTTTATAAAACAGCTAATGGCGTTAATCCGTAAGCATCTTATAGCTTCGCCGATTTGCGCTCCTTTCAGGCCACTATTTAAAATTGCAGCTGTATCAATATTCACAGCTGCATTTGCAGCATTCGCTAAATAGTCTGCTTGGGGATAGGGTTGATGTTCAAATCCAGTGCGTCCTTTCATGTCAGCCTCACAAGCCAGCAAAAAATCCTGTAGTGAATGATTGGGTTTAAACACGCCCAGAGCTTGCAACATATCGGCTATTGTTGTGGCGCCTAATTCATAAACCCGGTGGCAATGAGTGTGATAACGCATGACTTGTTGGCAAAGTGATTTGCAGTGTTTGGGAGTGCGTAAGCGTTTGCAGAATTGATCAAGTATCGGTAAACCCATGTGTTCGTGACCATGATGGCTTGGCCACTTTTCAGGTGGTGTGAGCGCCTTTCCCAGATCATGTAAGAGTGCGGCCAGTCTGACTTCGGCTTTGCCTGATAACAGCGTGGCTTGTTCCAGGGTCATTAAAGTGTGTATGCCGGTATCAATTTCTGGATGATATTTTTCCGGTTGTGGAATGCCGAATAAGCAATCAATTTCCGGGAAGATTGTGGACAGAGCTTGACATTGTTTGAGAGTATAAAAAAATGCGGCTGGTGTTTTTTCCTGTAAGGCCTTGTACAGTTCGGCCCAGACCCGTTCAGCGACCAGGTGTTCGGTTTCACCATTGTCGACCATGTGCTTCATTAATTCGCGGGTTTCCTCAGCCAGTTTAAAACCTAGGTGGGCATAACGTGCGGCAAATCGTGCAACCCGGAGAATTCTGACAGGGTCTTCGCTGAATGCTGGCGATATATGGCGAAAAATACGCTGTTCAAGATCAAATCGGCCGTTGTAGGGGTCAATGATGGCACCATCTTTATTCATGGCAATGGCGTTAATGGTCAAGTCACGACGGATTAAATCTTCTTCCAAAGTCACATCCGGGGAGGCGTGGACTGTAAAGCCTTTATAGCCCGGCGCTGTTTTACGTTCTGTGCGGGCTAACGCATATTCATCATGTGTTTGCGGATGTAAAAATACTGGAAAATCCTTTCCTACGGGTTTGAAGCCCTGGGCAATCATGGATTCTGGTGTTTCCCCAATGACTACCCAGTCTTTTTCCTTGACTGGATGATTTAACAAATGATCGCGGACTGCGCCGCCCACCAGATATGTTTTCATGGGCTGAAGATATTTTGCGAGAGCCTGAATTAAGGCATAGTATAAATGACATAGAGAATTTGTCGGAAATTTTGTAAATTAGGGAAAAGATAATGATAGAGATTTTTTTAATGAGTCTGTTGCTTGGAGCTGTAGCTGGTGTGCTGGCAGGATTATTTGGATTAGGCGGAGGCCTGGTGATTGTACCGGTTTTGGTCTGGATGTTTGATTGGCAGCATTTCAACCCCGATTTGAGAATGATTATGGCTGTGGCAACATCTCTAGCAACAATTGTGCCGACAGCTATGGCTTCAGTGAAGGCGCATCATCAACTTGGGGCGGTTATTTGGTGTAAATTCTTACGCCTGTTTCCAGGTATTGTTGTTGGTGCAGTGTTTGGAGCCATGTTTGCTGATAAGATCAGTGCCGACAGTTTACGGTGGTTGTTTATTGCTTATTTGTGTTATGTCGGTAGCAGTATGGCATTGCAGTTAAAGCCGGTATTGGTATTAAAAAAACAAGAGGCATGGCAGGATTATATTGCCAGTACGCTGATCGGGGGAATTTCCAGTTTGTTGGGGATTGGCGGGGGAACGCTGACAGTACCTTATTTGGTTGGTCAAAAATTGCAAATGAAAAACGCCGTTGCGGTATCAAGCGCCTGCGGTTTGCCGATTGCATTGGCTGGTGCTTTTAGTTACGCTTTGCTTGGCTGGAATGTTGCCGGTTTACCCGATGGCAGTGTTGGCTATGTGTATGTTCCTGCCTTTTTAGGAGTGGTTTCATTAAGTGTCCTTACCGCACCCTACGGGGCAAAGTTAGCTCATCACCTTCCCGCTCAAGAACTGAAACGCTATTTTTCAATTATGTTGTTTATTTTAGCCGTTAAGATGATGCTTTAAGACGGAAATCGAAAAGGCGTTTAAGATCACGCCTTGACAATTTTAATCCATGTCTTTTATGGTCTCTCTTATCTGGGGCGAATGCTGATCTCTACGCGGCGATTTTGGGCGCGGCCTATGGCTGTTTCATTTGATGCGACAGGGTAGCGCTCTCCAAATCCTCGGGCCTGAATTCGGCCATGATGAACCCGGGATCTGACCAGATAACTGGCGACACTGTTGGCGCGGTGCTCGGAGAGCTTCTGGTTGTGCATATCGCTACCAGTGGAGTCAGTATATCCCGATATATTAATGCTAGTATTATCAAATTCGTTCAGTATGATGGCGACCGAATTCAGGACAGGGTAAAAACTGGGACTAATATTTGCCGAGTCTGTAGCAAAAGTAATGTTGCCCGGCATAATCAGTTTCAGATTGTCGCCCTGGCGTTGAACTCTGACACCGGTGCCTTCCAGGCGAGCCCTTAACTGTGCTTCCTGACGATCCATGTAATAGCCGATTCCACTGCCCAAAGTCGCTCCGGCCGCCGCACCAATCAGCGCCCCTTTTGCATCACCACCAATCAGGGCGCCGCTGGCGGCGCCGATAGCGGCGCCAGCGCCAGCGCCCCAGCCGGTATTGGAGACTTTTTGTTCGCCGGTATAAGGGTCGATAGAACAGCCTGCAATTGACATTGTTGCAAACAGGAGGGCTGTTGTTTTTTTCATAGGAAATCTCCAGGGTATCAAGATGAGAAAATCATAAACGATATAAGCTTAATAATAGATGAATAAATAATCAAACAACATAGACCTGATAGCCATGCAATATTGGCGTTTTTAAGGCATTCCCAGTTATAAATTGGTGTAAAATTTTAGCGTACAATTGATTTTTCTAGGATAATGCCAAGCTGATATTGACGGTTTTGGCAGCCATTGAAAATCAGTGATGGTCGTTTGGCCGGTTATATGTTGTGCGAATGCCGTAAGCATGTGGGCGGCGGTACAATCAAGGCAACACTGCATGGAAAAATGAAAAGGTATGGTAATGAAAATATTTAAAATCAGTTTTATTTTTAGTTTGTTGGTAGTCAGTTTCGGAGTTGTCGCAGAAGTTGAGGGGGGTAAGGATGCGCCAATCGAAATTGTAGTTTACAGAAGCCCGACTTGTGGTTGTTGTGGCAAATGGGTTAAACATTTGCAAGGGAATCACTTTAAAATAAAAGATGTTGTCAGGGATGATATGCAAGCCGTTAAAGAAAAATATGGGGTGCCCCGGAATTTGGCTTCATGTCACACGGCAATAGTGGATGGTTATATAATCGAAGGGCATGTGCCGGCTGGAGATATCAGGAAGTTGTTGAAAATCAAACCTCAAATCAGTGGGGTAGCTGTTCCGGGAATGCCGGGAGGGACGCCGGGAATGGAGATGGGGGGCAGAAAAGATGCTTACCAGGTTGTTTCTTTTGATAAAGAAGGTAGTCATAAGGTATTCAGTGACTATAAGGGTGATTTGTGATTCTGGCAGGGGATATTGGTGGCACCAAAACCCTGTTGGCATTATTTGAGTTATCAGGGGGTTGTGTAGTAAAACGACAGTTTGTTAGTGGCAAATTTGAAACATTTGATGATTTGTTACGGGAGTTTCTGCAAAGTGAATCAGTAATTGATTTGCAAAGTGTCTGTTTGGGCGTTGCCGGCCCCATAATAAATGGCGACTGTAATGCGACAAATTTACCCTGGCATTTGCGAAAGCAAAATATTGCGATGATTGCAAATGTTGAAAATGTAAATTTATTAAATGATTTACAAGCAACGTCGTGGGGCATATTAAATTTGCCGGAACAGGATTTTGTCGAACTGAATGCCGAGGCGGGTGTTAACAAGGGTAATATGGCAGTATTGGCTGCTGGTACCGGTCTGGGAGAAGCTGTCATTTGTTGGGATGGCTTTAAAAATCATGTAATGTCTACGGAAGGTGGTCATGCTGATTTTGCGCCAGTTGAAGAGCTGGAAATTGAATTGTTGCGTTACCTGATGAAAAAATATGACGGTCATGTGAGTTATGAGCGGGTTGTTTCGGGGGTGGGCGTGGCAAATATTTACGATTTTCTGAAAAGTATTGACTTTTTGCCTGTGAATACAGAAACGGAACGCGTGATGTCAGGGCGGGATAAGGCGGAGGTTATCAGTGTCCGTTCACAATCTGGCGAGGATATGTTGTGCGCTAAAACGATGCAGATATTTTCTCGGATTTATGGTGCTGAAGCCGGTAATCTGGCACTAAAAACACTGTCTTATGGCGGGGTTGTCTTGGCGGGTGGTGTCGCGGCCAAAAATTTACCGTTGCTGAGGCAGGGTGATTTTATGCATGCGTTTTTGAATAAAGGGAGGTATCGGCAGATGTTACAAAATATTTCAGTAAAAGTTTGTATCAATTATGAGGCGGCGCTTATTGGTGCCGCTGAATATGCCAGAAAACTAAAGGCATAAGCTATGCTTATCGGAGTTCCTAAGGAAATCAAAGATAAAGAGAATCGGGTAGCAATGACGCCTGAAGGTGCTGAGCGCTTGGTTGGTCTGGGGCATCGAGTTGTGGTTGAAACGGGGGCTGGTAATGGTTCTGGATTTTCGGATCAACAATATCAACAGGTGGGCGCTGGCATAGTTGCAGCTGCTAGTGATGCCTGGGCTGTTGACATGGTGGTCAAGGTCAAAGAGCCTTTAGAATCGGAGTATCAGTTTTTTGATAAACAAATAATTTTTACCTTTTTTCATTTGGCTGGAGTGACGCGGACGTTAACAGAAGAATTGCTGAAGAAAAAGGTTACGGCAATTGCTTATGAAACGCTGGAGGATCAGCAAGGACGATTGCCTGTTTTGGCGCCGATGAGCGCAGTGGCTGGGAATATGGCAACCTTGATGGGGAGCTATTATCTGGCAAGCTTTAATCAGGGTCGAGGCGTGCAATTATCGACTGTTTTAGGAAAAAATTCAGGTAAGGTGGTGATAATTGGTGATGGTGTGGTTGGGCTGCATGCGGCAAAAGTTGCGGTAGCCATGGGGACTAAGGTTTGTATTGCCGGGTTGAGTGAAGATAGATTCAGAATTTTGAGGACTGATGAGTCCTGGCATGGGGCGCAGTTTTTTTTATCTAATGCGGATAATATTTTTCAACATATTGCTGATGCCGATTTGGTTATAGGTGCGGTTTTGTGTCACGGAGCAAAGGCGCCAAAGGTTTTGACCTGTGAAATGATAAGCGCAATGTTGCCCGGTTCGGTGGTTGTTGATGTCAGTATTGATCAGGGAGGCTGTTTTGAAACATCCCGGCCCACTACTCATTCGGATCCTGTTTATTTGAAATATGGCGTACTTCATTATTGCGTAACAAATATGCCGGGGGCATTTCCAAGAACAGCGACAATCGCATTAGGCGAGGTCTCTATCGCTTATATAGAGATGATTGCGGAAAATGGCGTTGAAGCATTGGTTGATACCCCTTGGTTGGCTAAAGCAGTTAACACTTATCGTGGGTATATTACCTATAAAAAGGTTGCGTTTGATTTGGAGATGAGTGACACATATCAGAATATAAAAGATTTGATGTAAGTGTTCAGATGTTCGCTGACACCTGCAATCGTATATTTATGATTGCAGGTGTCAGCGATTTAGGTCATGTTATTGTAAGAAATGGATGTAGATGGTCGCTTTTATAGTGGGGACGGCGTCATCTTTCAAATGCCGATTTCCCGCAGTTGCAGTAGTATCAGCCGTAATCCGACAGTCCACTAGATGTCATCAAGTCCACTTAAACCGTCAACTGACCAATTATCGGCGTTCGTTATTTCTGTAAGTTCCGGGCTGTCGCTAGTGTATTCGATCCGGCAGACATAGCGTCGGGTGAATGCCGGTGCATCAGAAGGTATCAGATCAATATCCGCGGTAATGACATATTGTCCGGCTTCAATCTCCCAAGCATTAGTTGGTTCGTTGACAAAGGTGGCCGTTATTTCATCGGGATCCAGGTCATTTGCAATGTAATTGTTACATTGATCAAAAGCGTGGCCAAGCATTTGATCAGACATGGATTCAAGAACGGCATCGCTTTCATTGTTTTCAAGAAACAAGTCTGAAGAAACGACATCATATACGACAGGCATAATGACTTTTACCTGAAGAGCAATCAAGCCGACCAGGCAGAGAACGAATAAAATAAGTTTGGAATTGAATTTCATGTTGGAATATAAGGAAAACAAGAGTTTAATGAATAAAGCTGATTAAGTGCGGGTTGATGTCCAGACAACAATAATATGACTGGACATATCACTCCATTGTACCAAAACTAATATTTGAAGAGGAAACTAATCCGTTGTTTATAGAGTATATGAAATCAGAGTTATAAAAATAGATTCATTCTCTTGACATAGTTTACCGAGCTGGTAAACTCCCAAACAAGCTTATGGAGCAAGCTGACTTCGCTAACAAATTTTTGATGGCGGAGATTGAAAAAGGAAGAAACAAGAACTCCCGGTTAACCGGGGATTATATAATCTTTTAGGAGGTAGAAATGGCTGCTACAACTGAGTCAGTTAAGGCTGATGCTGCGGAAGCACCGCTATTAAATAAAACGAACCTGATCGCAGGATTTATGCTGTATCTGGTTTTCTATTCATTCATTCGTTGGTACGAAGGTGTATATGGATGGTCTGCAGGTCTGGATTCATTCGCGCCTGAGTTCGAAACATATTGGATGAATATGTTGTACATTGAGTTGGTTCTGGAAGTTGTTATTTCAGCGGCTCTTTGGGGTTACATCTGGAAATCACGTGATCGTAAGGTTATGTCAATTACTCCTCGCGAAGAGCTGAGAAGACATTTCACTCACTGGACATGGTTGGTAATGTACGGCTGGGCTATTTACTGGGGAGCTTCTTACTTCACAGAGCAAGACGGTACATGGCATCAAACAATTGTTCGTGATACTGACTTCACTCCAAGTCATATCATTGAGTTCTATCTGTCATATCCAATTTACATCATCACTGGTGTATCAGCTTTCTTGTATGCTAAAACCAGACTGCCTACATATCACGAAGGTTTACACCTGATGTATATGATCGCAGTTATTGGTCCTTTCATGATTCTGCCAAATGTTGGTCTGAACGAATGGGGTCACACTTTCTGGTTTATGGAAGAGTTGTTCGTTGCTCCACTGCATTACGGTTTCGTATTCTTTGGATGGGCGGCTCTGGCTATTATGGGTGTTGTGAACACAGAAGTAATGGCAATTACAAAATTACTGAAAAAAGATCTGGCTTAATTGCTATAGATTTTTGAAGTAATAAATACTATCTCCGGTCATTCCGCCCTGTTGTAGGGGCGGAATGATTTAAGAAGAGGTAGTAAATAAAAAATATAATTTTAATTTTTAGGAGGTAAGCTAATGAGCGCATCTCAATCAGCTGTACGCTCTCGTGCGGAAGCGGTTCAAGTTTCTCGTACGTTTGACTGGATGATTCTTTTTACATTATTTACTGCTGTTCTGGGTGGATATCATATTCACTATATGTTGACTGGCGGTGACTGGGATTTCTGGGCTGACTGGAAAGATAGACGTTTATGGGTAACTGTAGCGCCAATCGTTTCAATCACTTT
>CAYNIU010000031.1:0-22396 GCA_964397365.1 uncultured Methylomarinum sp. | reverse complement strand
GGTCATTTACCGCCTGTCCACCTCTGATATTCTCAATCGCTTTTTCCAACAGTTCTTTGGTTATTCCCTGGCGCTTGAATAACTCTTTTAAAAAACCGCCGGCTTCGCAGGCTGCCAATAAAAATAGTTCGCTGGATATGTAAGCATCATTGCGCTTTTGCGCCAATTTATCCGTTAAATTCAATGTCCTTGATAATTCATTGGACAATTGCACATCTCCACCAGCTCCTGTGACTGTCGCCAGACTGTCCACCTCCTGTTGAACTTCGGTTTGTAACGCATTGACATTGACTCCCGCTTGTTTCAATAAAGGACGAACACTTCCTCCTTCCTGATCCAGAAGCGCACTCATCACGTGCACAGGCTCTATAAATTGATGATCTTTACCCAAAGCAAGACTCTGAGCATCACTCAAAGCTTGCTGGAATTTGCTGGTTAATTTGTCCATTCGCATAATAAATACCTCAAAAAACGATAATCTTATTCAATAAGATGGGGAGATGCCGATTATTTTTCAAGTTAGAATAACAACGAAACAAGCTTCAACACCAACAAACATTCTTTGAAAGCTTGTCGTGGATGGGGTCAGACCTTACAAATCACAAATTAACTAGTTGCTCAAAGAAGCCTCTCGAATTTGACCCATCATATAGTGATAAAACAGATTTCTCCCTGATATATGTGAATTGTAAGACCTGACCCCACAGGGATAGTTTAAATGACTACTAGGTTATCCCGGTGTATTAGTTCTTCTTCATCGGAATAGCCGATCAATGCTTCAAACTCATAGCTGGGTTTTCCAGCAATCTTTTTCACCTCTTCGGCTCCGTAGTTTACCAGACCTCTTGCTACTTCATGCCCTTGAAAATCAACACAACTTACCAGATCTCCCCGTTTAAAATGTCCTTTTGCATCCTGCACCCCAACAGCCAACAGACTTTTCCCTGCGCTCTTAAGTATCTTCACTGCACCATCATCCAGCACCAAACAACCTTTACTCTGCAACTGCCCGGCTAACCAACGTTTTCTGGCTGCTAAAGGAGCCATATCAGGAAGTAAATAGGTTCCAACCTCCCGACCGGCAACCACAGCGGCAATAACGCTCTCAATCTGCCCGGAAACAATCACTGTCGCCGCACCGGATCTGGCTGCCAATCGCGCCGCACTTACTTTGGTATACATTCCTCCACGGCCAAGACCACTCCGGCTGCCACCAGCCACCTCATCCAGCAAATCATCATTAACAGCGGCTCGGGTAATCAGTTTAGCTTCAGGGTTAATACTCGGGTCAGCGTCAAATAAACCGGTCTGATCGGTTAAAATAATCAACAAATCGGCTTCTATCAAATTAGCAACCAAGGCGCCCAAGGTATCATTATCACCAAACCGGATTTCGTCAGTGGCTACAGCATCATTTTCATTAATGACCGGAATCACTCCAAAATCCAATAGCGTCAACAAAGTACTGCGGGCATTCAGGTAGCGTTGTCTATCCGATAGATCATCATGTGTCAATAAAACCTGTGCAGTCAGCAAATCATGTCGCTGAAATTTGTTTTCAAAATTTCTGATCAACCCCATTTGTCCAACAGAAGCTGCCGCCTGCAATTCGTGTAAGGTTTGTGGACGACTTTTCAAGCCTAGACGACTCATTCCCTCTGCTACCGAGCCAGATGAAACCAAAACCACATCAATATTCTGTTTCTTCAGAGCGGCCATTTGTTCAACCCAGGCCGCAATGGCCTGACTATTTAATCCTCGCCCACCATCAGTTAATAGAGAACTGCCTATTTTGACAACAACTCTTTTGACATCGGGAAAATCAGCTCTGCTCACTCTGCTCTCGCTTCTGTTGTTCCAGAAAATCCATAATGGCAAACATCAATTGCTGGGTTCCTTGTTTTTTCAGAGCCGAAATGGTAAATACCGGCCCCTGCCAGTCCAGCTCATTTATAATATTCCGACAATGCGCTTCCGCCACCTCCGCCAACAATCGATCCACTTTATTTAACACCAGCCAGCGGGGTTTGGCAGCGAGTTCATCGCTCCATTTTTCCACTTCCTTGATAATTTTTTTTGCGGCTTCAACCGGAGACTCCAGGCTTTCATAAGGTTCAACATCCACTATATGCAACAACAGTCTTGTTCGGGATAGGTGTTTCAGAAACTGCAAGCCTAATCCTGCTCCTTCGGATGCGCCTTCGATCACCCCAGGAATATCAGCAATGACAAAACTGCGCAGATCATCGACGCGCACCACGCCCAAATTGGGGTGCAACGTCGTAAAAGGATAATCCGCCACTTTAGGTCTGGCTGAAGATACTGTACGAATCAAACTGGATTTACCGGCATTGGGCATTCCCAACAAACCGACATCGGCAATAACCATCAACTCTAATTTCAAGACTCTATGCTCACCGGGCGAACCTTTGCTGAATTGCTGTGGCGCACGATTCACACTACTCTTGAATCGCGTATTACCTAAACCATGAAAGCCACCTTTGGCAACCAGTAACCGTTCTCCGACATTAGTCAGGTCGCCAATTCTTTCACCCGTCTCCGCTTCATACACTATTGTCCCGGGTGGCACCGACACAATACAGTTATCACCCTTCCTGCCAGTGCAATTACGCCCCATACCGTTTTGTCCGCGTTGCGCCCTATGTACAGAATGATAACGAAAATCCGCCAAGGTATTTACATTGCCCTCGGCAACCAGGTAAACACTGCCGCCATCACCACCGTCACCACCATCCGGCCCCCCCATAGGCACATATTTTTCTCGACGAAAAGTGGCTACGCCATTACCGCCATCACCCGCCTCAACCCGGATCTCCGCTTCGTCTACAAATCTCATAATTGTCAACTAATTAGGGTAAATTCTCTTCCGACAACCACCTAGAAACAAAAAAGCCCCGTCATTGAGACGAGGCTTTCGAATACTGCCATTCGTGCTGCAAAAGTTACAGCCCGAAAAATTATGCCGTAGCGATACTGACGTATTTACGGTTTTTTGGGCCTTTGACTTCAAAAACCACTTTGCCGTCAGCTGTAGCAAACAACGTATGGTCTTTACCCAAACCAACATTTACGCCGGCATGAAATTTAGTGCCACGCTGACGAACCAGTATATTTCCCGCCTTGACTTCCTGCCCGCCAAAACGCTTAACTCCTAATCGCTTGGCATTGGAATCACGTCCGTTCCGGGTACTACCACCCGCTTTTTTATGAGCCATTTTTGAACCCCTTTAAGTTATGCAGAAATGCCAGTTATTTTGACTTCTGTGTAGTATTGACGATGACCCATTTGTTTCATGTGGTGCTTACGTCTTTTAAATTTAATAATTTTAACTTTTTTATGTCTGCCCTGGGAAATAACCTCTGCAGTCACCTTGCCGCCATCCACATAAGGCTGACCAACTTTCACGGCGCTGTCTGAATTCACCATCAGTACTTTATCAAACTCAACGCTTTCACCCGTTCCCAGTTCAAGTTTTTCTATTTTTAAGGTGGCCCCTTCTTCTACTCGGTACTGTTTACCACCTGTTTGAATTACCGCATACATCAGCGCAAGCTCCATCAAGGATTTAATCTGTTAAAAGTGAACAGAGAATTATAGGTCTAAAACAATAAACCGTCAATTAATTATTTACCCGGCCAAATAATCTCGCTTAAAGTATCATAATAAAGTTATTGACACCACCCCCTTTTTTTAAATAGCATGGCGGGTTATTTTAATAGTCCTTTAGCGACTACAACCAGCAAAAACATAATGGCAGCAAAAGACCCTCTCGACGCTTCAGCATCTATTGATTTTGAATCCATCAAAAATCTGACTACAACAGAAGCCAAAGCAGTTGATCAACTGATACTTGACGAACTGAGTTCAGATGTTGTTCTCATTAACCAAATGGGTCATTACATTATCGGCAGTGGCGGCAAAAGGTTACGCCCCATGCTGCTGTTGCTGTCTGCCAAAGCTCTGGGGGAAGTCGGCCACAACCATTTGGTCATGGCGGCGGTGATTGAATTTATACACACCGCTACCTTACTGCATGATGACGTGGTTGACGAATCAGACCTGCGTCGCGGCCAAGATTCAGCCAATGCTGTCTGGGGCAATGCAGCCAGTGTACTGGTAGGCGACTATCTTTATTCCAGCGCCTTTGAAATGATGGTTCGCACGAATAATATGCGAGTCATGGAAATTCTTTCCAAAACCACTACCGCGATAGCCGAAGGCGAAGTTTTGCAGCTTCTAAACTGCAATAACCCGGATACTACCGAGGAAAAATATCTGGAAGTTATCGCTCGAAAAACGGCCATTCTGTTCAGCGCCGCAACCCGTCTGGCTGCTGTTATTTCTGATACGGACACCGAAACTGAAGAAGCCCTGGCCACCTATGGACAACAACTTGGGGTGGCTTTTCAGCTCATTGACGATGCCCTGGATTATAAAGCCAGCACCGAAGAACTGGGTAAAAACCTTGGCGATGATTTAGCCGAAGGAAAACCAACCTTACCTTTAATTTACGCCATTCAAAATGGCACTACGAAGCAGGCGGAAGTTATTATAGAAGCCATCAGGCAAGGCTCCCGCGAAGCATTTTCTGAAGTTTACGACATTGTAAAAGCGACTAACGCCATCGAATATACCGAAAAATGTGCGGATGCCGCCGCACATAAAGCGATTACAGCCTTAAACCGCCTTCCCGATTCCGATCACAAACAAGCCCTAGAAACACTGGCCCGGTTTTCCGTGCAAAGAGATCATTAATCCCTGAAAAATCATTGGGATTACAGCATTATCATCCGACAACGGGTCTTTTTCGAATTAAAGCGCTCGGCTGACATAGCTACGAATTTATTCGCACTGTGCGAATAAATTCGAACCGGCAGCAGTCAGTTGCTAACAGCCCCATCACCGTTAGGATGCCGCTATCAAATGCTACACTCATTCAGCTTATCGGCCAAACCACTATCCCGTGACACTTTTTGACGAACGCTCTCAATAAACACTTCCTGAGCAGCCACTATATTGATTGATAATCTGGCCCGGGTAATTGCCGTATAAAGCAATTCCTTGGTCAAAACCGGATTCATCTGCTCAGCAAGCACGACAAGAACACTGTCAAACTCAGAGCCCTGACTTTTATGAATCGTCATCGCATAAACGCTTTCACATTGAGGCAGACGACCGGGCAGCACTTTCTTTATACCGCCATCCGGCCTTAAAAAGAAAACCATTAATCGCTCCCGGCATTGTGGATCAGGCAAACACAAGCCTATATCCCCGTTATATAACTGCATAGAGATATTATTTTCCGTTACCATCACCGGCCTGCCTACATACCACGCTCCTGTTGGCTGAATTTTATTTTGCGCCTGCAGGCAATGTTCAACCCGGACATTAATATCGTTGACCGACTGTGGGCCGTTACGATTGGAACATAACACCTGAAACTGATTAAATGCTGCATACACAGACTTAAAATCAGCACCTTGTTCTATTAATTGCAAATATTTTCTGTGCTGTGTCGCAATAAATTCGATTATTTCATCTTTCAATAACGAAACTGCGGTATCTTTTTGTTGTAATAACTGCCAGGCTCGTTCTCCCTGCTGCCGATTGACTGCATCGGCCAACGCTTTAATATCTCCTTGAAAACGATGTGATTTGAGCAACTCTGCCGTATGCTCTGGCAAACTGAGCGTTAAATCGGCTAGCACGGCGCCACTCTCAACCGAAGCCAATTGATCCTTATCGCCCAATAAAATCAACCGGGCGCTTGGCTTTAACGCATCGACCAACTTGCTCATCAACGCCAAATCCACCATTGACGCCTCATCCACCACCACCAGATCAAAGGGCAAAGGATTTGTTGCATCATGCTTAAAGTAGGGCGTTGGCGGTTGCGCTCCCAGCACATGGTGAATTGTTGTTACCTGCTCCGGGATATGTTTTTTAACAATATCCGTACACGGCAGACTTGCTTTCCCCGCCCCGATAGACTCTTGCAACCGCATGGCCGCTTTACCGGTCGGTGCAACCAAAGCAATATGTAACGATTGTTTCGCCAGCTCCTGCAATAAAGCCAATATCTTAACAACGGTTGTCGTTTTTCCTGTCCCTGGTCCGCCGGTAATAATGCAGAAAGCCCGAGTCAACGCCTTTTTGGCCGCCTCCTGTTGCCAGTCCGTTCCATCTGACAACGACTTGAAATAATGCGCCACTCTGTCTTCCATATGTTCATAATTATAGCGCTGTTGACATAACGCTTTAACCTGCAAAGCTAAACGTCGCTCATAAAACCAATAGCGCTGAGTGTACAAACGGTTATTTTCCACGATCAGCGGCATCGTTTGTCCCTTGGAAACAAATCCCGAAGCCTGCAATAAATCCTTGTCGGCTTCATCAATCGGCATACAGCTGTGGCCGGCGGCTTGTTGAGCAGAAAGCTTCATCAACAAAGATTCAAACGCGCTTCGCTGTGTACCGTCTAACAAGGAGCGTTGCCCCAGAAAACGGGCAAAGGCAATATCAAGACGACTGTAATTTGACTCGGAATTCATTTATATCTATACGTCATGAAAATTCGACAAAAAGAATGTTGCTGTCAAATTCCCTTTAACAGACACCTCAGCGTCACTGTTGACCGGAAAGTATAAACAAATCAAAACTATTAAACAGCAAATTGCTGAATCAATGCCTGCAAATTATCACAAACAATGGTAATTTCCGATGCGCTGGCCTTGTTACGTTGCGCTTCCTGCATTGTTAAGTCAGACTCTTCAGATATTCTGGCTATACTTTGACTCATCTCGCTGGCAACTGAAGCCTGCTGTTCAGCCGAAGTGGCTATCACCTCATTTTTGGCATTTATATCGGTAATTGCATCATAAATACGGCTAAAAACCTGGTTCACTTCATTCACTGCCATTGCGGTTTCACTGGCAGACTGCTGCTGCCCTTGCATTAACTTGACCGTTTTCCGGGTAATATCACTCAATTTTTCCAATGATAGTTGAATATCTTCTGCCGAAGTTGCCGTATTAGCCGCCAATCTGCGAACTTCATCAGCAACTACGGCAAATCCACGCCCGTATTCACCAGCTCTTGCCGCTTCAATTGCCGCATTTAAAGCCAATAAATTAGTCTGCTCGGTAAATCCCTGAATCACACTCAATACGCCTTCTATTGATTGTACCTCAACCTGCAACTGCATTAAGGAAGAAGCGGTATCGTCCATACCTCGACTCAGGTTATGTGTTTTTTCCAGGGTATATCGCATTTGCATCACGCCCTTTCCAACATTTTCATGTGCCGACACAGCCACGTTTCGCGTTTCTACCGCATTAACGGCCACTTCCTGAAATGAGCTGGCCAGTTGTTTTAACTGCATAACAGAACGTGAACTCAATTGTTGATTGTCTGCCACCATGCTTTCCATATTCTGAGTACCGTCGACCACTATTTGCTGACAACAATCCAATGTAGTGGTTTCCCGCTGAATCTTATCAATCAGATCGTTAAAATAACCCTCCAATTTTGCAAAAGCAGCCTTTAAATCATTAACTTCTGCAATTTTACTATGCATCTGAAAAGATGATTTTAAATCACCACTCGCCAGCTTGTTGATATAGGTGCTGCTACGATTGATAATCATTGCCAGATGTCGTTGCAACAGTATCAGTAACACGCTAATGATAACAATCAGCGCCAAACACACAAAAAAGATAATATACAGCCGCTCTTCTGTGACCTGATATTGTGAAGCGACATCCTTATCCAGCTGATCTAGCTGTATCTGCATGGACTTCATTTGCAACACTGTTTTTTGTCGTCCGGCGATTTTTTGCTGACTGAAACGCTGTGCGTTTTGTAATTCTTTGGGGTAACGATTAATTAATGAAGTTATCTCGGCAATATGTTCATAAGTCATCTCTTCATTATCAATATTTTCATCCCATCCCAGCAAACCCGACAGTTCGTCTTTGTCATTCTGCCGCTCGTAAATGCCTAAAGGCCGGTAACTTGCCAATTGCGTTGCCGCCACCGCCATCCCTTGCAGATAGGATTGCATGGTGTCCAGCGAGGCTTTATTAGGCTCGGAAAAAAAGTTTTGCCTGACATTTGCCAGGCGCTTCAGAGCAAGCTGCATTCGCCCCAGTGTAATTAAATAATGCTGTTTGGTTTCGGCGCTCACCTGGGTCGATTGTCCAACAAAATCCATCAACACTTCTATTTCCCCAAGCAGCTGATTTTCATTATTCATCAATAATATCTGTGGATCAGCCAGCTTTCCTGCCGCACGTAAATCCAACACAACCACCTGCTCCAGCTTTTCCAACAGATCAACCAAAATATTACGAACATCCATTGCCAAAGTAGCGTCTGTTTGCGTCTGTTTGACGAGGCTTGTAATATTATTTTCAATTTCAGTTAACAAGGTGGCATCTGCAGAATCAAGGTAGGTATTGATCGGAATGTAAATGTTCTGCATCACTCTGTTTTTCAGTTTTCCATAACTTTCAACCTCATAAAAAGCGCTACTCAAATTTTTCAACGACCAGCTGATGGCCGTGGCAAACAAAACCAAAACCAAAACAAGAGCAATCGTTGCAACACGGGATATTAGCGATATTTTCATGGTATCTCCTTATATCATAAAGACATTAAACGATCATTCGCATCCTTGATCACACAATCAGCCAAAATTCTATTTCTATAATTCCCCGGTATCCTACGATTGATAAAGTAACTGTTCCCCTCGATTTTTTTAGCCTGATGTTTGGCTTCAGCCGCCAGGTCTGCAATATCAATATGAGATTGACAATTTAACATGGCATCAGCATTGACTATACCGATAGAAAGACTCAGCAAAGGAAAAAAACAAGAGTTACCTTTACGGTCATAACTGTTGATTCCTCCCGCCAAACGATCTTCCTCACTATACAAATTCGGCGCCTTTTTCTGGAATGTTGACAGCACATTCTTACAATTATTTTCCCAGTCCTGCCCCGTAAAAACAACAATAAAATCATCGCCACCAATATGCCCCACATAACCTTGCCCATCCATCACACTGTCAGATAACAACATAGCGACCAGTTTGATGGCCTGATCGCCTTTGTCATATCCATAAACATCATTGAAAGGTTTAAAATTATCCAAATCAAAATAAGCAATGGTAAAGCGCGTTCGTTTAGCCAAAAGACTGTCTATTAATTGATTGATGGGCGTCACTCCCGGCAATAACGTTAACGGGTTGGCGTGTTTGGCGTTCTGTACTTGCTGCTGGGTAATAAGCTGTAATAAATCCATGACTGTTCCAATACCACTATATTCCCCGTCTCGGGTAATAATAAAAGCCATATCAGCACGTAAATTTTCGGTTAACTGTCGGCTTACATCTTCAATACTGGTATTCTCGTCAAAAATCATCGGCATTTCGCCGGCAAAGGACTGAATAAACTTATTGCCATACAACTCAAGTCCATATTGACTGGCAAACAGCTGCGTCAAAAACTGATCTTTATAAATTAATCCCGTCACTTTTCCTGCTTCCACAATTGGAAGAGTGGTCAATTGACTCTCTTTTTGAAATATCTTCAACACCTCTTTATTACGCGTTTGAGGCTTGACAGACCGCGCCTTTTGTAAAATATTTTTGACATAAACAAATGATTTTAATGCCCCTGCCTGCTCGTTTGGCGTTTGAAAACTAAATAGCTTTCCCGGTATTGTTTTCACTGCCCATGCCTCAGGCCTTGAAAAATAGTAGCCTTGAACAAGGCGGATACCGAGGTTTTCGACCGCACGATATTCCGCTTCTGTCTCAATCCCTTCAGCAATCAATTCACAGCTTGTTGCTGTTGCCATGCTTTTTAAAGAACGGACAAAATTCAGTTTGACCGGGTCTTTGTCAATATTCTGAATAAAATGCCGGTCAATCTTGACATAATCAGGCAATAATTCCGTCCATAATCGCAACCCGGAATAACCCGCCCCTAAATCATCCATTGCAATCTCAAACCCCATATTACGATAATGTGCAATGGCATCTCTCATTAAATGATAATTTTCAGTAGGTTGCTGTTCAGTAATTTCAATCGTCACCCTTGATGGTAAAATATTACATTTCTCAAGAACCTTAAGGGTTTCGCCTTTTTTAAAGCCGGGTTCCAGCAAAATTTCCGGGCTGACATTTAAAAATAATTTCTGCGGCAATTGCTGTTCAGCAAATTGTTTGATATTGACCTTTCGGCATACATGTTCCAACAAAACTGTTTGCCCGCTATTTTCAGCAACGCCAAAAAGGTTCACCGGACTATGCAAGGGGCTGTCTGACGGCCCACGAATCAAGGCTTCGTAAGCAAAAATCGTTTTTGTTCTAAGACATACAATAGGCTGAAAGAGAGAGGTTAGTTTTTGATTGGCGATGATATGCGTCAAATGTTCGTACAATTCTTGCATTGCTTCTTCCTTTTTCAATCCCGAGCAGGGGATATGACTGTACTGAAGCAATATGACAATAAGATTACGCCAAATCCCAAGTTCTATTTTTTTTTCGCATCCGGTGGAAATTTTGACAAAATTGTTTGAATAGTCCGCTGCACATCCTTTTCCTTATTTTTCTGGCTGCTGCTGAAACTCATTTTTAAATATGCAATACCACGCCACATCAGCTTTTTATTTTCCGGGTTGATAATATCAATGACCAAGGCATTACGTTGATAACTATAGTAATTCCCGGGATAATATCCACCAACATAGGGCGAATAATAATAAGGATAATAAGAGTAATAGCCATAATCCCAGCTATAAGGGTAGCCATAAAAGGAATACCCATAACTAAAGTCCAGCGCCTTTCTACGAGAGATATTTTCTTTTGTTACCCGATAATTTACCAGAAAATCCGCATTCACCGATTTGCTCTTTAAATAACCGCGACTGTCTAACCATTGCTCAATTCCTGTGCGAATCCGGTCGTGTAGCAAAGTATTACTGTCAATCAAGGCATTACCAGTAACCGTTGCTTTATCCTCCAACCAGGCATATTTTGACAACTGTCTAAATTTGGCGCTGTTATCATAATCAACATCCACTTTGACTGTAGAGCAAGAGCTGAGAATAAATAACAGTAGCCCTATCAATGATGTTCGTATAATCACAATAAGCTCCGCTGAATTATTATTCTTTCTACGACCAACTGGCATCAAAGCCAGTTCAAATTATCTTCATCAATGTATTGCTCCACACAACACAAGCGGTTATTTACCGGTATAATTTCACTTTTTTTGCATTCCATTACAAAACCATGACCACCGTTAATACCGAAAAACTGTCCAGCGCCCGTTTTAGCGATACTACCGATGCATTTGTCGAAGTATTCACCGCCTCTGTTGGTTTTGACCAACGGATGGCTCGGCAGGATATTGAAGGCTCTCTGGCACATGCTCAAATGCTGTGCAAAATAGGGGTGTTAACGACACAGGAACTGACCGATATTCAGCACGGACTGGCACAAATCAGCCGGGAAATCGAAAACGGTGACTTTAACTGGTCAATCAAGCAGGAAGATGTCCACATGAACATCGAAGCCCGGCTGACTGATTTAATCGGCATTGCCGGAAAAAAACTGCACACTGGCCGTTCCCGTAATGATCAGGTCGCTACCGACATTCGTTTGTATTTACGTCATGAAATCAACACCATTCTGGCGCAACTGAATCGTCTGCAAAATGCCCTGTTGGATCTGGCAGAAAAACAAGCAGACACTATTATGCCCGGTTTTACCCATCTGCAGGTCGCGCAACCGATCACTTTCGGTCATCATCTGATGGCCTGGTTTGAAATGTTGAGTCGTGACAAAGCAAGATTACAGGACTGCCTTCAGCGCATTAATATTATGCCTATGGGAGCGGCGGCACTGGCCGGCACCAGTTATCCGATAGACCGCCACATGACCGCCGAACTGCTGGGCTTCAGCCGACCTTCCAATAACTCTCTGGATTCGGTCAGCGATCGTGACTTCGCTATTGAATTCACTGCGGCGGGCAGTTTGATCATGATGCATCTATCCCGCTTTTCTGAAGAGCTGGTTCTGTGGTCCAGCGCCCAGTTCGACTTTATTGACATACCGGACGCTTTCTGTACCGGTTCATCAATCATGCCGCAAAAGAAAAATCCGGATGTCCCGGAACTGGTGCGTGGCAAATCCGGTCGGGTGACAGGACATCTGGTCTCACTGTTAATGTTAATGAAAAGCCAGCCTCTGGCCTATAACAAAGACAACCAGGAAGACAAGGAACCCCTGTTCGATACGGCAGACACGTTAATCAATTGTTTACGAGCCTTTGCCGATATGATGCCCAACATCAGCGCTAAAAAAGAATCCATGTACAAAGCCGCCAAGCGAGGTTTTGCCACTGCCACTGATCTGGCTGATTACCTGGTGCGTAAAGGCATGGCATTCCGTGACGCCCATGAAGTGGTAGGGCAAGCTGTTCGCCTGGGTATTGAAAGCCATCGTGATCTGGCTGATATTTCCTTGGCGGAATTGCAACAGTTTTCAGATCAGATTGACGACGATGTATTTGCTGTTTTAACGCTGGAAGGGTCGGTTGCCGCCAGAAAACATGTCGGTGGTACGGCGCCGGAAACAGTCCGCAAAGCGATTCAGACGGCAAGAGCATCAATGTAACCGGTTTCAGCCAGATTGAAAACGACCATTGTAGATTTACTCCGTCATGGCGAAGTCCAGGGCGGAGCCTGTTATCGTGGCAGCCGTGACGACCCGTTAACTGAGTCAGGATGGCGACAAATGCAGGCACAAACGGCAGAATACGAATGGGATGCCATTATCAGTTCGCCGCTCCGCCGCTGCCATCACTTTGCCGATTATTTAAGTCGCCATCAGCAAATTCTATTGCAAACCGAAAGCGATTTTCGGGAAATCTGTTTTGGTGACTGGGAGGGTAAAACCGCCGGCCAGATTGCCGCACTATCACCCCATGCCCTGGATGATTTTTATAATGACCCAGTCAGCCACAGACCGCCCAATGGCGAACCTTTCCCAGAATTCAGCCATCGCGTTAAATCGGTCTGGAATAAATACACATTCAGACACCAAAATCAGCATATTCTAATCGTCACTCACGCGGGCGTCATTCGCGTCTTGTTTACAATGCTTCTGGGTATACCTTACCGACAAAGTTGTCAAATTAACATTCCTCACGCCTGTCTGAGCCGGTTTACCTGTTATCACACAAAAAATTCAAACTTTGTTCAATTAAATTTTCATAAGCCTTTATGATTTTCTATACTTAAGTCAGTCCAACCATTAAAGCTTGCATCAGATTTATTTTGAAAAAAAACTATCCTCCCATTAATCTCGGCTCACCCGGTGAAGACATTAGCAGCAAAGATCTGCATGCAATTATCCAGCGCTTTAAACACCTTAACCAATTCCGGTTACTCAGCGTACAAAACTTTCTCCAGACCAGACAACGATTATTTCTGGATTTATTACCCTTGATTTTTCATCAAAACCAGGCATCTCTACCAGGATTTACTTCGACCGAAACTCCATCAGGAATTCAGGATTACTCCCCCAGCAAACAGACTGTTAAAGCCGCGAAACAACTCTCTAAAGGCTATCGTTTTACCCGAAAAGCCCTTAGTAACTACGCAATTGAAGGAATTTTTCTTATGGGTAGCGTTGGCAGCATCGCTTTCTCTAAAACCAGTGATATGGATATCTGGTTGTGTCATAAACCCTCGCTGCCTTTAGAAGACATTGCTGAATTACAGAAAAAAGCGGATTCACTGGAAAAATGGGCTCAATCCCTGAATCTTGAAGTCCATTTTTTTCTGATGAACAGTGAACAATTCCGCCAGGGGCAGGATCTACCGCTATCTTCAGAAAGCAGTGGTCAAACCCAACATTATTTATTATTAGAGGAATTTTATCGAACAGCAATCTATATCGCCGGCAAAGCACCGGCCTGGTGGCTAGTTCCTCCTCATCAGAATCACAACTATAACGGCTATATTCAGCATTTACTGGAAAATCGTTTTATTTCTACACATGAAGTCATTGATTTTGGCGGTTTACAATCGGTTCCTGCCGAAGAATTTATCAGTGCAACACTTTGGCATATTTATAAATCACTGGACTCGCCTTATAAGTCACTGCTGAAACTGTTTCTGATGGAATGTTATGCCAGTGAATACCCTCACCCGCAATGGATTGCCCAAAACCTGAAAGCCGCAATATACCAAGGTAACTTCGATATCAATAAATTGGATCCCTATCTGTTGATCTATGAAAAAGTTGAGGTCTATCTTGACCTGGTGGCTTCACAAAAACGCCTGGCTCTGGCGCGACAATGTTTCTATCTAAAAATCATGGGTTCTTCCGACAAATCGCTGGATCTTCAATCCCGTTTGTTTCGCGAACATTATCTGCAAAATATCGCTCAGCAATGGCATTGGCCTGAGGATATGCTAGAAAATTTCAGTCGTCATAAATTCTGGGATATCAGTAAAGCGACTCGCGAACATATCATTATTCGTGATCAATTAAAACAATGTCTGCAAATGATTTTACGCTTTGCCGGCAAATATGTTTCCGGCAACTATCGGGATAATCAGGATTTAAAACTGATTGGGCGAAAACTACACACCTTCCTCGATCAAAAACCCGGTAAAGTCGAGGTCATTTCCACCCGCTCTAGCGTCCATAAAAAAGAAGATGAATTATCTATTATTGAAATAGATCAGGATCATACCGCACCGCGATGGTATTTATATTCCGGCTATGTAAGCGCTAAACAACCAGCATTATCTCCGCCTATAAAGGAGTGTGAAGGTTTTCTGGAGCTTTTATGCTGGCTGATAATTAACGGACTCTATCAACAACATTTAAAATTGCATTTTGAGTCCCTCAGTCCAAGCACGAACGATATAGATATAAATTTACTAGTCCGTCATCTATATCATTTTTTTTCCAGCTGGTGGATTTCTAAAAAGCAAATGCTTGAAACTTACCGATATCCAAACCAACTATTATCCTCGCAATTATTTATCAACTTGGGAGAACCGCTAGCGGCGAACCCTGATAACATGCAACTCGTTATGAGTCATCGTTCAGATCCATTAAGCTATGGGAAAGACCGACAATGTTTTGTACAAACGATTCATCAGGTCAGCATATCTAGCTGGGGAGAAATCACCCTCTCACAATACGAAGGCCTGGAAGGCGTTTTTCAGTGCTTGAGTGAAATTTTCAACCAGAGTATTTTGCCCGTAAACCATGCCAGACTGGAAGTCGTCTGCTTGACTCCCCTCAGAGCCAAAACTATTAGCTTACGTATTAAAACTGTTTTTAATCGTCTGATAAAACTGTTTACCTCTTCATTAAATTGGCGTTATGTTCTACCCGCTGAAAACAGTTATTTTATTTTCAAACTACAAGCACAGACATTACATTACTGGAATATTGAAACCAGAGAATCATTGCTTCAAGAGCTTGCATCCACCCAGCTCTGTTATTCACCTGTGAGCTTTGATAATTATGTACTCGACAACACATTAATACCATTCCTATATACTCACATCAGTGAAAACAGTATCCAGGTTTTTTATCACAGCACCAAAAACCATGTGATTCTTTATGTTATTGATGAAAGGGCGGCATTATTCACACGTCAATACCAACACACAAAACCGCATCAGATTTTATCCAATTACCTGTCATTCCTTAACAGATTACAAGATCGAGCCAAACTGTCCGATAATATCCAGATCAAATTCTATGAAATATTGAAAAATTCAGCCGATGTGGCATCCTGTCAGCCAGTTAAAGTCAAACCACAAGGAAACGTCCTGAATTTAAATATCCGTGTTACCGCTGAAACAGCAAACAACCAGCATCATCTGACTATTTTTTGCAATGATGAGAAATTCTCATCCCGTCATTCCCGGAATATATTTACATCAGTCCGGCAATATATCCAGACATTCAGACAATCCACGACAGAATATCCATTCCACATCAACGAAATTGATGTACCCTGTCAAATATTAGGAGTTGATAACCTCAATCATGCACATACAATACTTTATTTAAAATATAAACAAAAAATTGAATCTAAACTGGCTCACATAAAAACATGAGCCCGATAACATTATGAAATACAATGATTTCTGAAAAACGCACTCACCCAAGATTTCTACCAACAAATTTAACAGCAAACATTTCTATCAAACCGATACCTCAAAATGAGGAATTTGTTATTGAAGGGAGAATAATTGATATGAGTTATACCGGTATTAAAATCCAACTTAACACGCCCTTTCCCGCAAACATCAGCACCAGTGAAATCAGAATTCTCATTATAATGCCGCAATCCGGTCTTCCAATCTCCATTCACGGCATTATCAGACATTGTAGCAAGCACAACGAATACGGCTTACAATTCAGTAATGCCACGGACTCTCATCTTGATAATCTAATGTTTGAATGCATCAAATCAAGCTGCGATCACTATAATAGATAACGCCTTATCTATCGAACAGCATGGTCATATCTCATTACAATTCCCTGGCTTTAAAAAAAGCCTGTTCAGATATAGCCCCCCATCGCACCACCTGCTTACGGAACTGCATCACAGAATCGTAAATTTTTCGGCTCTGCATATCTTTATCCGCTAGTTCTTTTACAACCTGCTCAGAAAGCAGTTTTAAAACCTTCAAAACATTATCAGGAAGCGGTAATACTTTTACTTTGTGTTTGTTAATCAAAGTATCCAAAGCCTGATTGTTACGCGCTGTATATTCAGAAATCATATCCATATTAGCCGCTTTACATGCTATTAACACAATTTGCTGAAGATCTTTCGGTAAGACATTGAAAGCTTTTTCATTAATCAACGCTTCCATCGTTGACCCCGGCTCATGCCACCCCGGATAATAATAATATTTAGCCACCTTATAAAATCCAAATGCCAAATCGTTATATGGGCCAACCCACTCTGTAGCATCTAGGGCACCTGACTGCAAAGAGGTAAATAACTCACCTCCCGGCATATTGACTGTCGTTCCCCCTGCTCGCCGCAATACCTCCCCTCCAAGCCCAGGAATACGCATTTTCAGGCCTTTCAAATCATCAGCTGTGTTAATTTCCCGATTAAACCAACCGGCCATCTGCACGCCTGAATTTCCCGTCGCAGCTGGAATAATTCCAAATGGTTTATATAACTCACGCCAAAGCTCCATACCGCCCCCGTAATACAACCAGGCATTCATTTCCTGAGCGGTGAGACCAAATGGAACCGCAGAAAAAAACTGTGTCGCTGCGGATTTACCCTTCCAATAATACGCGCCGGCATGCCCCATTTCAGCGATTCCTTTAGACACTGCATCAAATACTTCAAATGCAGGTACTAGCTCCCTGGCACCATATACTTTAACTGATATGCGACCGCCACTCATTTCGGTAATCATTTTAGCCAACAAATTGGCATTGCTTCCCAGTCCAGGAAAATTCTTTGGCCAGGCCGTTACCATTTTCCATTTGAATTCAGCTCTTGCTTTTGCCATGCCAGGCATGGCAACACCCACACAAGTTGCTATTGAACCTGTACCAGCCTTGCGAATAAATTCACGCCGTTTCATGATCTCTCTCGTTACATTAGTGATAATTCTTACAATGCTATGTCAGTTTGGCTTTTATTTGCAACGATTAAAATAACGACTTCCCTTTTGCTATAGACGATAACCTCATTCTCTTGGTATGATGAGACAATTTTTCAAGTGTCTTTGTACACATTCTTTTAAGCTTTCACCCGGAGAATAATCTATGGCAATTAAAGTTGCAATCAATGGCTATGGTCGTATTGGTCGTAATATAGTTCGCGCTTTATATGAATCAGGTCGTACCGATGAGGTTCAAATAGTTGCAATCAATGACCTGGGCGATGCCGAAACTAATGCTCACCTGACTCAATACGACTCAGCACACGGTAAATTCCCCGGTGAAGTCAGTGTTGAAGATGGTTATCTGGTCATCAATGGCGACAAAATCAAAGTATTAGCGGAAAGAGATCCATCAAAACTGCCTTGGGCTGAATTGGGCGTCGAAGTCGTTCATGAATGTACTGGTTTTTTTGCCAGTAAAGCTAAAGCTTCTGCACATTTGGAAGCCGGCGCTAAAAAAGTCATTATTTCTGCACCCGGCGGCAGCGATGTTGACGCAACCATCGTTTACGGCGTCAATCACGATACCCTGAAAGCATCCGACACCATTATTTCCAACGCATCTTGTACGACTAACTGTCTGGCGCCACTGGTTCAACCACTGAAAGACAGCATTGGTATTGAGCAAGGATTGATGACTACCATTCATTCCTATACCAATGACCAGGTTCTGACTGATGTTTACCACGCTGATCTGCGCCGCGCCCGTTCAGCCACTCAGTCCATGATCCCAACCAAAACCGGCGCCGCAGCAGCAGTTGGCTTGGTGCTTCCAGATTTGGCTGGCAAACTGGATGGTTTCGCAATTCGTGTTCCAACCATCAATGTATCAGTTGTTGACCTGACATTCCGAGCCAGCCGCAATACCAGTAAAGAGGAAATTGATGAAATTCTGACCGCTGCATCTGAAGGCTCACTGAAAGGTATTCTGAATATTAATGAAAAACCATTAGTTTCTGTTGATTTTAACCATGACCCAGCCTCTTCGACATATGATAAATCTTTAACCAAAGTCATCGACGGCACCTTGGTCAAAGTTTTATCCTGGTACGATAACGAATGGGGTTTCTCAAACCGTATGCTTGATACCACTATTGCTTTGGTTAACGCAAAATAAACTAAGATATTATATGTTAAGAAGAACAAAAATCCTGGCTACTCTTGGGCCGGCAACCGATAAACCTGGTGTTTTAGAAGGTTTATTTTCAGCTGGTCTTGATGTGGTTCGCATGAACTTTTCACATGGTTCTGCCCAAGATCATATTGATCGTGCAAAACGGGTACGGGAACTGAGTAAAAAAACAGGTCGCCGGGTCGGTATCTTATGTGATTTACAAGGCCCGAAAATTCGCATTGCCCGTTTTAAAAATACTAAAGTATGGCTGGAAGAAGGTCAAGACTTTGCTCTGGATATCAATCTTGGCGAAGAAGACGGCGACAACACCCAAGTCGGAATTACCTACGAACCTCTAGCCAAAGAAGTCATTCCCGGAAGCCGTTTACTGCTGGATGATGGACGCGTGGTTTTAGATGTGATTGATACCGATGGCTTGCGTATTAATTGTACAGTCGTTGTCGGTGGAGATCTATCTAATAACAAGGGCATTAATCTACAAGGTGGCGGCCTTTCCGCTGCGGCATTAACAGAAAAAGACAAAGAAGATATTAAAACTATTGGCAAAATCAAGGCCGATTATGTGGCAATTTCTTTCCCGCGCTGCGCCGAAGATCTTAATGAAGGACGACGTCTTCTGGAAACTGAAGGCTGTACAGCGGGAATTGTTGCTAAAGTTGAACGCGCCGAAGCCATGGAGGTTATAGATGAAATTATATTAGCCTCTGACGCCATTATGGTTGCTCGTGGCGATTTGGGTGTAGAGATCGGGGATGCCAGACTTCCTGCCGTACAAAAACACCTGATCAAACGCTCAAGAGAACTCAAAAGGGTTGTTATTACCGCAACCCAGATGATGGAATCCATGATTGAAAACCCGATTCCCACTCGCGCCGAAGTTTTTGACGTGGCCAATGCAATTGTTGACGGCACTGATGCCATTATGTTATCTGCTGAAACTGCCTCTGGCAAATACCCAGTCAAAACCGTTGAGGCCATGGTGCGCATTTGTAAAGAAACGGAAAAGCAGCCTAGCGTCAAAAGTTCAGCACACCGTGTTGCCGAAAAATTTGAACGGGTAGATGAAGCCATTGCAATGTCAACCATGTATATGGCCAACCACACCCAAATCGCCGGTATTGCAGCATTGACCGAATCAGGCTCAACTCCACTATGGATGTCACGTATCAGTTCTGGTATTCCTATTTTTGCTTTTAGCAGTCATGAAGAAACATTAGGCCGAGTTACTTTGTATCGCGGAGTATTTCCAATTTATTTTGAGTTTGAGGCTGTTGATCATGTCGAAGTGAACCGCGATATAATCAACAAACTGAAACAACATGGACAAGCCAAACAAGGTGATCAGTTCATTATTACCAAGGGTGATTTGACAGGTCAAACCGGTGGCACTAATTCTCTAAAAGTTGTCACTGTTGGCGAAGGATTAACGCCTTAATCATCTTTAAACCGCTGTGTTTTCAACTCAACATGGCGGTTTCCTTTCCTTACTCATTCCTCGGCATTACACTTCCATTCATCGTACGTTTCTTATAAATAAAAATATTTAGTTATAATATCCGGTAACCGTTCAAAACTGTTTATTGGAGATAACTATGCCTACGCGTCGAGACCTTGCCAATGCCATTCGGGCCTTGAGTATGGATGCTGTACAAAAAGCCAACTCAGGACACCCCGGTGCTCCCTTGGGCATGGCTGATATAGCAGAGGTTCTCTGGAATGATTTTTTCAAACACAATCCAGGCAACCCGAACTGGGCTGACCGTGACCGTTTCGTGCTATCCAATGGTCACGCATCAATGTTGATTTATTCATTGCTTCATTTGAGTGGATACGACCTTAGCATTGATGATATAAAAAATTTCAGACAGTTGCATTCCAAAACACCCGGCCATCCTGAATATGGTCTTACCCCTGGTGTTGAGACCACTACCGGGCCATTAGGACAAGGTATCAGCAATGCAGTTGGAATGGCTATTGCCGAACGCACATTAGCCGCGCAATTCAACCGTGATAATCACCAAATAGTCAATCATTACACCTATGTATTTCTTGGTGACGGTTGCTTAATGGAAGGTATTTCCCATGAAGCTTGCTCTCTGGCCGGTACAATGGGGCTAGGTAAACTCATTGTTCTTTATGATGATAACGGTATCTCTATTGATGGTGAAGTCCGAAAATGGTTTACCGATAACACAATAAAACGTTTTGATGCCTATAATTGGCATGTTATCACACGCGTTGATGGACACAATTGCGATGCTATCTATAAAGCGATAGATCAAGCTCGTTCTGTTACCAATAAACCCTCATTAATCATTTGCAAAACAACTATCGGATATGGATCACCTAATAAACAAGGACAAGCGAGTTGCCATGGTTCGCCTTTAGGAAATGAGGAAATCGCCTTGGCCAAAAAAATCCTGAATTGGCCATACGCCCCTTTTGAAATTCCTGAAGAAATACTACAAGCCTGGGATGCCACAGATAATGGTTACATTGCTGAAAAAGATTGGCTGAACCGTTTTGAAAACTATCGGGCTGAATATCCTGAGTTAGCCAAAGAGTTTGAACGGAGACAAAAAAGAGAACTCCCTGAAGACTGGCAGGAAAAAACGACTGAATTTATAAACGAAATCAATAACAGAGCAGAAAATATTGCCAGCCGTAAAGCATCACAAAACAGTTTAAACGCTCTTGCTCCATTATTGCCAGAAATTATTGGCGGTTCAGCCGACCTTACTGCTTCAAATTTAACATCTTGGGAGAACTGTAAAGATATTAATACAACTGATTATTCCGGTAATTATATTTATTACGGAGTACGTGAATTTGCCATGACCGCTATTATGAACGGTCTTTCAGTCCACGGCGGTTTTATTCCTTACGGTGGCACTTTTCTGATGTTTTCAGAATATGCGCGAAATGCCATTCGCATGTCGGCATTGATGAAAATCCCGGTCATCAATATTTATACCCATGACTCTATCGGCCTTGGTGAAGACGGTCCCACCCACCAACCCATTGAACAAATTGCTACTTTACGCATGATCCCCAATATGACCGTTTGGCGTCCCTGTGATACAGTTGAATCCGCAGTTGCCTGGCAAGCTGCAATAGAGCGACAAGATGGGCCAACAACTCTAATATTTTCACGTCAGAAACTAACGCATCAAAAAAGGAATCGCCAACAAATTGACGACATTAAACGCGGAGCTTATATTCTAAAAGAGCCTTCTAAAAAACCAAAAGCAATTATTATTGCCACCGGTTCTGAAATCGAAACTGCCATGCAAGCCGCAACCATGCTGGCTAGGCGTAGAATACCGACACGTGTTGTTTCCATGCCCAGTACATCGGTTTTTGACCAACAAGATAAAGCTTATCAAGAACAGATTCTTCCCCCCGATATTACTGCCCGAGTTGCCGTCGAAGCGGGAGTGACAGCCTTCTGGAAACAATATGTTGGTCTCAATGGAGCGGTTGTCGGTATAGACCGG
>CAYNIU010000030.1:0-22485 GCA_964397365.1 uncultured Methylomarinum sp. | reverse complement strand
TCAACCAGTTTCAGCAGAACCCCTTCTGCGGAAGCAACCGGGTAAAGTGCAGTTTTGGCCGGTATTGAGGTATACGGATGCCAAATATGTTGATGATCCAGGCGCAGTAAATGGGCTGTTTTCATTAAATCTGAAAAAAAGGTCGGGTTGCTGATTTTAGCATTATATCTCGATGCCTCCGCACGAAACAGCAGTTCATTATTTCGTACAAATAACTTAATTAAGAGTAGCTACACCGCGAAATTACTTGAAAGATAACAGTGGGATGTCATAGGCGGTATATCATTTTCATGTTAATCCCTTACTGAAGTCATAGAAAATTTACACACCAAAAGCTATAGCTCACCTGCTGCCGCTTTAAAGCCAGTCACTGATTGGTGATATTCAACCAATACGTTAATCAGATTAAGCTTGGCTTCAGCCTTTGAGCGTTCTCTTTGATTGACCAGAAATAGTGTGCTGTCGCCATATTCAAAACGGGTTTTTTCACCCTCTTCCAATTGTTGGGCAAAATATAATTCCTGTTTGGCGGCTTGGTAGCGTTCAAATGTCATATTTACTGCGGAAAACTGGTTTTCAATTTCAAGCATAATTGAACGGATTGTTTGGCGCTCCTGAATGCTCAGATTTTTGATAGCCAGTTTGGCTTGTTCAATTTGTCCCAGGGCTTGGCGTTGAAACAATGGTAATGACATGGAAACACCCGCCATAATTTCAGCACCTCCGTCAATTGCGCCATAGCCCAGTTGGTAGCCTGGTGTGATAAATAAATCAATCTGAGGCAATAAGACGTTTTGGGCATATTGCTTGTCGATTTTGGCGATGGCTTGGGCTAAATCCAGAACCTGTAATTCCGGTCGCTTATTCAAGGATAGCTGTTTAGCTTCTGCCAAAACAGTTATTGGGTATTGTGCCGGAGAATCTAGAGAAGGCGGTAATTGCGCTGAAACTGGGGTAAGGTCAGGTTGTAAGTTATCCAACCAAAGAAAATCAGCCAATTTTAGTGAGGCCTGTTGTAATTGCCGCTCAGCTTTAATGAAACGTCCCAGACGTTTCTGTACCTCCCTTTCAGCTTCAATGCCTATGATTTTTGCCAGCAGTCCTTTGTGAATTTTTTGTCGAATGGCTTGGGAGCGAAAGCGTGCCATTTCCAGCAATGTTTTTTCCACTTCCAGCTTTTTACCTGCACCAACCCACTGCCAGTAAAAATTTAATGCATCATACAATAAACTTAACTCGGTTTTCCGGAAAAGATGCTCGGTTTGTCCTTCATATAAAAAAGCCTTACTTTCGTTTACTGATTCACGATTGATACCTGCTCCCCGAAGTAAAGGCAGGGTCATATTAATGTAATACTCTCCTCCTTCTCCGGTTGGTGATACGGGGGTTTTAATGTCACCGACGGCCTGTTTTATACCGGCTTGGATACGAAATCCGTAACGGCTTAGAAAATCTATACTTAAATTAGATTCTAGTACCTCCTGCAGTTTTCCCAACTGGGCTGAACTGTTATAGCGTTTGATGCCTGTAGCTGCTTTGATAATGGGATCAAAATTCCCTTGTTTTTCCAGTCGCTGGGCGCTGGCCGTTTGTTGTTTCAGGTAAGCCAGTTCCAGTATCGGGTGGTTGTTTTTTACTTGCAGTAAAAAATCAGACTCGGTTAATACTGGTCGGGGTGTAGAGATTGGTTTGTTAGATGGAAAAGCTGAATCACTAAAACTGGCCAGTAACAATACGATGATTAATCGTTGAATTTTTTCCATTTTAGGCGCTGACTTATTTCTGTTCGGAGGCAAAATTACTATGTCCATTCATGGCATCGGGTGCTTTCACGACTGCCGGGAAAGCATTAAATTGACGCCAAAGTTCAAAGCCGATAGAGACGGTTTCCAGCATTACCCAGCCATTTGCCCGGGTTCCTGGGCGTAAATAAGGATAATGGGGCCATGCTTGATCCAGTCCGGCCTGAATGCGTTCCTCATCAGGAACCACTAAAACCCGATATAAACCCTGGCCATTATCAACGGAATCAATCACCGCTATTTTTCCGCCAAAGGTGCCAACGGCAATTGATGGCCAGCCGGAAAATTGAATGGCTGGCCAGCCGGAAAATTGCAATCTTACCTGCCGATCGGTTGATAACAGTGGTGCATCATGATCTTTGACATAAAGTTCTACCACCTGCTTCGTAGCTGTTGGAAGCAAGATCGCCAGTTCAGCATTACTTTTAACCGTTTCTCCTTTTCCATACGCTAAAATTCTGACTACTTTGCCATCAACCGGCGCTCGTATTGTTCGTTGTTCGACCCGGTTCTGAACATTGGCAATTTCTATTTCCAGTTGCAAAATATCATGTTCAACCTGGGCGATATTTTCTGATTGTTTGGCAAGCTTAATTTCCACATCCTGAATCTTGGCTCTGGCATTGGCTTCTATCTCGCCCTGTTCAAGGTGAGCTATCTGGGTTTGTCTTTTGGCTACCTCAATGTCAGCTTCTGCTTTGGCTCGGTTCATTTCTGTCAGTTCCAGGTCTCGTTTAGAGCGCAATCCCTTTTTATATAAGTCTAAGTGGCGCACGTAATTTTGTTTTGCGGTTATCCAGGCTTGTTTGGCCGCTTCAAGCTGATGGTTGGCTTGTTCAGCCTTGACTTTGGCAGCAGGAATAACAAATTTGGCCAATTGTTTTTGGCTTGCCAATCGAAGCTTCATGGCTTCATACCCGGCCATTAAAGCTTGTTTTTTTGATTGCCTAGTTTGTAATTTGGATTTCAATCGTTGTAACAATTGCGGATCCAGATATTTAGGGTCTACCTCAATTAATTCCATCAATACATCGCCACTTTTTACCCGTTCGCCTTCATGAACCAGCCAGTGATTCAAACGCGCATTGATGGGCGTATTGAGTGTCTGTGGTCTTTCGTTGGGAGATAATAAGGTTATCTTGCCTTGTCCGGGAATGGACTGTTGCCAGGGAACAAATAATAAACAAACTAAAAACAGTAACATTAAAAAAGTTAGCACTTTACCAAAAGTGATAACGCCACCTAGCGATTCCACCATCTTTAAAGATTTGTATTGTGATGGTTGAATATTACTGTTCATTTTTATGAATCTTGTGACTTTTTTGATAAATGCTTTGCTAGTTCAGGAAACAAGTCTCTAAACAGACCATCAGGGTTGTTTAATAGCACTTCAGGTTCCCCGCTTTCACCAATTTGCCCATGAGAAAGGACGTGAATAATATCAGAGCGCATGATAATACTGGGGTCATGGGAAATATCAATCACAGTCCAGGGTAAATTCGGATCAAGCAAATTAGACAATATTTTAAGTTTGTTTTTTTCATCAATGCCAAAAAAAACATCATCTAAAATCAATAATCTGGGTTTTTTGATAATGGCTCGGGCAATCAAAATCCGTAATCTTTCACCAATTGAAATATTAAGGCCCTCGCTCACTAAGCGTGTTTTTAAACCTTCAGGGAAAGAAATTAAGGTATTGTCCAGATTTGCCAATGAAATGGCTTGGTGCAAGCTGTTATGACTGATTTTTCTGCCTATCAGGATATTATCTTCGACAGAGCCTTCAAAAATTTCATTCATTCCTGAGACTAAAGCTATTTGCTGACGAAAACTATCCAAGTTAACTTCGCGTAAATCGAATCCATTAAAAGATATGCGGCCGCCTGATGGCTTTTGTAACCCCGCCAGCAAGTAAGCCAATGTGGTTTTTCCGCAACCACTTTCGCCAACCAGACTGACACGTTGTCCAGATTGAATATCAAGATTCAGATTTGAAAGAACAGGCTTATTGGGCAAATAAGAAAAGCTCAATTGTTGACAGACTATTTTGGCGCCTTGTTCATCAGATAAGTATTGCGTGCCCGGCATTTTTTCCACAGGCAGATCGGTAATGGAACCCACCTTGACTAGGGCGGTTAACAAATCATAATAATCATCAATATTATTTGCCAGTTTCTCAATGGCTGCCAGCATAATCATCATCACCAGTTCAGCCGCCACCAGTTGTCCTAATGTCAATTGACCTTCAATGACAAGCCAGCCACCAGATGCCAGAACCCCTGTCATCGCAAGTGCCTGTAACAAATGACTGCTGAATACCTGTTTGACAACGATTGTGAAATGTTGTCGGCGGGTTTCAATATAATCAACCACCTGTTGATCCAGTTGTTTAACAAAATAATCAGATGAGGCATTCATTTTAAGACTGATATGGCAACGACCCAGTTCTTCCAACCATCCGGCTACCCGGTATTTGCGGGATGATTCCTTAATGCTGGTATCCACCCCATGCATGCCAAGCCAGACAATAGTTAGCGCCCCGAGCAGAAAAACCATGTCAAAACCAAACAAAAAAGGACTGTAGATCCCCATCAGAAATAACCCCGCCAGTATTTGTAATACAGCAGCAGGCACATCTGTGAGTAATTTTGCCCATGTTTTTTGCAAAGTCATGGTGTCAAAAAAACGATTAGCCATTTCAGGGGCATAATTTTCCTGTAAAACGCTATGTTC
The DNA here is from genome assembly GCA_964397365.1 of uncultured Methylomarinum sp. Taxonomy (GTDB): domain Bacteria; phylum Pseudomonadota; class Gammaproteobacteria; order Methylococcales; family Methylomonadaceae; genus Methylomarinum. Next base: position 17,950 of record CAYNIU010000030.1, on the reverse strand, counting down.
AATTCGGGGTAGGTGATTGGCCAGGCGCAAGGCAATACGGGCAAAAATTCTTTGTTGCAAGCGTTCAATAATTGTATTTTGAATCAGTTTGAGAATACTGATCAGTATCAACACAACAAATACAATAATTGATAGTACAACCAGAGGCTGTAGCAAAACACCGGCAGCAATGGTGTTGATTAATGCTTGAGCGCTTAGTGGCACTGCCAGATAAAGCACTCCTGAGATAATATTGTAACCAACTAGAGTCAGTAAATCGGATTTGTCTTCGCGTATCAGGGAAAATAGTCGATTCAGGGGGGAAGTTTTGTAATGCATTGACATGCTTTTTATAGATAAATGCTGACTACGGGAATGGGTTTCTCATATGAAAGGATTATAACTAAATCGTTCCAATGTTGATGAAAACAAAATAGCACGATATTGTTTTAATTTTTAAACGATATGACAAAACCTAGGGAAGCGCTGAACCAATCATCCCTGATTTGTCAGCGTCCGCAAAGCGGAAATTCGATTTTCACTTTACTCACAAAATCAATGTCTTGCAGCCATGAGTTTTGGTGGAACATCCTTGTGCCACAGGAATCCCGAATAAATCAGCGATTCCCCAGGATGCGGTCGGGTTATGGGGTTCGTTATGAGACGAGTGGGAAATCGGCACAGTAGACTCATCCATAATTCGACGGCCTCCTAGGAGCTGGCGAAGTAGGATTACCCATAATCTGATAGCCTTCTAGGTCTTGTAGCTTGCAAAGACAGTTGTTCTGTAATTCTCTTGTAAAGTTCAAAATCTGATCCCAGACATGTTTTTTTAGGCGAGACAGAAAAATATGGGGATTTAGAGAGGAAGAAAAGAAAATTTTGTCTGAAATAGTCGATTTTTTAGATAAACATTATAAGTTCCTACTACCGATTATTTTAATCGTAATAGTAACTTGCCTCACATTTTTAGAACACTATTTCCACAAGAAATATGTTATAAATAATCCCTTGATTCGATTCGGCTTTTAAACCTATCTTCAGGCAAGCGGTAAAATTAATGTTATGGAAATGGACGTGACTTCATCCACTATCAAAATAAATACCTGTACAAGAGAACAGGCTGATTCTTTATTGAGGATACAAAACAACATTCTGCAACAGCTTGCTGCCGGTGCTGAACATGAAGACGTTCTCAATGCCTTATGCAAAGCCGCTGAAACATTGATCTCCAATGCGGTTGCTTCAGTCATGATTTTTGATCCGAGCCATTCCTTTCTGGAAGTTATTGCCGCACCGTCAATACCTCAGCAGGCTATTGATCGACTTAACGGGCTGGTACCCAGCCCACAAGCCGGATCATGTGGTACAGCCGTTTACAGCGATAAACCCCAATATGTTTGTAATACAGAAATGGATCAGCGCTGGCGTTCTTTACAGTCATTTGTATCAGATTTTAATATCCGTGCTTGTTGGTCCAATCCGATCCGCATCAACGGAAAAAGACCGGTTGGTTCTTTTGCTTTATCCAGTTTTGAAGAACGGCAGCCTTCGGAATTTTATAAACGCTTGCTGGAAACCTGCGCCTATATAGCCGGAATTGTAATTAAAAGGCAGCAGGAAGAATCACAGTTATGGAAACTGGCTCATTATGATCCCTTGACAAACCTCCCCAATCGTTCATTTTTTAATGACCATCTTGCTTACGCGCTATTAATAGCAAAACGTACACAAAAACAGCTGGCATTATTATTTCTGGATCTGGACAAATTCAAAGATATTAATGACTCCCAGGGACATGAAGCCGGCGACCGGGTTTTAAAATACGTCGCAGAAAAAATCCAGTCCTGTCTGCGCAAAAGTGACATCTTCGCCAGACTGGGAGGAGATGAATTTGTTATTCTGATTGAAAATATTGACGATATACAGCGTATTGATAATATTTGCAGCAAAATCAGCCAGTCATTTAAACCGGATTTCACCTTCAACCATATTAATTATCCACTGTCAGTCAGTATTGGCATCAGTATTTATCCTGATAACGGCGACTGCGCACAGGTTTTATTGCGAAATGCTGATGTAGCCATGTATGAGGCTAAAAAACAAGGCCCCGGCCATTTTTATTATTACCAGGATCAGCTGACACAAAATGTCACTGATCGTCTGCAATTAATATCAGATATTCGGCAGGGACTGAAACTGAATGAATTTATCGTTTATTACCAGCCGCAATACTGTCATAAAGGCGCTGATCTAATTGGTGCCGAAGCCTTGGTGCGTTGGCAACACCCGACTAAAGGTCTCATGTCGCCTGCTGAATTTATTCCTGTCGCTGAACAATCCGGGTTGATTAATGATTTGGGCATCTATGTATTGACGGCCGCCTGCAAGCAATGTAACAGCTGGTGGCAACAAGGGTTACAGCAATTTTCACTGGCAATAAATCTATCGGTTAATCAACTGCGCCCGGGCTTTGCAGCGCAACTGCATCAAATAATCGCTGAAATTGATTTTCCGGTTAACCGATTGGAGATGGAAGTGACAGAAAGTCTGATTATGAAATATGATGATTTAAGTGAACTACGCGCTATGGAGGCGTTGGGTATTTCTATTTCCATGGATGACTTTGGTACTGGCCATTCATCATTGGCGCAACTCAAACATTTGCCTATATCAAAGCTTAAAATTGATCGCTCTTTTGTCAAAGACATACCTGGGGACAGCAATGATATGGTTATTGCCAAAACCATCATCAGCATGGGTCACAGCCTTGGCTTAAAGATCGTCGCAGAAGGCGTTGAGACTGAATCCCAGCGTGATTTTCTGGCGACTGAAGGTTGCGATATTTTACAGGGCTATCTGCTGAGCCGCCCTTTACCGGCAGATCAATTTAAACCGTTACTGAAAGAGCAGTAATAATGTAATGTAATCTCAAGATTACATTTGAGTTTTGCGCTATTATCGCCAATAATACCCTACGGGTCATTGTCATTAAGATAAGCAAATCCGGCTCGCAGTGTGCGGATAAATTGGCACAGCCCACGCTAAATTTAACAAAACGGCTTAATCGAATGACCGTGGCCATCCGGTGGGTAGTGATAAAAAATAAATGTGTGTAAACTACTTGAATCTAAATTTATTACTTTTTCAATTACTACAATGCGCAAGAATGTCTCTTTGTTTAATGGCGAATCACATCGCTTTATTTTATTGAATGAAAGCGAGCCCGGCGAGGAAGATGGCATTCCTTCCAATCAGTATTTGATTTTACACAACGGCAAAGGCACATTGCTGGATCCCGGGGGATTTGGTGTTATGCCCCAGGTGCTGAATGAAATGCTGCAATATGTTCAACCTCATGATATTGAAGCCATTGTTCTGTCTCATCAGGATCCTGACATTGTAGGCGGACTCAGCAGCTGGTTGAAACTGACTCCGGCAAGGGTTTATGTTTCAAAAATCTGGCTGCGTTTTTTACCCCATTACGGTATTACCGGTATGCAACAGCGGTTTACTGGAATAAAAGATGAAGGTGAAGAGTTAACCCTGAACTCAGGACTGACGCTGAAATTCACTCCTGCTCATTTCCTGCATTCCCCTGGACAAATCAATGTCTATGATGCGGTTTCAAAAATACTGTTTTCCGGGGATGTTGGCGCATCAATGGTGCCAAATGAGGACTGTGAGATTTTTGTCGCTGATTTTGAAAAACATTTGCCTCATACCGAAGGTTTTCATAAGCGTTATATGGCTTCCAACAGAGCCTTACGTTATTGGATTCAACAAATCCGCAAACTGGATATCGATATTATCGCACCTCAGCACGGAGCGTTATACAGAGACCAGGCTAAAGAAGACTTTCTCGGCTGGCTTGGTGATTTGCGTTGCGGCAGTGATTTACTGGATATTGAATAATATGGAAATTTTTCATAGTCGTCCTTCTCAACTCAAGTCTTTTTATACCCACTCGATTGATACTCTGACCCGATTGCTGGAATCTCTAGTCAGAATGCAGCAATTCGACCGGGGCGTGACTCAGTTGGCTATGAACGAAGTTGAACAATTAGCCACGCAATTGCGCGATTTTTCCGGCGATAACACCAACGCATTTGCCGACCGTTGTGATATTGTAAACGCCAATCTGACATTGCTTAACACACTGAAAAACAAGGAGGCAGAGGAAAACTTCAAGCGTGTTGAGGCCTTGCTGATCGACACTCATGAACTGATTGAACGTTTAGCGGTAACATTAATTGACAAAAGGCTGTTTGAACGCCAATCCGGGGTATTGGAAAATATTATCCTCTCCCATGAAAATGTAGCTCAGTGGAAAGAGTTTGTTCAAGATATTCTGCGTGAATTTCACGGTTTTTTTCCATTTAACTTTTTTACCATCGCTTTTGCTGATGATAACGGTATTTCTGTTTATATTTATTATCTCGGCCAATATACTGATGAAACCAAAAGCTTTGCCCGAAAAAAATTAACCACAGATTTAATCAAACAATTAAAGGTCAGTTCTGATTGCCTGATTGATCTGGAAGAATTCACTGTTTCCGGCGTTACCCAGCAACGCGACTTTGACAGTCTGGAAATATTAACCGTTGGCGTGCCTGGAGATAAAATCGGTGTTGGCGGTATTCTCGGCGTTGGATATGCATCGGGTTATCCTTTAAGCATTCAGGAACAAAGTATTATCCGCTCATTATTGTCGGTGATGGTCATGGTGGTTGGATCCAGTAAATCACTGAACAAATCATTACTTGAGCTGGAATATTATGCCGAACATGACCCTCTGACCGGATTACACAACCGCCGGTATTTCAATGATATTTTGCAATATGAGATTGACAGGGCTTCCCGGCATAATCATCAATTCAGCATATTGTCCATAGATCTGGATGACTTTAAAAAGGTTAACGATGGTTACGGGCATCTATGCGGAGATCAGGCACTGGTGCATTCAGCTCAGATTTTGAGAAAACATCTACGGAAAGGCGATATTCTGGCGCGTGTGGGCGGCGATGAGTTTTCCATTATTCTGCCGGAAACGGATTCCGCCTATGCCGGCATTGTCGCCAATAGTCTGCGTCAGGCGGTACAGGAATATGAGTTTGTATTTGAGCAAAAACAGGAAAGTGTTCATATCAGTATTTCGATTGGTTTTGCCGCCTACCCCAAGGATGCGCAAACGCTTACGGCTTTATTGAACAATGCCGATATTGCTTTGTATCATGCCAAGGATTCAGGTAAAAACTTTACCTGTTCTGCCTGCGACTTAGGCCATAATATCGCCAATAACAAAAAAATGATCGGTCTTTCAGAGGTGTTGCGCAAAGCGCTAAAAGAGCAACGCATTATTCCTTATTTTCAACCGATTATGGATTGTAAAAATGGCGAGGTATTTGCCTATGAAGCATTGGCAAGACTGCAAACAGAAGACGGCGATATTATTTCCGCCGGTTTGTTTATTGACGCTGCCGATAAATATAATATCAGCTTGAATCTTGATCATGTCATGCTGAAAAAGGTTACCGAATTCATGGCTGAGCATAAATTATCAAATGGCTCCATGCCGCGAGTGTTTATCAATCTGACGCCTCAGGAAATTCAACGACGTGATATTTTGCAATATGCCGAAAACTTATGTAGAGAATATAATATTCCCGCTGATCGGCTGGTTTTTGAAGTCACTGAAAGGGAAGCTATCAGCGATTTGTCCAGTATGCGCAAGTTTTTAACCAATCTCAGGGAAAAAGGGTTTGCTTTTGCCTTGGACGATTTTGGCAGCGGCTATAATTCTTTCCATTATCTTAGAGAGTTACATTTTGAATATGTAAAGATTGACGGCGCTTTTATCACTAATATTATGGAGTCCAAAATAGACGGTGTGCTGGTTGAAAATCTGAATAATATCTGTCAGCAGTTAGGCATGAAAACCCTGGCTGAATTTGTAGAATCTGAAGCTATTATGAAACAGTTACAAAAAATGGGTATAGATTACGCTCAGGGCTTTCATTTAGGATTGCCCAGAGAAAACTTTATTTAGTTTAAGTCCACTAGGGAAGCGCTGATCAAATCATCCCTGATTTGTCAGCACCCACAAAGAGGAAATGCGATTTCCGCTTTGCTCACAAAATCAATGGCTTGCAGTCATAGACTTTGGTGGCACATCCTTGTGCCACAGGAATCGCTGATTTGTTCAGCGCTTCCCTAGGAGGCTGTCGAAGTTGAATCATCCATAATCCGACAGCCTCCTAGTAACCACTCGTTAAATGTCAGATGAGTAGATCCATCCACTAACCGAACATTTCCGTTGTATAGCGATTGACTTTTAAGGTGTCAGACCAGTAATCAGCCGGTAATCCCGCTTTGTTTTTTAAATGCCGTAAAAACTGCTGTTTATCTGGTAGAGTCTGCCAAACTGACGGTAAAAAAGTACCTTTATGGCTATTATCCTGCAAAATCAAGCCGTCGATCTGGGGGCGTATTTTAGTCAGCAAATCCTGTTCTGAACTAAAAGTTATCGGTTCCGGTTCGCTTAAAACCGAAATATGTATTTCTAATATCGCTATTTCATTTTTTTGTACCGGTGGAAATCTGGGGTCTTTAAATGCAGCTGAAAAGGCATTTTCAGAAACATCTTCGACTAACGGGAATACTGCTTCCAACATACCGATGCAACCTCTTAACTGATGATTTTTTTCTAGAGTTACAAAGGTAGCGCGAGGCTGAATCAATTCCACAGGATAATCCCGTAAATTGACGCCAAGCGGATATCCCGTTTTATAGCCATTCTCGATTGATTGTCGGGCGATCTCTAATAAAATTCGTTGTTGTTCTTTAGTCAATGACATAGGCGCCGTATCCAACCACTCTTGATTTATCTCCAGCGGTATCCCCGGAGTTTCTTAAATCAATCATTTTAATCTGTTTGCGATATTTTCTGGCATAGGCCAGGAGTCCACAGACCGGAATCCGACCACAGGCGGAATCAAAATCCAGTTTTTCATAGTCTAATGCCTGAATAGTTTCTGATGTTTGCTTGTCAAGTCTCCGCGCCGTTGCATAATCATGAAAATGGCTCAAATCAGAACTGATTACAATCAAGGTTTCAGAGCTGCCCCAAACTTGTTCCAACAACTCACAAACCTGTTTTGGACTAGCATCACCTGCCACTATTGGAATAATCGTAAACGCATCCAGCAGCAGCTGCAAGAAAGGCAGTTGAACTTCCAGACTGTGCTCCTGTGCATGAGCTTGATCCAGATAGTAGACAAATGGCAATCGAAGAAGTTCTGTGATCTTGTCAGTGTCAACAGGAATGTTACCCAAAGGTGTAGCAAATTGATCAGCATGAGTGACTGCCAATCCGCTAAAACCGACCCGGTGCGAAGGGCCGATTAATACCACCCGGGAAATCATGCTGGCAGCTGTTTTTAATCTGGCATAAGCTGAAGCGGCAACAGGCCCAGAATAAATATAACCGGCGTGGGGGACAATAATGGCTTTTGGCGCTTTTGTAACCGGCTCAACAGTATCTAGATAATGAGTCATTAATGCGGTCAGTTGTTTTGGAGCATCTGGATAAAAAGCTCCCGCAACGGCTGGTTGACGAATTTGGGACATAATATTTTCCCTGTTTTATCGGTTTTCCATTTTTAACTGGGAATCACCATAAAAAATGTCGGCACTTTATGGAAAAAAACTGTTCCATAAACAAGTTATAGGCTGTTTTTCACAAAATACAAGTGAATGTTATGCATACATTAATGACTAAAAACACTGTAGCTACACAATACTGGCATGTTTTGGACGATACTCGCATTCAGTGTGATTTATGTCCGCGTTTTTGTAAATTACATGAAGGCCAGCGCGGACTTTGTTTTGTCAGACAAAACTTCAAACAGCAGATAGTTATGAACAGTTACGGCCGTTCAAGTGGTTTTTGTATAGACCCGATTGAAAAAAAACCGCTGAATCATTTTTACCCCGGATCAGCTGTTTTTTCGTTTGGCACCGCCGGTTGCAATCTGGCCTGTAAATTTTGTCAAAACTGGGATATTAGCAAATCCCGGGAGATGGATACATTAATGAGTCAGGCAACCCCCGAAACCATTGCCAAGACTGCTGCTAAAGCAGGTTGTAAAAGTGTTGCCTATACCTACAATGATCCGGTAATCTTTCATGAGTATGCGATTGATACAGCCCAGGCCTGTCGGGAAATAGGTCTTAAATCTGTCGCTGTTTCAGCCGGATACGTCTGTGCTGAACCGCGAATAGAATTTTACGCCTTCATGGATGCCGCTAATATTGATTTAAAAGCTTTTTCAGAAAGTTTTTATCATAAAATCACTGGCGCACATTTGCAGCCCGTATTGGAAACTCTGCAGTATATCAAGCACGAAACGGATGTCTGGCTGGAACTGACTACGCTGATTATTCCCGGTGAAAATGATTCTGAGCAGGAGCTTGAGTTGATGACCCAATGGGTGGTGGAAAATCTGGGAGCTGATGTTCCCATGCATTTTTCTGCCTTTCACCCCGATTGGAAAATGCGTGATAAGCCACACACAGCAACCCGTTCATTATTGATAGCTCGTAACATTGCTTTGAAAAACGGCGTTCGCTACGCTTATGTAGGCAATGTACATAACCAGGCGGCAGACAGTAGCTATTGTCACCAATGCGGTGAATTATTGATTGGTCGTGATTGGTATGAGGTATCGGATTGGAATCTTGACAGTCATGGGCATTGTAAGAACTGTGGAATACAATGTGCCGGTATTTTTGAGGCTAAACCCGGAATCTGGGGTGCGAAAAGACAAGTCATCGAAATGCCCGTCATACAGGAGCCATCGAAGTAGGCGTCATTATCAGTTTTATAAGACCGAATAGCAATGTCTGAGCGCAATATTTACAAGGCATGGTTTTTGGTTTAAATTAAACCGCCAGAAAGATCTATGGATAGACGGGAAACTCAACAATCAGTTCGTTAAATAATGAAAAATCAGTCACTACAGGATCAGCTGTTGAAAGCAGGCTTGATCAACGATGCCAAGGTCAAACAAGCCAGGGCTGAAAAGAGAAAACAAACCAAAAAACAGCGCAAAAATAAAATTGAAGTTGTTGACGAGATAAAACAATCAGCACAGGAAGCCAAAGCCCGGCAAATTGAAAAAGATAGACATCTAAATGAACAGCGTAATCAGGAAGCCAAGAAAAAACAGATAACCGGTCAAATCAACCAGTTGATTGAGATAAACAAACTACCAAAGGATGATGATGGCTTGGCTTATAATTTTATTGATCAGAAAAAAATTAAAGTTATTTATATCAGCGAAGATATACGCAATAAAATTATTGCTGGTAAACTGGCTATCGTTAAATCAGAATCCAGTTACGAAGTTGTCGATGTTGACATTGCCGAAAAGATCAAACAGCGCAATGAACAGGCTGTTACTGTGTTGTTTACTGAAAAAGATGAGCGGATAGAGGATAATGAGTATCAAGGTTATGAAATACCGGATGATCTCATGTGGTGAGTGATTGGAAGATGGTGCAGCGGTTGCGGCCATTAGCCTTGGATTGATAAAGCGCCTTATCGGCTCTATCGAAAACCATTTCATGGTTTAAATCATTCTCATCAAAGTCACTGATGCCACAAGAAATTGTGAGATCAACAGAGGCGCCATTATAATTGAAACCCGTTTGCGAAATCGTTTCTCTGATGTTTTCTGCAGCGATAAATGCCTGTTTAGCACAGACGTGGGGTAATAGCATGATAAATTCTTCACCACCATAACGAGCCAGAAAATCAGTCTCCCGACAATTATCAAGCATGAGCTGGGCGACCAGTTCCAGTGTTTTGTCACCGGCCTTGTGTCCATAGCGGTCATTGATCAATTTGAAGTGATCAATATCCCAGATAATCATTGTTAATGGAGTCTTATAGCGTTTGCAGTATTTGACTTCAATATCGATTTTTTCATTATACGCCAGACGGTTGGGCAAACCCGTCAATGGATCCATAAATGCTTTGGCATGCGCCAGTTTCAGATTATTTCTCAGTAAACCGGCTTCCGTTTCCAAATCCATCAGCTTTTGTGACATTTCCGCCAGCTGTTTTTGCGTTTCTTCCAGCCGGAATTCTTCCTGTTGTTTGTGATAACTTAGTTGTGCGGTTAATTCCTGTAAATGCAAAGTAATATTTTTTTGCAGGGAGCTTAGTTCAAGGGCATTTGAAGCGCTGTTTTTTATATTGTCTATTTGCTCATGGATAACGGAATTGAGTGTGTTGTGACTATTGAAAGTTTCTTGACTTGATTCACTGGCTTTTTTCGTTTGTAAATCCAGTAAACTTAATTGACTGGAAATAGTTTCAAGAAATTTTTCGGTATCCTGCTGTTCTGTCTGAACATAATCATTAATATCCAGAATAAGTGCAACTGCTGAACTGATAACATTTTCAAAAGCGTTGTCATCCAGGTTATTTTTTAGTTTTTGTTGGATAAGCTTGCTATGGGCTTGAAATTTTACTGGAACATTAATGCCGGTTAATAATTCATCAAGTCGGCTAATAAATTGGGATTTTGGAAGATCGGATGCAATAAAATGAACAGAATCAGTTTTATCTTCTTGTTTTAATAGATGGTCGATTGATTTTGATATTTGCAAAAGCTCCTGCTTCAACGACAAAATACCAATCCCTTTTTTTAATTGTTGCCTGATATTTAAAATATAGGGATCAAGCGTTTGACTGCGACCTTGTGTGTAAATTAAAAACTGGACAATCAGTTTCAGAAGGAGCTTGTTATCCACAGTCTGGTTAGATGAAACAGCTATTGACTTCATTACAAATTGAACATGGATAAAAGTTAATTTTGATAAAGAGAATCAAGCGATTATGCATTGATTACGGCCATTCTTTTTGGCCTGATATAAAGCCTGATCAGCCCTTTTAAATACACTATCACCACTGTCTTCTTTTGTAAACTGGCTAATACCACATGACACGGTAATCTGTATTTTATTACCATTGGAATTGAATCCTGTTTTCTCAATGGTTTTGCGTAGTTTTTCAGCAATGATATAGGCCGCCTGAGCATCGGTATCAGGAAGCAGCATGGTAAACTCTTCACCCCCAAAGCGGGAAACAAAATCAGTTTCGCGGCAATTTTGCGCCAATAATTTAGCAATAATCTGTAAAGTTTTATCACCGGCCTTATGCCCGTAGGTATCGTTGATTTTCTTAAAAAAATCAATATCCCAGATAACCAGACTTAATGGTGTTTGATTACGATGAAATCTTGCTATTTCCAACTCAAGTCTTTCATCATAGGCAAGACGGTTGGGCAAACCGGTTAATGGATCATGGGTGGCCTGTTTGTATGCCTGTTCCAGTTTATTTTTCAATTCGCTGGATCGAGCTTCCATATCCTGGATTTTTGACGTCAGCAGCTGCAAATTCTGTTGTGCTTTTTGTTTTTCCAGGCGCTCTTGCTGTTGATGGGCTTGTAATTGCTGGGCAATACCTTCTAACCTGGATTTAACCAGTTGTTTTAAAGGCTCCAGTTTGGTCGCTTTGGCTGAGGTTTCTTGCAGATCAAACATTTGTTTTGAAAAAGACTGATCCAGCAAATTTCTTTTTTTACTGATCCTGTCAGCGGCTTTGGCCGTTCCGTTAGCCTGGTTTCCCAGTTCAGCCAGTTGCGTGTTCAAATGAGTCAGGAATTCAGCCATTTTCTGCTGTTCCGCCTGATAGTGTTTTTTGATGGATAGCAATATAGAAACCGTATCTTCAAAAACTGGCGATAATGAAACTTCATTTTGCAAACGGATTTTTAACTGTTCCGCTTGACTTATAAACTGCTCAGGTATTTCCGTGCTTTCCAATAAATGCAGCAGATGTTTATTGATGATAGTGGTATTGATGTTTTCATGGTGTATTTCTGATACAACGGATTGTTCCTCATCCACCAGCTCATGTAATGCCAGCAACAGGTATTGAGTGTTGGCGTAGTGTTTGTTTTCATAAGCCAGATAGATACGCTCAAGTTCGGCCTGACGTTTTGGAAAACGACTGTTTAAAAACTTGAACAGCAACGCCGGATTATCCTTATTATCCATTGATGAGTCATCAAGGGTTAACAACGCCTTGGAGAATTCTTCCAGCTCCTGTTTTAATTTATCGTTTTTTAAGCCCTTTTTCAGCTGTTTGCGTATGCGGTTAAGATAAGGATCCAGCTCTTTATTAAACCCTGTGGCCGCCAGAGACAGGCGAGTAATGGTCTTACACAGCAATTCCTCTGTTTCGGCATATGCTTTTTCCAGGGTGTCCTGTTCATCCAGCAGGGAAAAATATTTTTTTTCCCATTTATCCGGGGTGTCTTTATTTAAAAAACTCATAAATTTAAGCTGTTGGTATTGGATGTTGTACTAGTACAGCACCATTTTTATACTGACGGGTAAGAGCACAATATTGACCGGATATTTCACAACTTTTAGGGGATATCACTCGTCAAAAGAAAAAGGATGCTGTGCTAGGAAGCTGTCGCATTAAAATCACCCATAATCCGACAGCCTCCTGGAGCAGGAAACATTATAAAAACATGCTTCACACAGTACTGTTATTTCAGTGCTTTAGATTCCTTCTCGATCAGTTCATTCATGACTTTAATCATGTTGGCTTGAGATTTTGCCAAAGGCCCATTGGTTTTGTATTTACCGTTAATGACCAGAGCGGGAACGCCGGTGATTCCATAACGGGGTGCCATAGACCGCGCCTGTCTCATTTTAGTGTCAACCAGAAATGAATGATAGGCCGTACGGAAGTCGGCTTCGTTAACACCGTGCGCCACAAAGAATTTGGCTAATTCGTCTTCACTGGTCAGTTTTTGTTTTTTATTCTGAATGGCATCAAAAAAATCAGCGTGAACCTTTTCAACAACACCGAGAGCTTCGGCGGTAAAATATGCTTTGGCGTGTTTACCCCATAAACTGCTGAATATAGCTGGTTGACGAATAAATTCAACATTGTCAGGTTTGTTTTTGAGCCACGCTGTCAATGCTGGTTCAAAGCGATAGCAATGTGGGCATCCGTACCAGAAAAATTCAATTACTTCGACTTTATCAGGGTGTTGTGTCGGTTGCGCGGGCGATAGTGTTTCATAGCCGACAGAGTCGGCGATTGACAGTGTCGAGAAGGTAAAAAGTAAAAATATTAATATTTTTTTTAACATCTGAAGTACTCCATAATGAGGATTGTGGTTACGCCGCTATTTTCAGTTCCTCGTTAACTCAAACAGTATAGTCGCAAGGTTGAAAAAAGCGAAACCGTGACTTAAAACATCTTTCAGCTAAATTTATTGCGGGAAAAATAGCATTTTACACGAATTGGAAATAGCGTTGTTTTGGATAAAAACAAACATTTTCATGCAACAGTAGTAAAATAGCGGCAATTAAAGATTTAATTTACACTAGTGAAAGCAACCATAAAAAATTTAGTTCAGACGCGTATTCCCACAATACACGGGGAATTTACCTTGCATTATTTCAGTAACAATATTGATGATAAAGAGCATGTCGCCTTTGTAAAAGGCCATGTCGCCGGTAAAAAAAACGTGCCGGTCAGAATTCATTCCGAATGTTTTACCGGTGACGTTTTCGGCTCACGCCGTTGCGATTGTGGCGAACAACTTGACATGGCGCTGCATTTGATCAGTCAGGCGGGCTTCGGAATTTTAATTTACTTACGGCAGGAGGGGCGAGGAATTGGTCTGTTAAAAAAACTTCAGGCTTATAATTTGCAGGATCAGGGACTGGATACTGTTGATGCCAATATACATCTTGGTCACCTAGCGGACGAACGGCAATATGATATTGCCGCGCTGATATTGGAAAATCTGAATGTCGGTTCAGTTGCATTAATAACCAATAACCCTCATAAAATTGACGAATTAACTCATCTGGGGATTACCGTCAGTAAACGCATTCCTATAGAAACCAGTGTTCATGGCGATAATCAGGATTATTTAAAAACCAAGGTCAAAAAAATGCGCCATATGCTTTCCATGGAAGAAAAAGATGTCTGATAATTTGAAATTACCGGCTTCCGCGCTGAAGCTGAACATTGATTTAAGCGCTGTCGAACTCCCTGACATTCCACGCCATAATCATACTATTTTAGGACAGTCACGAGCCAAATCAGCGCTGACGTTTGGTGTCGCCATGAAGACTCCGGGTTACAATATCTATGTCATGGGTGAACCTGGAACAGGGCGGCTGTCAATGATTACGGATCATCTGAACTGCCATGCGCAGCAACAGGAAGCACCGCCATCTTATGCTTATGTGGAAAATTTTGAAAATAACCGTGAGCCGGTTTCGATAGCATTACCAGCCGGACAGGGGCATGTGTTTGCCAAGGATATTGAAAAGCTGATTGATAATCTGCTGGCCACTTTTCCTGCGGCATTTGAGAATCCCACCTATCAACAAAAAAAAACCGCTATTGAACGGCGCTTTAATCAACGCTATAACAAAGCCATTGATCAGGTTGATGAAAAAGCCAGATCAATGAATGTGGCTTTGTACCGGGATAGTGAGGCAATTACCTTTTTGCCAGTCAGAGATAATAAATCACTGGATGAGGAACAGTTTACCCTGTTACCGCAATCGGAGCGCGATGAATTTCACAAGCATACTGAGGAACTTGAAGAATATCTGGGCGATGTCCTGCTGGAATTACCTCAATGGCGAAGAGCTATGGTGGAGGAAATAAAACAACTGGATAATGACACTATCAGTCAGGCTATTGAGCCGTTATTTGCTGAATTGAATCGCAAATACCAGAATATTGATGATGTTCTGACTTATTTGGTTGAATTAAAAAAAAATCTGAGTGGAACCATCGGTGATTTTCTGATGCCATCCAGAAGCCAGGATAATGTCGATATTACTTCCAGGCGATTATTACTGACAGAGCAGTACATGCCTAATATTCTGGTGGATTGTAAACAGGATAGCGGTGCGCCGGTTGTCTATGAACCGCATCCCACTTATCAGAATCTGTTCGGGCGTATTGAATATATCAGCGATCAAGGCACCTTGATTACCAATTACCGGCGTATTTGTCCGGGTTCATTGCATACCGCCAATGGTGGCTATCTGATTCTGGATGCTGAAAAATTACTGACCTATCCTTTTGTCTGGGAAGGATTAAAAAGAGCGTTAAAATCGGCTCGTATTGAAATTGAGTCGCCCTATTCTGAATTGGGAATTAATACCATTACCTTGAAACCGGAGGTTATTCCATTAAATGTAAAAATTCTGTTGGTAGGATCACGCGATATTTATTATTTGCTGGAAGATCTGGACAATGAGTTTAACGAGATGTTTAGGGTATTAGCCGATTTTGATGACCACATCAAGCGCTCGGACGACAATATTGCACAATTTGCTGTGTTAATGTCCAGACAGGCCAGAGACATCGGCGCAAAACCATTAACTGATGCCGCTGTGTTACGTTTAATCGAACATAGCTGTCGTCTTGCCGAAAATCAAAACCGCTTGTCCGCACGAATTAATGATTCATTGGAAATTATTGGTGAGGCAAATTTGCTAACAGCACAAAATGATACTGATATTATTGATAAAGCTGAAATAGAACTGGCGCTGTTATCCAGAGAATCCAGAAATGGGCGGATAGCCGAAGAAATTCTGGAGGAAATGCTGCAAGGCACTATCCTGATTGATACCCAAGGCGAAGCAGTAGGCAAAATCAATGGTTTGACTGTTTTGGAGGTGGGTGGCAGCAGTTTCGGTGCGCCCGCACGTATTACCACTACGGTTTATCCAGGTTCAAGAGGCATCGTTGATATTGAAAGGGAAGCTGAGCTGGGGCAGGCCATTCATTCCAAAGGCGTCATGATCCTGACCGGTTATCTGGGAAATTGTTATGCACAAAAATTTCCACTGGCAATTTCAGCCAGCATTGCCATTGAGCAATCCTATGGCTATATTGATGGGGACAGTGCATCATTGGCCGAATTATGTTGTCTGGTTTCCGCATTGACGCGAATACCAGTCAAGCAATCTTTTGCCATTACAGGCTCAATCAATCAATATGGCGAAGTACAGGCAATCGGCGGTGTCAACGAAAAAATTGAAGGTTTTTTCAGCCTCTGTCAGGCGCGCGGATTGGATGGTCGTCAAGGTGTTGTTATTCCGGCATCAAATCAAAATAATCTGATGTTAAAGCAAGAAGTGATTGATGCCGTGGAACAAGATCTGTTTGCTGTTTATACGGTTTCTACAGTCAACCAGACATTGGAGTTGCTAATGGGACAAAAAGCAGGAGAAATAGACCAGGACGGTAATTATCCTGAAGACAGTATCAATTTTAAAGCGGTCGCCAGATTAAAGGAAATATCCGATATGGCCGCAGAAATGGATAGTGAAAAAGAACATGAGGAAGATTAAGGAACGCATACACAATATACTCTCTTGCCAATTTTGCTTATTTTATTGTTGTGTGCTTAAATTCAGCTGGAAACTTAATTCGACTCTGTCGCATTAAAACACTTTATGTTATTGAGGTTACAAGGTAGCGGTTGTCCATTCTGGGGATCGATGTAAGCCCAAATCCAGCCGATATGCAGTCAACGCATGAAAATTTGACAACAAGGCTGCGTTGTCAGCATTTAGATTAAATTTTGTGGTTATCCACCTCACTGCGAAATCTAATTCAACAATCACTAAATGAGGTGAAATTTTTGGAGATTTATATATGAATAGTCTTACAGCGCTCTCTTTAAGTATTGGTGTTTTGGCGGGACTGGCAACATTTTTAGCAGTCGGCCCTCTTAGCGGCGTTTTTTTTATCTGGGCGGCAACAATTGCATGGGCGGCATATTTCGCTTTGGGCGGCAACAAAGAAGCGGCAAAAAACACTGTTGTTTGTGGTATTTTTGGCGTGGTAATGGCTAGTTACGCCGCTTTCCTGATAACAAAAATTTCACCTGATGCCGCCCTTGGTTTTGCCTTTATGGCGGCGCTTATCGTTACCGTTTCAGTTATTGTTCTATGTCTTGCGGCCAATATTCCAGCACTTTCTGCAATACCTGCCAGTGTGTTGGGCTACTCAGCCACATTCGCTTATCTTTTACAAACACCCGATAAATTGTCAGGAGATGTGCTTCTCGGCGTTTCCTGGGATAACCCGGTGCTTGTGATTTCTTTCTCTCTACTTGTGGGAACTGGATTTGGCATCTGGTCGGGAAATCTTGCTGCCAAATGGACCGCTTCAACAGAAGATTAAAACCTTGAAACAGCTTGTTTTATTGTCCGTAGCATACGGCCGCAAAACCACAAACAGTCTTTTTGATCATGGGCTGGTTTTTTTATGCGACTGAAAAAAGATGCGGCCAACAGGCCGCATTAACTGAAGGATATATAAAAAACTCTGGATCCCCAGGAGGAAGGGGGCGCATTCTCGAGTTGCGTATAGTGTAGTGATATTTCCCGGTTTTGAGAATGTGACATAGTGTCGCGCGACAAATTGTCGCTATTGTCCAGTACGCTGTTTGATGACCATTGGACAAAACAAGAATCCTAATATCACACCCAACGAAACAATACTCGCCAGAATCTTCAGTGAGGAACTTTCGGCAACAGCTAGACTGCCAAAAGCTAAAGCGCTGGTTAACATGGACGCAGCCATGGCCTGATAGGTTAAGGTGATCCGGCCACCGCGGTTTTCCTGGTAAAAAATCCCGTAATCCACACAGATAGCCACGACCAACAGGAAAGCAACCAGATGCAGAAAACTGACAACGGCACCGGTTAAGGCCCATGAGCCTAAAATTATACATGCGGATAAAATAGCCGGTAACAATGTTTGCATGGCTTTAATCACGCTTTGGTAACGCACCACCAATATTAATATGATCACGCCCAACCCGGACAATAG
>CAYNIU010000029.1:0-22739 GCA_964397365.1 uncultured Methylomarinum sp. | reverse complement strand
TACCAAGAATAGACCTGAGATATTTCACTTATAATTTGTGAATCACTGTTTTGTAAGGTATGCTTACTATGATCAAGCACTACAAATAAAATAGCAAATGCACGTAAAATATCAAGTCCATAAATACGATTGCTGTTGATTTCAATTCTAAGAAAATTAAACATATGATTACTTGATTTTCTTGATGTGATATTTCCATCTTCCAGATTTTCCTAAAAATCCATCTAATAAACCAATAATGATTGCTTTGGCCTGGGAATAATTTGATTGTTTAATTAAATCAATACAGGTTGATATAGATTGACGTACTAGCCAATATATAGGTTTAATTGAAGAAGGAGCTACTTTTTTCCAAAAAATAACTTCATTTCTAGTTAGATAATAATAATAATATTGCGAACGATGGGTATTAGTTTCATCACTACGATCATTTTTATGAAAAACACTGGTTTCTTTAATTATTGAGCAGGCATAACCTAATGTGATTAATCTATCACACAACAAAAAGTCTTCCCAATAAGCAAAAAAAGGTTCATAAAAACCACCTGCTTTTTTTAGAGGCAGTACACGACCCAATAATGCAGTCCCATAAAGTAGAAATTGATGACTATTTAATTTGTCTGTAATTTCAAAAGGTTTTATATGTTCAATAATGGTTTTGTCGTTATTAAAATTTGCTCCTGAAAAGCTAATCATTTTTGTTTCCATATCTTTGATTAAAGGACTAGCAAGAGCTATATTTTTATTTTGTTGTACTATTTTTAATAACTTTTCTGCTTCATCAGTTGTGATGATGGCATCATTATTAAGAAATAAAATAAAATTATATCCCCTTTCATAAGCAAAGTTTAAACCTATATTACAAGGTGTATCAAAGCCCAAATTTTCAGGTGAGTTTCTATAATAGGAAAATAAATGTTTGTTATTGTCAAAGAAAGATTGACTTATATTATTGGATTCATTATCAAATATAAAAATATCAAATATATCAGGATTAAAACAACTGGTTTCCAATAGTTTTTTTGTTAGTTGACATTGTTGCCAATTAATTATAATTATCAAACATTTATTATGATTTGTTTTTTTCATTATTAATGGCTTATCGTAAGGCGATAGAGGCAATGAAGTTTTTCCAGTATTCAATATTTCTATAGTCATAAAAAACAGAATCAAAAGAACTAATTATAGCTTTTAATTTTTCATCATTTTTTCGATGATAATAGGTCTTATCTAAAGACCACAAGGCAATCTGTTTTTTGATATATTGTTTATATGCTGTTAAATCTTGACGTTTTAGTAATTTCTTGTAAGCAATCACTCCAAAAAAGCCAAAAGGGACCGTACGTGTCAGGCTGCCATCTCGATGATTGTAATTCATCAAAGGCTTAGGAACATATATTATATGATCAACATGTACTGCCAGGATAAAAAACCAGGACATATCAACAGCCGCTTTAAGTTCTTCATCACAATAACCCACTTCTTCAATCAATTTACGCCTTATTAAACAAATACCAGTACGCATTAGCACACCTTCAGAAAAGAATATCTGAGCTGGGTTCTCAAGACGATAATAGGAGTGCTTGCGATTAGCCTCATGAAAGTATTTATGCCAAACTGGATCAATTTCTGTTAATAATGACTTTTCATGAGGCTCTATAGTTTCATATCGATCAGAAATAAAAATATCCGTGGTAGGATAAGTTTGAGTTGCTTCGTAAAAAGCAGATAGGTTATCCGGTTCCCAGGTATCATCGCTATCGAGAAAAGCAATCCATTCACCTTGTGCATTTTCAAATCCCGTATTTCTAGCTCCAGCGACTCCTTTGTTATGATTATTTGACAACACTTTGATTTTTGGATGGTCTTTAGCATACGTATTAACGACATCTAAAGTGTTATCGGAAGAGTGATCATCAATTATTAATACTTCGTAATCAGGTGGATTGATTTGGAATTCTATTGAATTAAGTGCTGATAAAATAAAATTTGCCGAGTTATAGGCAGGAATAATGATGGTAATTTTTGGTTGCATTTTAAATGCCTTTAAATAGTAAATTTTTTTACACTAAAAAGTATTCTAATGGTATATGAATTAATTTGTTAATATAAGTGGATAGTAAAAAATTACATTGTGTTAAAGGAAGCCACAATTTCTGAGTATATCAACACCTGGAGTTTTAAATTTTAATCTAACACAATAGGACTTCATGCTACTCACTTATTATTCTATCAGTTTTCCTTATAATTCTTCTTTTTTCGCGACAAAACAAGCGTGTCGCAAGTAACAATAAATTAATGTTTTACATTGCACATAAATTTTTGTAGTGTACAGATATAATATTTATTTGAATGGAAATTTAATGGTCATCTTCAAAGAATATTTATTATATGTATTTCTGTCTATAGTTATTGACTAGCTAGTTAACATTTTAAATGAATAAAAATAAGGTTCAGTTAAGTAATTTCGTTTTTTGTGAAGCAGCTTTTGATCAGTAATTATTAGATGGATGGTTTCTGAAAATTCAATTTTAGAGTAAGAGTATGATAGATTTATATAATTATTTATTTAAATATCCTTATAGCTTATATTTGGTCTTTTAATCTAAGTTCGGATAAGAAATTATTTTAAATGTAATATAGTTATTTTTATTTAAATAACTTCTCCTTATAAGAACACATAATTTCAGATTTTATGTGTTATTTTGGTGAATATATCGACCTGATTTCATAAGAAATTTATGAAAAATATAAAAGTCTTTAAAAGTCAATGACTATTAACTCGAACTCAGGTTAGTCTATTATTTTAAAAGAGATGCATCCTTTTTCACATTCATACTCTGTATAACATTTAATGTCATTTTCTTTTTTCCAGAGTTGTATTATTTCTTTCTCTTGTGGTCGATTAGAATCATCTAAAAATATAGTTGTGTTTTTAATTTTATTTTTTAATTGTTTAATAGCTGGGTATCTTGATCTTTCACAAATATAACCAGGAGGGCCGTCGATAACGAGTAAATCAATAAAAGGAATATCAGGTATATCTTTTATATCATACCATTTTTGACCATTTCCAATATCAACTAAAGGCGCATGCAAAATGGTAACCCAATCTTCTAGTTGATGTTTTTTCAATTCATTTTTAGTTTTATTTGCATAATATAAATCGTGTTCAAGGCTATAGATGTGACCATTATTTTGCATTTGGATACAACGTGCTAGAACTATTGTAGATGCACCTGAACTACATTCCATGATAATTTTAGAGCTTGTGCTTTGAATGTGCTCTGTAATGACTAATAAAAAGTCAGGTGAAGCTGCCCAAGCTCTGAGAGGCGGGAGTGGTTCATTTAGATTAAGTTTTTTTTGCAATGCTTCGAATGCTTGAATTTGGCGAAAAAGATTAGTAAATTCAATAGATTGGTTTTCTATAATATCTTTAATGTTATAGGTCATTAAGTGTATGTTACGAATTTTATATAAAGAATATAAAATAGTAAATAATATAATAAATAGAAGTATATAAATAATTAACATAAGCATTTCCTTTATTTTTTTATGGTATTAATAATTTGTTCTTTTATTGGGTGACTGAGTGCAAGTATAGATAAAAACCAAGATAATAGAGTGATAAAGCTTGTGATTGCTAAATCAATTAATTTGGTGTCGCTATAATAAATGCTGTTGTATTCATTGTATAACGGTATTGATAATGAAAATAAGCAAACAGATAAGCTATGTATGATAGAAGACAAGAATATTCTTTTTATTGATATATCTATATATCTTTTTAAATATATAAAATATACAAATAAACCAATGGCGTATGTTATAACTTGTGCCCACGCTATAAGTTCAAGAGAATAAAATGCAGCTATTATAATAAGAGTTACTCGGGTTGTCTGTATTAAAATTTCTGATTTTAATACTATTTTTGCTTTTTTTAAAGCATACAATGTTTTTGGGGAAAGCCCCCATATTGAATAAATTGAACCGGCAATAGTAAGTATCTGAATTATGGGGGTAACGGCCATCCATTGATTGCCAAAAATTATATATATAATGGATTCAGATTTTAATGCTAAAAATGCAAAGAATGGAAATGATAAAACGGTTATATAAGTAGTTGCTTGAGTAAATGAGTGGCTAATATCTTGATTTTCTCTATGATGTTTTGAGATAAGGGGGTAATATACGTTGTGTATTGCTCCAATAATATTGAAAGAAAACATGCTATTTAATGTTTGAGCTTTGCTATATATAGCAACATTTGCTAATCCTAAATATTTTCCAATAACAAGGTCTCCAGTATTTCTACCAATCTCTGAAATGATACTTGTTAGACTTGTTTTTCCACAAAAGGAAAGAATATCTTTGCAATTTTTTAAGCTGGGTAATATAAAGCTTTCTTTTGGTCTAGATAAAGTGGCTAAAACTGCAGTGGTGGCAATATTTGCAATAGATGCCCAAACTAAACTCATGAAACTATATCCTTTTAAAGACAAGTATATGGCAAAAATTGCAGATATAAGGCTACTTATTAGATTAATATAGAACAAAACTTTGAATTTCATTTCTCTATGGAGTAATGCAATCACTGGAGAACTAATAGGTATTATAATAAAGTTGATACTCATCCAAGCCATTATGGTTGAAATATCAGGTTCTTTATAAAATTCTGCAATAAAATCTTTTAGAAAAAATAACATCGCTGCGATTGTCCATGCCGTAAGAATTGTTAGGCCAAAAGCTGCTTTTAATTTTTTTCTAGTTAACTCTTTTTCTTGTATTAGATAGTTTCCCACACCAAAATCACGTATAACATGAGCAATAGAAAGTACTGCCATACCTATACCAAACTTACCTAATTCGATCGGTGTTAGTAGGCGTGCTAAAATCATGCTTGATCCAAATTGAATAATTAGAATTAGGTATGTTTCAGAAAGCGAATAAATCAGAGATTTTTTAACAGTATTCAATTTAATTATGTAATAAATAATGTGTTAGTAATGTGCGGTTAATTAAATATTTTTTTGAATAATATAAATTCAATGAGTTGTATGTGTATTCGGTCTGTAGATTCACGGATTTATAATATTTATTAGCCAAGGAAATCGTTAAGAGTTATCGAACAGAGGTCTTTCTATTATCTCAATAAGATATTGAATTTTTTTGTAATAATTATGACTTTCAGTCGACATAAAAATAACATATTGTAGTTCTGGGCTATTATCATTAGTTAGACGTTTATAGAGCTGATATAATTTAGCAATATATTGATTTTCAGTTGTATCATGACCAATCTGATACCAAGATAAAGTGAGTATGTCATTTGTTGTACTCCTTAAAACAGCAAAATTTGTTTTTTTAGGTAATAGGATATTTGTGCTGTTATATCTCAAGATGGTTTTTTTTATAAAATGCCAATATTTACGGTCTTTTAGTTGTATCAATTGATTGCTATTGTTAATCAGTTCTTTACCCTGTTCTTCATCCCCAAAATTCGCCTGATAAAATCCGACTTTATTGGAATCTTTTTGAAAATACCGCAGCGATTCATTAACGGCGCCATCAAATTTTGGTCGCCATCCCCAGCTTGGCATTTTAATTTCGCGCCAATCACTGTTTTGTGTCAGTGGCGGCCATTCCGGTATTTGTGTTTGCGCATGATAATGTGATTGGAGCCAATAACTGCTGATTGGCCATAAGCTCAAAGATATCAGTAATATAATTGCTATTTGACTATTTTGTTTGGTTGAGTAATAAGGAGGTGTTTTTGAGGATATTGTTTGAGGCTTAATATTAATCTCTGGAGCAGGATCTTTCCAAAAAGAGCCTACGTAAAACATGACAAAGATAATAAGGGCAAAAAATATGGCTCCATAAATTAAATGATCTACGCCAACGGCCAGCGTCATACCACTAAGATGACCGAGCATGACGATCATATAAGCGCGAAAACCATTGGCAATAATAGGCAGGATAATTGACAGCAGCGTAAATATGACGCGTTTGTAGGTTTTACTGTAGGTAATATAAGCATAGATTGTTCCCAGTGTGAAAGAGGCCAGCAGATAACGTAAACCGCTACAGGCTTCAACGACTGACCATTGGCCGGATATCAGGGTAAAGTTCATGCCTTCACGATAAACACTTAGACCTGTTTTGCGTAACAAATAGATTGTAAAATCAGCGGTATATTGCATTAAATAGGGTAGCAGGGCTTCGCCGACGGGTACCATAAAGTATAAAAAGGCTAACGGGAATATCAGTTTTTTGCAGGTTTCGTTACCCAGATAAAACCAGATACTGCCAATCAGTATTCCTATCAATGCATATTGTTGTATTACCAGCGCATGAATAAGAGAGGCAAGAAACCAGAGAAAGCCATTGAGCAAAACGAATATCAGACCGATCAGGCTGGGCTGAGTCGGGCGCAGGTATGGATGAAGTTGTTTTTTTTGCCAGATGACCCAAAGACTGATAGGGATCACGATAAAGCCGTGGGCAAATGTTTCTGAGCGAATCCATATAGCGACAAGTCCTTCCCATGTCTGGGAATATATGAGGCAGGACAGTAAAAAAATAGCAAACACGGCCAAGAATGTAGTATTCTGGATGATGCTTTTTATGGGGTTTATGACTTGCGAAGACATTTTTTCAGACTAAAACTTCGGTGCATTCCGGTTGAGACAAAAACCGGTGGGGACTTGCAGTGTAGCCATAGGCACCTGATTGGAACAAAACAACATAATCATTGATATTGGCGATGGGTAATTGCATTTTATCCGCTAAAATATCTAGTGGGGTACATAATGGGCCGACGATGTTGACAATTTCAGTCTCTTTGTATTGCATATGATTACCAATGGCTACTGGATAATTTTTGCGAATGACTTGTCCAAAATTTCCAGATGCAGCCAAGTGATGGTGCAGACCACCATCGACCATCAAGTAGGTTTGTCCCCGGGAAATTTTTTTATCAACCACTTTACAAACATAAATACCCGCTTCTCCAACCAGATAGCGTCCCAATTCGATAATAATGTCTGTTTGCCGATGATTACGTTTGAATGTTGTAAGGTTACTGTTTAATGCTTCTCCCACTTTTTTAATATCAAGCGGCATTTCACCCGGGAAATAAGGAATACCATATCCACCACCAATGTTGAGTTTTTTCATGGGGATGGGACTATATTCCGATAAGCGGTTGGCTAATTCAAGGCTTTTTTGTTGGGCCTCAATAATGGATTCTGCTTTAAGGTTCTGTGAGCCACTGTAGATATGAAATCCCTGAAAGTCAAGATTCAAGGTGTTGATATGTTGTATCAGTTTGGGTAATTGTTCTTCATCAATACCAAACTGTTTGGGGCCACCGCCCATTTTCATACCAGAGGCCTTTAATTCAAAGGCGGGATTGATACGGATAGCAATGTGCGCCTGAAATCCGCTTTTTTCAGACAGCTGAACAATGGTTTTCAGTTCGTTGGCCGATTCAATATTGATAGTAATTCCGGCGGCAATTGCTTGGGCAAGTTCTTCGGGACGCTTGCCGGGGCCGGCCATGCTAATGTTATTGGCCGGCATGGTGGTATCCAAAGCCACCTTCATTTCACCGGCCGAAGCAAGATCAAAACCATCTACTATTGTCGCCATATGTTGTACCAGTGCTGGCATGGGGTTGGCCTTCATGGCGTAATGGATTTTCAAATCAGCTGGCATTTGCAGACGTAATTTAGCAACCCGTTGAGTTAAAAGTTGTCTGTCATAAGCATAGAAAGGTGTTTGTCCTACCCGTTGAACCAGTTGTGTCAGCGGGTAACCGCCTAGGACTAACTGATCATTATCAATTGAGAATTGGGTTTGTGGATAATGTTTGGGCGGAGTCTTGTTCATATAAAAAATTATGAATCAGAGGGCTGTAAAAATGGGCTATATGATTGATAAGGTAAGATACTGGTACAGCACCGTTTTTCAACTGTCATGTTTATAAGTAACTGAAATATAAAATAATAATATTTAACTTAACCAATAACGGCTCAGCCTGTGGTTTAATTTTGTACAAGTTATTGATTTATCCGCACAGTGCGAATGAATTCGCAGCTATACACCACACCAGGGCAAAATTGAGCTTAATGGTAGTGAACCATCGCTACCAAAATACCGCGTAATGGATAGTATAGTCTTTTATTTTGATTTTTTAAGGGTTATGGAAATTCAATTGGTTTATATTCTCAAATTATTGTTATTACCCCCCTCTGGCTTTTTATTATTGGCTTTGTCCGGGGTATTCTTGTTCAGAAGAGGAGAAGGTATCTTGTTGATTGGTATTGGTATATTAGGGGTATTGTTTTTCAGTTTGCCTTGGACAGCGAATATTATGGCTGAAAAATGGGAATCCATACCTGTTTTGACACGGGATGATATTCAGTATTTTAGGCCTCAGGCTATTGTGGTGTTGGGAGGTGGGATTAGAAAATCAGGAAAAGAATTTGTTGAAGCCTATGTTTTAAAATGCCGTACTCTGAGTCGTTTGCGTTATGTGGCGAAAATAGCAGGGGATACAGGATTGCCGGTGTTGGTTTCTGGCGGTCGGGTGTTGGCAAAATTTCCTGTCAGTGAGGCTGAACTTATGGCTAAGAGTCTATATGATGATTATCAGCTGGTTGCGCGATGGCAGGAAGACAACAGCCGAAATACTGCAGAAAACGCGCGTTACAGCAAGGAAATTCTGGCAAAAGAATCTATTACACGGATTGTTCTGGTGACACAGGCTTTTCATATGCCCAGAGCTTTACATCAGTTTGAGCGGGTTGGCTTTGACGTTTTACCGGCGCCAACGGATTTTATGACTAATGAGGATAAATTGGATATTTTCAGTTTTATTCCTTCGGCTTTTGCATTGCAGAAAAGTTTTTTGATTAGTCATGAATGGTTGGGATGGTATTGGTACCAATTAAGATATTAAGGGATACCTCCTCCTATGCAAAGGTATGGGCGAATTTTTGGATCAGTTGTTTTCTGTCAATCTTACCATTGGGATTTTTAGGTAATTCGTTTAAGGCAATAATTTTGGCTGGAACCATAAAATTGGGCAATTGTTTTTTACACAGGGCAATGAGATCTTGCTCGTTGAATAAATCTTTTTGTTCCGGTTTTATAATGACCAGGATTGCCTGACCCAGGCCGGGGTGTTCAATACCCAATGCGGCGACTTCTTTGGCAAACCCTGAAGCATAAATGATTTCTTCAATTTCAGTTGGGCTGACACGGTAGCCGGAAGTTTTGATCATATCGTCTTCACGACCGATAAAAAACAGATAACCCTCTTCATCCATGCTGACCTGATCGCCTGACCAGACTGCAATTTCGGTTAATGGCAGTTCTTTTAATTGATTCGGCGCCGGTTTAAAACGTTCAGCCGTTTTAACCGGGTCATTCCAGTAACCCATAGCGACTAATGAACCTTTGTGTACCAGTTCTCCCGGTTCATGCGGCGCACAGGGACTACCATCTTCTCTGACGACCAGAATTTCAGCATTGGGTATGGCTTTACCCATTGAGTCAGGACGGATGTCAATTTGTTCTGGGGGCAGATAAGTGGAACGAAAGGCCTCTGTCAGCCCGTACATCAGGAAGAACTGGCTATCCGGGGCCTTTTGACGAATATTATCCAAAACGGTTTTTGGCATTTTTCCACCAGAGTTGGTCATGTAGCGTAAATGCTGATTAACTGTTTCCGGCCATTCAAGTTGTGCCAGTTGTGTCCACAGGGGAGGGACGGCGGCGAGTCCGGTTATTTGATGTTTTTCCAGTGCCTTGATGACATCCCGCGGTAACAGGTAGTCCAGCAGAATGCATTGTGCCCCTTTTAATATGGCGCTGATTAATTGATTGAGTCCATAATCAAAACTGAATGGCAGGACGGCTAATATTTTATCTTTAGCCGAAATATCAAGATATTGGCTGACACTTTCAGCCCCGGTTACGATATTTTTATGCGATAACACAACGCCTTTGGGTTTTCCGGTACTGCCGGAAGTATATAATATAGCCGCCATGTGGGTATCTATGATGTTAGGTAATATCTGGACATCCCTATGATTCAGGAAATCCTGCCAGGCGAGTATTTTAAACGGGGATTCAATAGATAAATCAGATAGTTCATTTTCTATCACTATAACAGTATGTAAACCGGGACAATTTTGAAGTTCTTCTTTAAGTCCGGCTATACGGCTTTTTGAGGTGATTAATATTTGGACATCACAGTCTCTCAATATGTGACTAACCTGAGGAGCTTTCAACACTGGGTTAATCGGGACAAAAACTCCGCCAGCCTGGGAGATGGCAAAGAAACTACAGCTTGTTTCTAATTGTTTAGGCAGATATACGGCAACGCGTTGCTGAGGTTTTAAATTCAAAGCCAACAATGCCTGGGCTATTTTGCTTGTTGACTCGAATAGCTGCTGATAAGTCCAGACTGTTTTTTTATGGATAATGGCAACGGCATCAGGGGATTGGTTTGTCGCTTGTTCCAGTGTATGGTGTAACAGTATCGTCATATTTTAACGCTTTAAGTGGGCTGGATGTGAATCGGAATAGGAAATGATGTTTAAAAAGCTAATTAAAACATACTTCATTAGTAGCAGTATTCTAGCGCATTGTTTGATTATTGTAATAGCAGCTTATTTTGTAACGGACAAGATCAACAATTATTGGCGTTGGCCTATTATAAAACGCTGGGTATTGGGTGATGTCGATAAATCCGATGTTTATCGGTTCGGTGTGGATGGGTTTAAATCGTTACCTAGAGGACGCTGGATCAAAATTCATCAGCAGCATTCTGATGATGTGGTGCATTTTTCCCGGCAGGCGCACGCCGGAAGTGGGTTTGATTCGTTAAGAAGCCGCATATTGATTTTTGGCAGTGATACCCATGGTGAGAACTGGAATAATGCGGTTTATACGTTTGATTTAAATACGTTGACATGGATGCAAAGTTATCCTCTTGATTCACCTGCTAGTTATACGGTGAATACTAAAGGTTTTCCGGTTGCCGGTATCAGGCATAATCACCCTTGGGCAATGCATACTTTTGGTGCGTTGGCCTATGATGAGATTCATGATAATTTGCTTGTGGCAAGTTATCCAGAGCATTTGTCACCAAGCAGGTACGGGCAGAATCTGGCTTTTTTATGGAAGCAGATTAAACAGCATCCTACCTGGCTTTATGATTCTAAAAGTAATTCATGGCGGGTTTATGAAGGTAAAAGTGAACATTTTTTTCCTTACGCCATAGCTTATGATTCTGATCGAGGCGTGGTGACGGGATTTCGTCCTTATGGAATTTTTGACTGGAAGGGGGAGATAGTGGGTTGGGAAAGGGTTGGTGAGAAATCTTATGGTCAATATCATACCAATGTCGTCTATGATTCTGTTAATCATGTGTTTATTTTTTATGGTGGTAATAAGTTGCAGAATGCAGTTTTTATGTACAAAGCCGGTAACAAAACAACAGAAAAAATGCCGACGATTGGGCGACGACCTCCGCCAGGTCAGTCTGTACCGTTAGCCTTTCATAAAAAAATAGGAAAGGTTGTCGCTCTTGTTGATGCGGATGATGAGGCTCAGACATGGCTTTATGATTATGCTCAAGATCAGTGGCAACGACTTGAAGGCGGCGATTTCCCTTACAAAGTCGGTATGAATTACACCATGGAATATGATGTTCGCCATAATATCGTTGTATTGGTCAGTAGTCCTCAAAATGAAGCTACAGCTGTTTGGGCTTTAAGATTATGAATGGGCAAAAAATAAAGACCCGTATTAGCGCCTATTTGTTTTTTACCGGTTTTCTTGGGAATACGTTACTGGTTTTTGCTTTTTTATATATTATGCATGTGGAAGGACTGACTTCACGGCAATTACTGAAAAAAGCCATTGAAAAGACTGGACTTAGCCCGCCTGAGGTCGTTAACAAAATCTTACAGCCCTCAGTGAAATATACTGATATTTCTCTTGATGGACGAGTGATCGAAACACATCCGCGTATCTTATTGCCGCAACTTGCCGGTTGGGATGGATTAGCGGTTTCTCAATTTATCCAGAACAGAATTATTGAACATAAAAAAGATCAGGCGTATTTAAACTATTGCAGCTCAGACAGCCTTTTGTCATCCGTGGTATGTTGGCTGGCAACTAATGATGAACAGTTATTGCAGCGAATAATTCGTAAAATGCTTGGTTATGAGTTGAATACACCGACGGCTGATACCAATTATAGCAATGGCTGGCAGCTTGCTTTGGCTTATGATCTTGTGTTTCCGGCGTTAACTGAGCGGCAAAAACAAATTATTGAGCAAAAAATTAAAATGGCTTTGCTGGCATCTTTAGCCAATCTTGACGAAGGCTTTTCTTCTTTATGGCATGGACGCTCAACTCATGCGGCTATTGCCTGGCTTTGTGCGGTGGTATTGTCAGACAGGGTAGCGCATAGCGAAGATTTACAACGTAGAGCCCAGAAGCATTTTCTGACAGCAATTGATGGACTTAGGTATACAGCGGTCTGGCCCGGGGGATATAACTACTGGATTCAGGCGAGAGCATTTTTGTTTGCTTTGGCTTCTTCCGCCTATGTGAATGGTTTAAATCATGCCCGTTATGCAGAAAATGTAAAACAGGCAATGAAACAGGTGGGATACTGGACGATTTATGCGACGCGACCGGATAATAAAATTGAAGGGCAAGGTGATGGCGGTTCAAGGGTTGATTTAAAGGATGAAACCCGTAGGGTGATTGATTTGATTGTGCAAATGACAGGTGATCCTGTGTTAGCGGGATATTCCAAATATCTGGCTAAATTGCATGGAGTGGAAAGTTATTATCGGGGGTATCGCTGGGGATTTTTACTTTTTAATGATCCAACCATCTGGGCTGTAGGCGATGGCACGATGGAATCAGTTGGTGAATATTTGCCGGTTGCCAGGTTGTTTGGCGCAAAATCAACTAATTATGCTTATTTTCGTTCTGGATGGGGGCGAGAGGATACTTTCATCAGTGTTAAAGCCGGACATACCTTTTCTCATCATGGTCATTACGATGCCGGACATTTTACAGTTTTCAAGGATATGCCGTTAGCGATTAACAGTAGCACTTATAATGGTTTTTTTGAATCTCATCGCCTTAATTACGCCATCAGGACTATTGCCAAAAACAGTCTGATTATTCAGAAACCGGATGAAGTCGTGAAACCCAATCGGTTTTTTAAAAGCAATGTGGCGGATGGTGGACAACGTTTGACTATGCCAACGGGCAGTGCTGTTTTAAGTGTAGAAAATTGGTTTAGCAATTATAAGCAAGGTAAACATTACGAAGCGGCTGAGCTGATTAACTTTGCCAGCAACAAAAAAAAATATGCTTATATTTCTGTGGATATAACATCGGCGTACAATAATGAGCATTTTGATGTAAACCATGATGGAGGCAAGGTAAGTCAGGTTGTCAGGCAGTTTTTGTATTTGCCTGATGAAGACAAGTTGATTGTTTACGACCGTATAACTTCAACACATAAAGAATATGTCAAAAAGTGGTTGTTACATACAATCAATCAACCCAAAATTAAAGGATTGTCGCTTTTAAAAGGCAAAATAAATGATGGCATTTTCGAAAGTAAAAGTAATACAGCTTATATTCAGAATGGGAAAGGCAGGATGCGACTGGATGTTCTCTATCCAGAGCATGTGATGATGCGCCTGGTGGGAGGGAATGATTATCAGTACTATGTTGAAGTTGATGGGGAAGATACGCGTTTAGATGGGGTAAATTTTAATCAGGGGGCATCCACTCAGCCTTGGTTTGATATAGGGCAATGGCGAATAGAAATACAACCTGCCAGGCTGCGAAAAAAAGATAAGTTCCTGGTGGTCATGTCTCTTTCATTAGGCTTTGATGATCAATCTCAAGTTAACAAGCTTCATTTTATGCAAAAAGATGTAGTGGGGCTTAGTAGTAAAAAAACCGTCGTTATTTTTGCGCCGGCATATGGCCAACGGAAATTAAAATTAAGGTTGATAGAAGCAAAAACTGATTTAATCGTAGCAGGACTGTCTTTATTTAAAAAAGTCGAAGTCATTCAAAGTGGAAAAAAAATAGGCGTTATTGAGGCTGTTAATGGTATTGCTTATCGTTCATTTGACGATCCGCTGGAAGGTAAAATAGAGATCCGATGGTGATGAACAGGCGCCCTCCGCCTAATTTGACCAAAACATTGTTGTTCATGTTTGAGGGTATAGGTCAGATTTCTTAGCTGTCATGTGTTAAGGATGTGGACTCTGTTTTGTGCGGCAACTCAATATTAGTAATGGTTCCGGCTTCAGGGTTATTAAAAATAGCGTCATCAATCCCGTTTTCACCGCGGGCTACGATGCAGGTTACGGTAGCGTCGCCAGTGACATTGACAACAGTGCGCACCATATCCAGAATCCGATCAACTCCCAGAATCAGGCCAATGCCTTCAACCGGCAAGCCAACCTGATTAAATACCATCGCTAACATAATCAAACCGACTCCCGGTACGCCGGCTGTGCCTATAGAAGCCAGAATGGACATGCCAACCACAGTGACATAATCACTGATACCCAGGTCAATACCGTAAACATTGGCAATAAAAACAGTGGCAACGCCCTGCATAATAGCTGTTCCATCCATATTAATGGTGGCGCCCAAGGGTACGGTAAAGGATGCAGTGGCATTGCTGACGCCCAGTCGTTTTTCGACGGCCTGTAATGTAACCGGAATCGTTGCATTGGAACTGGCGGTACTGAATGCAAAGATATGGACTGGTCGCATTTTGGTAATGAATATCCGAGGATTCAGCTTTGCCAGCAGGCTGATGAGCAGGCTAAAGGTGCCGAAAGCGTGTAATAACAGGCATAAAACGACCACCGAAAAGTAACCAATCATCGGTATAATCAAGCCGATTCCCTGCTCGGAAAAAGTTTTGGCCATCAGGAAGAACACCCCAATGGGGGCAAAATCCATCACTAATGTGACTACCTTCATCATCACTTCGTTGAGTTTTTCGGCGCTATTTGCTAGTTGTTGGCCAATTTTTCCGCTCATTAACATGGCAATGGCAAACAAAATAACAAAAAAGATAATTTGCAGCATGTTGCCTTCGGCAAAAGCCTGCACTGGATTACTGGGGATAATATTGATAAACACTTCAGTTAAAGGCGGGGCCGGTTTTGGGGTAAAACCTGATGCTTCGGCTACCTGTTCAAAGCCTTTACCGGGAGCGATTAAAATGGCTAGAGTCAGCGCCAGAGTAATGGCTATAGCCGTTGTGAATAAATACAGTATAAATGCTTTGAGACCTACTCGACCCAGAGTGCTGATATCACCGATACCACAAACACCACAAATCAATGAAAAAGTGACTAACGGCACCACCAGCATTTTAAGGGCATTGATGAATGCAGCGCCAATGACATAAAAAAGCCCTTGAATAAAGTAGGTTTGGATAAAAGTGATATTACCGGCAAAGGTGTTAATTAGGCTGCCGCAAACCAGCCCCATAGTCATGGCAATCAGAATTTTTGTGGTGATGGTCATTTTATTGGGCATAGAGGGACGATCCCGGCGGTGGCGATGTTATCAGAGAATGGCCTGTAGACTTAGATGACCTGGAAACGCTTTGAATAATGGCCATTGTTTTTTCTTTATCCAGTCGGGCAATGCGATTATGTTGTTCACATAAGGCGCCTCTAAAGCCCAGATAATCGGCATCTAATGACAGTAATTCGGCTATGTCGGCTTGTCTTAATGAACCGGCAAGACCGGTTAATAATTTGTGGCGATGGGCAGTCTGGACAAATTGCGCCAACTCGGTTCCGGTCATCAGCGCGGTTAACGAACCCCGGCGTTTATCCATAGTGTCCAGCATAACGCCTTTAAAGCCTGCCTGCTGCAATTTGGGGATAATGGCTAAATCAGGTTGTGCATCGGCAAACAATACGGCAATGAGTGCTTGTTTATTGGTTAGTGAAGATAATTTTTCAATGGTTGTTAGCCAGTCACCTCCAGGAAAAAATCCAATTTTTATAAAATCGACACCGGTTGTCAGCATTGCCGCTACTGCTTTGAAAATAATTTCCGGTTGCATAGGCAGGTCGCCTACCGTGGCACTGACAGGTTTTTGAGTGTCGATCATTTTTACAATGTTTTGGACGGTGTCAATATCCAGAGCACCCAGAGCGCCCTCGGCAGGTTGCTTCAAGTCAATAATATTAACCTTCAAGTCTTTTATTAACAACGCTTCCTCCAGACTGTTAATACTGGCCAGCATTCCGGTCATGCCTGTATTACCTCGTGTTTAAAATCTTCAATGACAGCCATCAGCCAGCGCCACGCTTCCATTTCCTTTTCACCTGCGGTTTTATCCAGCCCGATATGTAAATATTTGAGTTCCTCTTCCACTTTTTCCCACGGTAACCTGTGTAGCCGACTGGTGAGAATAGCGGCTTCGATGACTGCAAACTGCGCCCGGTTAAAGCCGGTAAAAGGTTTGTGATTGACTGTGTGCAGCGCTTTACAAAAAATCATCGGACGGACATCGTCATCTTCTATACGCACTATTTCCAGCTCGCAATGGGCTAATGCCGCTTCAAGGTATTGACCGTTAATTTTTTCGGCTTTTTTTAGCGGCCAGTCGCGGCGACCGGTGATACAACCGGCAAAAATGCGCACATCATCGCAGTAATTGATAATGGCGGTGTTGGTTTCCAGAATATTGTTCAGGGTATTGCAGGGACGGAACGGCATTATGACAAATTTGTCATCGTGGACATGTATGCCCATCGGCGCAATATGTGCTATACCTTGGCTGTTGACAGTCGTCACTATGGTTTCTTGTATCATTTTTTTGTTAAGGTGGTTCCAGCGGGTTTAAAACTATGCAAATCTACAGCAGGTTCATTATGTTCCGATGCGCATCCCCAGTCCAGCGTTTGATCCTGAGTGAAACGTTTTCCCAGTTGCCAGGCAATTTCCGCTCTGGCCAGTTCAACGCCCAGATAGAACGCATGTCCACCATCGTTTTCCACGTCCAGCTTGGGGTATAAATCAAAAGGGTCGGTAGCACTATGCAAACCGTCACGATTAAAAATATGGATACCTTCTGTACTGGTTTGTATGCGATAACTGGGATCTTTAATTTGCGCGGCCAGTTCCCGGATTTCCTCATACTGATAAGGAAAAGGCGTTGTATCATGCACAGTCATCAGACCCGGGTCAATATGTTTGGGTAGAGAGTTATTCTCTTTGGCGGTAAACATAATACGTCTGGCGCGGTCGGCTTCTTTGATTGCCCGGCAGGCATGTTGACTGACTTCGGTGGCAAGAATGTGATTAATATCCAGTTCCGAGCAGATGCCCAGCAGCAGGGCATTCATGCCGGAAGTATCGGCATGGGTCAGTTCGGTAATATTGCCGATTCCCAGCATCATTTCTATATCCGGATATTGTTGTCGGAACTGATAATTACGGACGATGGACTCAGTAAAGCCAAAGTGGATCGGATCCAGAATCGGATCGACAATAAAAGCCCGGTTTTTATTTTGCATGACTTCGATAGCGTGATCCAGTGACTTTAAATCACCGTGGTGTTCGGGGATTAAAATTGGTGTGCTTTCAACCCTTTCAGCAATCCAGATGCTTTTGCTGGTCAGACTGAGCATGTAATCGGCGCCGGCTTGACCGCCGCGTAACAAATCATCATCTTCCAAAGAATCAATGCTGACAGTAAAACCTTCCTGTTTTAGTGTTTGTATACAGGCTTCCAGATGCGGAAATGCAGTACCGGGCAAACAGCCGATATCAATGACATCTGCGCCGTTTTTTTGGTAATAACGAGCGCGTTCAATGACGGCATCGACACTGATATTAGGAGCATCGGTGATTTCGGCAAAAATCTTCACTTGATATTGATTTAAGTCTATTTTATGCGCCGCTTTACCAAAAAATAACGGCAGGTCTTTGATTTCTTCAGGACCTCTTTCTACTGGGATTCCCAGTTGTTGAGACAGGCTCTCCAGATCGCCGCGACAGCGACCGGGAACAATAATTCGGTCAGCACCGAAAGTGTCTTTAAGTCGGCGGCCTATCATATCAGCGGTCATCAATGCAGCGACTTTCAGTCCTAATTGATGTACGGTAAAATCAAACTCCGGCTGCATTTTTTCCAGCACTTGATGGACTTGCTTTTCTGCCAGTTTGCCGGTTAAAAAAAGGATATGTTCACTCATGTTAACTTGGCCAGTCTGCAGTTGACGGCGGTAATCAGTTCTTCGACGCTTTCCACTACTTCGGTGTATTCAAAGGTACGGATTTTTGCGGTTCCCTCAAGATCAATTTTGCGCGGATAGACCATCACTTTTTTTTTGCCCGGAGCTGTTGTTTCCATTTCGGGCGCGATGTCACAAGGGTAGACAATACTGGGGACACGACATTTTCCAGCTTGTGAATATAAATTAGTGACTAGCGAATCGGCAATTCCCAATACACATTTAGCAATGCTATTGGAAGTGGTCGGAGCCATCACAAAGGTATGGTAGTAACCTTTGTAAAAAAGGCCGACCGGTGGCGCTGATGCGGCTTTGTCACGATAGACCGGCAGTTTCTCTCTGATGTCCTTGATGTTTATACCGTACATTTTCAAAACTTCTTCACCAGCCTGACTCAGATAGAGGTCTACATTATCCAGTGTCAGCAGGAATTCAAGGCATTCTTCTATATAATGGCCAGAGCCGGTAATGGCCCAGGCGAGTCGCGGTTGCTTCATGGTGTTTGGCATTTTTTAAAGTGTCGGTCATTATACCCGAACAGACTCATTGATTTGATAACTCGGGAATTTTTGTTTATGTTCAAAAATATTGATAAGCCTTTGATTATGGGGATTCTGAATATCACGCCGGACAGCTTTTCTGATGGCGGTCGATATACTGGATTGGATGCCGCTTTGAAACAGTGTCAAATAATGCTGGACGAGGGTGCTGATATTATTGATATAGGCGGAGAATCAACCCGGCCGGATTCTGACCCGGTGACAGTACAAGAGCAGATCAGAAGAGTGGCGCCAGTTATCAGAGCGATACGCGAAAAAATATCCACAAATGTGTTAATCAGTATTGATACCACTTTAAGTGCTGTAGCGGCGGCCGCATTGGAAGCTGGCGCCAATATTATCAATGATATATCAGCCGGACAGGGCGATGATAAGCTGTTGGAATTGGCAGCGAAGACAGAGGCGCCCATTATTTTAATGCACATGCAGGGAACACCGAAAACCATGCAGGATAATCCCTGTTATGAGGATGTGGTGGCAGAGATTTTACTGGCATTACAGCAAAGAGTTGATGCAGCTTTAGCAGCAGGCGTTGCCAGGCATCGCATAGTGATTGATCCGGGGATTGGCTTTGGTAAACGCAAGCAGGACAATATTGATTTGCTGGCACATCTGCAACAGTTTGTGGAAACCGGGTTTCCAGTGTTGTTAGGCGCCAGTCGTAAACGCTTTATGGGAAGCATTTGTCACGTTACTCGGCCTTCAGAACTGGTGACGGCAACAGCGGTGACTACGGCGTTAGGAGTCATGGCCGGAGTGCAGATATTCAGGGTACACGATGTCAAAGAAAACCGTCAGGCTGCTGATGTGGCTCGGGCAATAAAGAAGGCTGCGGGATAACAGTTTATGTATCCGGCTTTACTGGCATTGGAACAACAATTTTCAGCGTCTACATTAACTCGATTGGTAGACCCGCTGTTGCAACAACAGCGAATTGAATTATGGGTCAAGCGTGATGATCTGCTGCATCCCATTATTTCCGGCAATAAATGGCGTAAATTAAAATTTATACTGGATCATGCGTTTCAGCTGAATACTGTAAAAATTGTCAGTATGGGCGGAGCCTATTCAAATCATCTACATGCACTGGCGTATGCCGGTAAGCGGTTAAGATTGGAAACAGCCGCTTTTATTCGCGGAGAAAGGCCGAAAAAATTCAGTCCGACTTTGAGAGATATTCAGGATTGGGGAATGGAACTGAGGTTTATATCCCGAAGCGATTATCGCGATTTAAGAAACTATAAAGAGCATGATAGCTTGCCAGGGTTAAAAGGGGATGAATACTGGTTGCCGGAAGGCGGAGCCACGGCTCTTGCGTTACAGGGGGTTGGGGAAATGGTGGATGAAATAAGGATTGCTTATGATGTTCTGTGCGTACCTTGTGGTACGGGCGCGACTTTGGCCGGATTGATTGCCGCAGCGTCTGATTCAACCCGGATTCTGGGAATAGCCGCGTTAAAAGGCGCCGGTTTTTTATATGATGATGTCAGAAACCTGTTATCTGGCAAGTGGGAATCGAGCGAATCCGACGCCTCAGAGCGGCTGGATTGGCAGATTAATCTGGATTATCATTTTGGCGGCTTTGGCAAATCAACGCCACAACTCAGGGCATTTATCAGCCATTTTGAAAAGCGACACAATATTATTCTGGAACCGGTATATAGTGGCAAAATGTTGTTTGCTCTATTTGATCTGATTAGACAGGGATATTTTGAGAGTGGCCAGAAGATTGTGGCATTACATACCGGCGGTCTACAGGGCAGGCGACAGATCTTTTAAAAGGAGGTGGTTACTCGGCGTATTTGAATGGAAAATAAGTTTTTAAATCAGTTGGTTGTGGAAGAAGTGTCTGTGGCATGAATGTCACAGTCAAGCCTGCATGGAGGTATTCACGGGGTATTCTTGAATAAGTGACTGATATTACATCCGTATACATGCTGAACAGTTACAAAAGGAGAATAAAACTATTGAAAGAGTAATGCGTGTGGTTTTTGTGCCTTAAATTTTATAAATCACTCAAAATCTGCTAGATTCGCAAATTCGGGTAAAAAATAATAATAATTTTTGAGGGTATCCTGTGGACACATATATTGAGTTATTTACATTTTATTTGGCTGATTGGCAACAAGCGGCTATTGATAATACACGGTATAGCGTTGTGCTGTTTATGGCAGCATTTTTTTTGGGCGGTTTACTGGTGGTCTTTTTGAAGAAAGGGGTGATTGCTGATTTAAAACAACAATTAGCAGACAGGGACGAGGCTCAAAAAAGGATGGATGAAAAGTGTCAGAATCTAATTGATCAACAAACACAAGATCAAAAGCAGTTAACTGATTTTAAACAAACAATAAATCATCTTTCAGAACAAAAACAAAAATCAGAATCACTGTATTCAGAACTGGAAAAAAAATATAAGCAACAGTCAGCAGACATTGAGTTAAAACAATCACAAATTGATACCGCTCAATCCATGCTGGATGAAAAAGAAAAATCAATTGTTTCATTAGAGAGTGAGCTGGAAGTTCAGAAGGAACAGATGGAAGTTTATACGCTGAATGACAAAAAAATTGAAGAAATGGAAGTCGAAATTAGTGACTTGATCAATAAAAACAATTCGACAGAGCAACAAATACAACAACTCAGAAAAGAGCTGGCTGAAAAGAGTGTACAACTTGAAAACGGAGTACAGCGGCATGATGAGTCTGCGACCGATACTTCTGATGACTCTTTGCGGCAGAAAATAACGGAATTTGAACTGACAATTCAACAACAGTACCAGCAAATTACGGAATTAAGTGAAAAACTGCAACAAGCTCTGAATTCATCTGCACCGGCGGCGACACCGACACCGACAATCACAAGCAATGAACCAAATGAAGAAAAAGATAATATGTTTGAGAAGCCGGATTGGTTTCAGGAAAAAATCAAAGGCCTTTTCCATAAAATGAAATCCAAAGGTTAGCACTATAATCAGTGCCGTAGTGAAGTCACGGCTTCAGGTATTGGTCATTATGCGTTTCCATGCGGGAGTGCCATTAAATTAAAGAAATTTTGGCGGTGGTGTAGGTGCTAATTTATCCGCACAGTGCGAATGAATTCGCACTTACAGCCGCATAATAGTTACAATACATGATACAAAAAGGGGATGTATTCAGACCGCTTCCAGATTTTTACCCACTTTTCAGTCTAATAATATTTAGCAATAGTTCACGCAATTTTCAGGGAAAATGCTGATTTATCAGTGGGGCTGAAAATTTACAGACATGTTTAAAAAAAATGACAACAGACAAAGAAAAACAAGGATTTACTGAAGAAATAGAATTGACAAACCCTGAATATTATATTAACAGGGAATTAAGTCTGTTGGAATTTAATAACCGGGTTCTGGCACAGGCAAAAAATGACAGAATACCGTTACTTGAACGTCTGAATTACCTGTGTATTTCCTGTTCCAATTTAGATGAATTTTATGAGGTTCGTGTAGCCAGTGTTATACAAATGGCGGAAATGGAACCAGGAGCGCTTGGACCGGATGGGTTAACGCCACATGAGCAATTGGAAAAAATTGCACTCCAGGCACATGAATTGGTTGATGAACAGTACCGAGTGCTGAATGACATCTTGATTCCACAATTGCAGCAGGAGAATATTCATTTTGTTCGTCGGAACGACTGGACGGATGTACAAAAAGGTTGGCTGGAACAATATTTTAACGAAGAGTTGTTGCCGATTCTGACACCAATCGGTTTGGATTCAGCACATCCGTTTCCACGTATTCTCAATAAAAGTTTAAATTTTATTGTCTCGCTGACCGGTAAGGATGCTTTTGGTAGAAACA
>CAYNIU010000028.1:0-22920 GCA_964397365.1 uncultured Methylomarinum sp. | reverse complement strand
GCATGTAAGTAACGGATTCCTGCATGGCAACCCAGTCTATGTCAAAAGCATAACGCAATATGACTCTCGAAAAAGTGGTCACTACCATTGCCAGCGTAAGCCAGGCAATACTTTTTCCAATCCATTCATTGAAGATATTGACAAACAAAATATAACGTTTGCTGATAGTAATACAGCCGGACATAAGGAATTTTTCGATTAAAAAACCGCTAATTTTACCTGAAAACGGACGCTTTTGAATAAAAATATGGATATTTCGGAAAGGGGGGCAACATAACTGAAATTGTCGCCACCGTTGTGATCAACATCTATCCATTGTCCTCAATCTGGCAAGTAGCGATGTTTGATGCGTGACCGCTGTATTATTTTTTTCCTGAGTAAACAGAAAACTGTTGGTTATAACGGATCTTCGAGGGAGGCGGTCGGTTGATTTTGATCCGGGGAAGGAAGTTCCGGTGGGGTAAATTTTGTTTTTGCAGGGATGAGAAAATAGATTTCTACGATAATGACTGGAATCAAACAAATAAACAAGATGGCGATAGCGTTAAAGCCTGGGTGAAGCAAGTGAGAAAGCCACCAAGAGCCTAAACTACCCCATGTTATGCGCATGGGGCCGGGAATTTTTATGGTTTCCATAATATGCTGCCGGGTCAATGTTACTGAAGGTTTTAAACAGTTACACTGTTTTATCGGACACGGCTATAAAATCTTGAGAAAAATTTGTATTGCTGTTAGTACAAAACAATACCTGTGGATTTAAGGGTGAATTAACACTCAATTTTCAGGGAGTGCTACGACTTTGTTGCGACCGCTGTTTTTTGCCTGATACATTGCTTTATCAGCTGCGGCGATCAAATCCTGATAGGACTTGTAATGGTGCTGAAACATGGCGATGCCAATGCTGACAGTCAGCTTGTTATCGTTGAATCTGTGTTTGAGTATGATGCCTTTAGCTTCAATTTCGGCGCGGATTCTTTCAGCAAATTGTCTGGCGCCGGCAAGATTGCATTCAGATAATACAAATACAAATTCCTCGCCGCCGTAACGTCCTATAAAATCACCATTTCGGGTTAGGTTATGCAAAATATCAGCAACAATTTTTAATGCCTCGTCACCGGTTTGATGACCGCAGTCATCATTGAGCTTTTTAAAATGATCAATATCCAGAAAGCCCACAGCCATTTTTTTGGGGCCTTTATGCTGATTCGAGAAAGATTTTTCCAGGAAGTGGTTAATCATGCGTTTATTTGACAGACCAGTTAATGGATCAATTTCGGCTTTAGTTCTTTCAATCTCAAAACATTTGGCATTATATAAAGCCGATCCCAGTTCAGTAGCTATGGGGATGATTTTTGCCAGTATTTGAGGGTTTATCGGATTTTTAGAAAACTTGTTGTCGGCATATAACACAGCGCTTAAACGATTGTTTCTGAGGATGGGAACGGCTAAAAACTCAGTCACTCCAATTTGTTTGAGGAGTTTACGGTTTTTGTAATGCTGTTCTGAAATGATAGTAGCTTGTTGTTTTCTTAAGCAGGTTAACAGGTCTCCTGACAAGGCATCAACTTTGATTTCCAGGTTATGAAAACCAGCGTTTTCCGAGGTTTCTAGGTAACAGTATTTAGCGATCAGGCTGCGATGGCGGATATTCATGTTGAGCATGAAAACTCGGTCAAAATCAAAGGTTTTATGGATTGCACGCAGAGTTTGCGGGATGAAAATTTCCGGCTCCAGGCTTTGGTGAGGAATGGTCAGGCTGGAAAGAAAATTGGCCGGGTCTGTGTTGTCCACCTGAATACAGTTGAAAGTTGAGGTACTGAATTTTATTGAGGTTTGAACCAATTTTGCGCGTAATTGACTCAAAGTAGGGAAATGGATGTTATAAAATTTGCTGGTTGATTGCATTTCCTGGTCAACATGATCGAGTAAAGACTCTATATCGAGTTTTTCTATGTCAATGGTTGCAAATACAGTTTGGGCTAACAGCGGCGGTGATTCTGTAGCAAATGAACCGATACCTTGCGCCCAGGCCAGATAGTTTGCAAAACAAACGATGGCAATTTCCGGTTTAAAATCCATATAGCGGTCGTTATCGTTGATAATATTGGAATTATGTCGGGCTACTACGGCGGTAATGATTTCAGGAAGTTGTAAATGTTGACAGAATATCTGTCCTACCTGTTCGTGATTGACGCCAAAGAATGTTTGTTCATCATATAATAATGAAGATGAATTGTTGGCATAACATGAAATGAAATCGCTATAACTGACTGTGCCGTAATTTTCTAGCACCAGTTTGCCGATGTCGTGAAGCAGACCGGCCGTATAAAGCAAATCAGGGTCGGGATAATCCAACTTGATTGCTATATCCCGGCTCAGGGTTGCCGTAAACAGGCAATGTTGCCAGAAGAACAGCAAATCGAAATTCTGTTTAGCTTGATTGTCAATTAATGAGTGATAAAGCAACAGGTTTATAGCGATATTGCGAATGCCGGAAAAACCAAGAGTGCTGATGGCTTGTTGTATTGAATTGACAGTTTGAGGGGAATTAAACAAAGCCGAGTTAACTGTTTTCAGTACTTGAGCTGTCAATGAGAGATCAGTTTCAATAACTTTGGATAAATCATTGAAAACAGCGTTGTCGTCATTAGTCAGTTGCAATAGCTTAATTGTGGCCGCAGGAAATATCTGCAGGCGTTCAACTGAAGCGGTTAAGGATTTTTGAACTTTATCCTTGAGAGTGTTGGTTTCTTGGTGCTCTGTACTCATATTGGCCTGTTTATGCGATGCAATATATTCAGCGCTGTTTCAGCGATATTTTCCGTGAATTGATTAACATATCTAATAAGTTACTGTTTGGCTTTGTTTATAGTATATCTGTTTATTATTGTGAATAAGCAATGATACGGAGTGAGGTTGTTGATGCTTAATTCTTGTTAGCAAATCTTCCGTAACGTAACAGGATGCCTGGCAGTAACAGTAGATTGAGCAAAGTTGATGACGCCAGTCCACCGATAATAATAGCCGCCATCGGCCCCATAATTTCCTGTCCAGGGTTATCGCTGTTAAAAGCTATCGGAAACATGGCTAAAGCTGTGACCAGAGCTGTCATCAATATTGATGGCAGACGTTCCTGGGCGCCTTGTATGGCGGTATCAATGTTCCAGGGTTTGGCTTCAACTTCGACCAGATAACGATAATGAGCAATCAGCATAATACTGTTGCGCACGGTAATACCGAAAAGAGTGATAAAACCGACCATAGATCCTACCGACAAACTGGCTCCACTGATAACGACGGCGGCGATGCCACCGATTAGTGAAAATGGCAAATTCACCAAAGTCAGCAATGCATGACGCATGTTGCCGATGGCAATATAAATAAAGATTAAAACGCCAGAGCCAGCCAGGAGTGAATGTAGTATCAGATCCTGGCGTGCTTTTATCTGTTCCAGCGCTGCACCGGTAAATTCAGGATAACTGTTATCGGAAAAGCTAACTTCATTCATGATCCGTTGCTGTAATTCCTGCAT
Source organism: uncultured Methylomarinum sp. (assembly GCA_964397365.1). Taxonomy (GTDB): domain Bacteria; phylum Pseudomonadota; class Gammaproteobacteria; order Methylococcales; family Methylomonadaceae; genus Methylomarinum. The sequence continues at coordinate 19,388 of CAYNIU010000028.1, read as the reverse complement.
GAAATCATCCATATCCCGGTCTTTTACATTGCAAGTGATGGTTTGTTTTCGTTGCGCTCCCTGGTGCAAAATATTGTAACGCCCTTCGCTATGATGGATATTGGCAACTTCTCCCAATGGAATCAGGCTGCCGTCCTGACTTCGAAGCAATAGTTGCTGTAAAGACTCCGGGTTGTTCTTTAATTGTGGCACCAGAGCAACAGCAATGTTGTAAATATGGTTACCCTGATTGTTTTTACCCACCACTCGGCTTTCATAGGCGGTTTGTACCGTATTAATGACCTGAGCGGGATTGATACCCCGGTATTTGAGTTGTTGCAGATTTAAGGTAATATTGAGTAATGGCGTGCCTGGAGGGGAGCGCAACTGGACATCTTCAGCGCCGGCAATTGTACGCATGATAGCGGCGACAGTTTGCGCTTTTTGATCCAGTATATTAAGGTCGTTACCATAGATATTGACGACTACTGGAGAGGTATAACCGGAAATGGTTTCATCAACCCGTTCGGTTAGAAAAGTGTTAGCTTCGAAAACAATTCCGGGAAAGTCATGTAAAATTTTCCGCAACTGGTTTAACACCTGTTGCTGTCCGGCTCCTGACATGGGGTCAAGTCTGACTTCAAATTCACTGTAATGACTGCCATAAGTATCGGCACCGCGTTCTGCCCGGCCTGCCCATTGAGACACCGATTCAATCCCCGGAATAGTTAGGAATTGTTTGCTCAGCTGAGTGCCGATACGGATGGATTCCTGTAATGATGTACCGGGAATGCTGGTTGTGTGAACGATAAAATGGCCTTCCCGCAATTCCGGCAGAAATTTATGTTCCAGTTTGGATAAAGTAAAAAAAGCCAATAGACAAAGGCCGACGCTGATTAGCAAAACTTCGCGTAAATGCATGGTAACCCAGCGTAACTGGCGACTGTAAAACGGTTTGATGCGTTTGATTAGTGGCGGATCCTGGCAGTCGGGCATATTTTTGCCTAATAGCAGATAACACAGCGCCGGCGTCAACGTCAGGGCTACCAGCAGAGACATTAAAATAGCCAGAATATAAGAATATCCCAACGGCGCAAACAAGCGCCCGGCGACCCCATTCAGTGTCAGTAAGGGAACAAAGACCAGCGCTACGATAAAACTGGCATAAACCACCGAACTGCGCACTTCCAGTGAAGCTTCGTAGACTACAGTGATTATATTTCTAGGTGTTTCAGTTAATCTGTTTTCCCGCAGGCGACGGAAAATATTTTCAGTGTCAATAATCGCATCATCAACCACTTCGCCCAGAGCAATAGCTAGGCCGCCTAAAACCATGATGTTAAGATTAACGCCGGATGCCAACAAGACAATCATAGCGCTGATCAATGATAACGGAATGGCTAAAGCCGAAATGAAAGCGGTGCGCAGATTGAACAGAAAAACATACAAAACCAGCAGCACAAAAAAAATGCCAATCAATAAATGGCTGGAGAGATTGGATAAAGAGGTTTCAATATAATCTGCCGGGCGGAACAGGTGCGAATAAAAATGGATATTCTGTTTTTGAAAAATGGGGTCGAATTCTGTTAATGCTGTTTCAACTCGTTTGGATACAGATAAGGTATTGGCGCCATATTGCCCGATCACCATCATCACAATACCTTGTTTGCCCATGATTTGCGCTGCGCCAATAGGGGCTTCGGCGGCATAGGCGATAGTGGCGACATCGCCCAAAGTGATATGGTTACTGTTATAACGTTTAACAATGATATTTTTAAACTGTTCCGGTGTCGTTGGCCGCCCGTTTATTTGCAGAGTGAAACGCTGATTGTTGTTTTCGATAAAGCCGCTGCCACTGATTTTACCCGCCTGAGCGGCGGCAGATACAATATCTTCTACAGCTAGATTAAAACGGCGTAATTGAATGGGATCAATCTGAATTTGTAGTTGACGGACTTCGCCTCCGAAGACATTGACATCGGCAACACCGGGTACCGCCAGAATGCGCGGTACAAGTGTCCAGTCCACCAGGCTGCGTAATTCCATCAGGTCTATATTATCAGAATTCAAACCAAGGGTAAGCACTGTGGCTGATGATGAAGATAACGGAACAGCTATTGGTGTGCCTATGCCGGCAGGCAACTGTGAAGCAACACTGGCCAAACGCTCACTGATCTGTTGGCGATTACGATAAATGTCAGTATTTTCAGCAAAAGTCGCGGTGATGATGGATAAACCTTGAATGGATTCGGAACGCATTGATTGCAGGCCGATTAAACCATTGATGCTGTTTTCAATTTGCTGAGTGACCAGTATTTCCACTTGTTCGGCCGAAAGCCCTGGAGATTCAGTTTGAATAACGACCTGTTTAGGCGCAAATTCCGGAAAAATATCTAGTCCTGCTTCGGAAAAACGGTAGCTACCGTAAAACAGAAGCAATACGGCCAATGCAACGATGATGCCGGAAAAACGGATAGACAGGCGAACCAGGGTTGCAAGCATGATCTATGGAATTTAAGGAAATAACTTAAATAAAATGGATGTTGGGAATATATTGTATTACAGTCATTACACACTTTTTCAAATAAAACAAAAGATTCATAAAAATCCTTTTTCTGAAAAAAAACTTCCAGTAATGTTCGATCAAGTTCAGATTGGCTGTAGGGCTATTATCTCAGATTTTTCACACGCTCTTTCCATAAGCATTGTTGGCCAATACCTCTTTAAATTATAATTCAAAACTTTTAAACTCAATTGTTTGCGGAAAACACAATAAATATGATGTCATCCAATAGACTTGTATACCCCAGTTAAGGATGGTTATCCTAACTGAGGAAAGAAAAAATAGAGACACAAAAGAAATATTCAAACTGGATGTGGTGGGTCAGGTAATAGATCAGAACTATACTCGGATAGAAGTCGCGAAAATCCTAGATATTCATTCTCAATGAGTTTTTTATCAGATCGCATTTAAAAAAACTCTACTCAACCCTGGGAGAATTACAAAAAGACCACGACGAATGGATGGAATGCTATAAATGACCGAACTCATCAAGGCAAAATGTACTGTGGGCGAACACTTATGGAAGCTTTACTTGATGGTAAAGTGATTTGGATAGAAAAAAACTAACTAACTCAAATCTAACCTGACAGATACCTTAAAAAACGGGTAGCTGTCAGATCAAGTACCTCAAATAATATCCTTATCTTTTAATGCATTATAGAGTGCATCCAGGTCCAATTGATCGGTGTTAAAAGTGAATTCAACTTTTTCACTGGCATCTGTGATACAAATGCTAATCAGACCGGCTTTTTTAATTGCAGGCAATAGTACATCCAGATGATTGTCCTGATTTTCAAGAACCGTGGTAGCGTGTCCGGTATCGAACAATTTCCTTTCCAGTTGATAAGCTCTTTCTGCCGCATGTGTTCCTGAGAGAGCAATTACAGCGGGATTTTGGTTAAAACGGGCGGCGCGTTCTTCAGCTGTAACTTGGGTTAATGCGTTATCATTTGCTGTACCAGTAATCATGCCGGCGCCAACGGTGACATTGGTGAGACGGTCAATAACGATAAAAGCGCCGGTTCCTTTATTTTGTTTGTACGGATCAAAGACAACCGGAGCATTAACAGAAACAGTACAAGAGGCGATTTCATTAAGATTTAATTCATCGGCGTCATGGTGATTCAAGGTATTCACATCAATACGGTAGTGAATGGTGGATATTGAACCTGAAACGCTGCGGGTAGCTAGTTTTATAGTGTACTGACGGCCGGGAATCATGGCTTTTTCAGTCATCCAGACGATGTCTGCTTTAAATTGGTCGGCAACGATAGGAAGAGGAGCATTCGTTGCTGTAATCATATCGCCGCGACTAATGTCGATTTCATCTTCCATAGTCAGGGTAACCGTCATCGGCGCAAAGGCTTCGTCCAGATCACCATCGTAAGTCACAATGGATTTAATCGTACTGGTTTTTCCTGACGGCAGGACAGTAACCGGATCACCTTTGTGGAAAATTCCGGATGCGATAGTGCCGCAAAATCCGCGAAAATCAAGATTGGGGCGATTGACATATTGCACTGGAAAACGACAGTCAGTAAAATTTTTATCACTGGCTATTTCGATGGTATTCAGTAATTCCATCATCGGCTTTCCGGTAAACCAAGGCATATTGTCACTGGGGTTGACCACGTTATCGCCATCCAGCGCTGACATTGGAATAAAGTGAATGTCGTGCAGATCTAGCGTCTCTGTAAAGGCCAGATAGTCTTTACGTATTTTGTTATAAGTTTCCTCGCTATATTCAACTAAATCCATTTTATTGATGGCGACAATAATATGTTTGATTCCCAGTAGTGATGTAATAAAGCTATGTCGTTTGGTTTGGGTTTGTACGCCGTAACGCGCATCAATCAGAATAACCGCCAGATCGCAAGTGGAAGCACCCGTTGCCATATTGCGGGTGTATTGTTCGTGTCCCGGGGTATCGGCGATGATGAATTTGCGGGTTGACGTGGAAAAATAACGGTAGGCGACATCAATAGTAATGCCTTGTTCACGTTCCGCCTGTAAACCATCGACCAGTAACGCCAGATCAATCTTACCGGCGCCGGTTGTACCGGATTTGACGCTGTCAGCTTGTACTGCTGCCAACTGGTCTTCATAAATCATTTTGGAGTCATGCAGCAAACGGCCAATAAGCGTACTTTTACCGTCATCCACATTACCACAAGTCAAAAAACGCAACAGTTCTTTGCGTTCATGTTGAGCCAGATAGGCATCTATGTCGGTGCTGATTAAATCGGATTGATGAGACATTAAAATTTCCTAAAATTTTGAAGCAAAAGTCAGTATGGTTTGTTGACTTAAAAATACCCTTCACGTTTCTTCTGCTCCATAGAACCTGCCTGATCATGGTCAATTAAACGTCCCTGGCGTTCGGAGGTGGTCGTTAATAACATTTCCTGAATAATTTCAGGTAAAGTGGTGGCAGTGGACTCTACAGCTCCAGTCAATGGATAGCATCCCAGGGTTCGGAATCGCACCATTTTCATTTCTATTTTATCCTCGGGCGTAATCGGCATGCGTTCATCGTCTACCATAATCAGCATGCCATCTTTGTTGATGACAGGACGCTCTTTGGCAAAATACAGCGGTACGATAGGGATATTTTCCAGATGAATATATTGCCAAACATCCAGTTCGGTCCAGTTGGATAACGGAAATACCCGAATACTTTCGCCTTTGTCTATTTTGCCGTTAAAAATATTCCATAATTCAGGGCGTTGATTTTTGGGATCCCAGCGGTGGTTCTTGTCGCGGAATGAATAGACTCGTTCTTTAGCGCGTGATTTTTCTTCGTCGCGTCGTGCGCCGCCAAAGGCGGCATCAAATTGATATTTATTTAAAGCTTGTTTCAAGGAATCGGTTTTCATGACATCGGTGTGCTTTTTACTGCCATGAGTAAATGGGCCTATACCCTGTTCAACGCCTTCCTTATTGATATGAACCAGCAAATCCAGCCCTAGGTCTTTGGCTAGTTGATCACGAAATTCAATCATTTCCTTGAATTTCCAGGTGGTGTCAACATGCAGTAACGGGAAGGGGAGTTTACCCGGATAAAATGCCTTGATAGCCAAATGCAACATAACTGCCGAGTCCTTGCCGATTGAATATAACATCACCGGTTTGTCGAATTCGGCTGCAACTTCACGGATAATATGAATACTTTCAGCTTCAAGCTGTTTCAGGTGAGTTAGTTTATAATCAGTCATTAAGGTGTTCGGATAATTACCGGCATTTAACAAAATTATCTATTCTAAAGCTAATGTGACTTGAATGCCAGAAAGAGAGCTGTTTTTTGATAAATATAATAAAAAACTAATATAATGAAACAATTACATGGCTTGGATGCATTAATCCAGCTTCACAACGGGCGATTAACCATTAAAGCATTAGCGGATATATTAATGCAGGATCTACGGCAATGTTGCTGTTTTATTTACGGCTCCATTGATGATGTACCGGTGTTGCTGGCCAAATTGAAGTTGCAATCGGAATCATTGACCTATGAAATGTTTGACCGGCGCATAGATCTGATTGTTGCCGGCAAAATGAGTCGTAATGACTGTGTTCCATTAAGCTATCGTTTACAGGGAGAGATTTTTTCCATTACCGGTAGATGCTCGATGATCCCTAAAGTGTGTGGAGTCGATTTATACTTGAATTCGAGTTACAGCGGTCATGTCGGCGATAGAGTGCATCAGAAATTCCATATTTCTTTAAAGGAAGTTTTTACATCTTTGTCATGATTAAAAATGGCTATGGGTATTTAAACCGAGTATTGTTTCAATTCGTCCCCCAGATTTTAGGATAGTATAGACATCCATATGCTCAACTTGCAGGTCATTATTTACAAAATCAATTCAATACGCTTCTGAACTTGGATGAACCTGATGTCCATGGTATATGAGATAACCGACAGACTCTGCTTCCAGCTCTTTGTTTTTATGAGATAGCCTATAGCTATTTGCTATCTTTAAAACCTTATCAGAGCCTAAATGCTCCAGGTAAAGATGCGCTAAAGTCCCAAACTGTACATTAGCATTATGATTTATATTTAACCGAATCAAATAATTCGGTTTTTTCTATTTATCTTTGGATTGTTGGTCTATTTTTACAGCCGGTTTCGGTCTTTTTATATGTCCTGCTGGCCGTTGTCATATGCAATTAATTTGGCCTCTATGCCTTGTTTTAACAGGTTTTTTAAAATCTCTGAATATGCCATTCAGCCATTCTTCCGGTGGCTTTAAAGGCATTCGCTATATTATCTGGTAATTTTTCTCCTTAATCCATTTATTTGTTAGCCCGGTGCTTAATAATTTCATCTACGACCAATGGGTCTGCCAATGTTGATATGTCGCCCAGGTTGTTAATTTCATTGGCTGCTACTTTGCGTAAAATACGACGCATAATTTTGCCGGAACGAGTTTTCGGTAAACCTGGAGCCCACTGAATAATATCAGGATGGGCTATTGGGCCAATTTCATTTCGGACTAACTGAACCAGTTCCTGGTGCAGTTTTTCTGTGGGTTTCACGCCAACATTTACGGTAACGTAAGCATAGATCCCCTGGCCTTTAATATCATGGGGATAGCCTACTACAGCGGCTTCGGCAATGTCATGGTGGAGAACGAGTGCGCTTTCTATTTCTGCTGTTCCCATGCGATGACCGGAGACATTGATGACATCATCAACGCGGCCGGTTATCCAGTAATAGCCATCCTGATCACGGCGGGCGCCGTCACCGGTAAAATAATAACCCGGATAGTGTTTGAAATAGGTATCGACAAAACGGTCGTGATCACCATAAACGGAACGCGCTTGCCCGGGCCAGGGATAATTGAGCGCCAGAATGCCTTCAGCTTCGCCTTCCAGAATATGTCCGTCGTTGTCAAGAATGACGGGGGTAATGCCGAAAAACGGTAATGTGGTGGAACCGGGTTTCAAAGCGGTGGCGCCGGGTAAAGGGGTAATGAGGATACCGCCAGTTTCTGTTTGCCACCAGGTATCGACAATCGGACAGCGTTGCTCACCGACAACCTGATAATACCATTCCCAGGCTTCCGGGTTGATGGGTTCGCCGACACTGCCCAGTAGTTTCAAACTACTGCGATTGGTGCGTTTGACAAATTTGTCGCCTTGCGCCATTAACGCTCGAATGACAGTTGGCGCTGTGTAAAAAATATTGACTTGGTGTTTGTCAATGATTTGCCAAAAACGATCGGCTTCAGGATAAGTGGGAACACCTTCGAACATTAAAGTGGTGGCGCCGTTACATAACGGGCCGTAAATAATATAGGAATGACCCGTTATCCAGCCTATATCCGCAGTACACCAGTAAATATCACCGTCATGATAATCAAAGACATATTTGTGAGTAATAGCAGCATATAGCAAATAACCGCCGGTGGTGTGTAAAACGCCTTTTGGTTTGCCGGTTGAGCCGGAGGTGTAAAGGATAAATAACGGGTCTTCTGCATCCATAACTTCCGCCGGACAAGTAGTGGAAGCGGACGCCATTTCCTCGTGGAACCAGATATCTCGTCCTTCAGTCCAGGGAATGTCATTGCCGGTGTTTTGAATGACGATAATGTTTTTTAGGTTGGGGCAATGGGCGGCGGCTTTGTCGGCATTAATTTTTGAAGGTGTTGTTTTGCCGCCACGGTAGCCTTCATCGGCACAGATCAAAGTGTGACAGTCGGCATCAAGAATTCGATCCTTCAAGGCATCGGCAGAAAAGCCGGCGAAGACGATGGAATGGACGGCGCCGATACGGGTGCAGGCCAGAATTACGGTAGCGGCTTCGGCCAACATGGGGCAATAAATACAAACTCGATCGCCTTTTTGTACGCCTTGCGCTTTTAATACGTTGGCAAATTTACAGACTTGTTGGTGTAATTGCCGATAAGTGATTTTTTTATCCTTATTGGGATTATCGCTTTCCCAGATAATGGCAACCTGATCACCGTGTTTTTCCAAATGACGATCCAGACAATTGACGCTGACATTGAGTTTGCCGCCTTCAAACCAGTTGATTTCACCTTTCGGATAGTTATATGAAAGCACATTATCCCAGGGGTGCATCCAATCCAGAAAATCTTTAGCTTGTTTTTCCCAGAAGGCTTCGGGAGTGTTAATGGACTGTTGATATAAGGTTTGGTAGGTTTGTGTGTCAATATGTGCCTGTTTGGCGATTTCAGAATTTACTGGATGAATTTTTTGTTCTGTCATAGTTGATCCTTGTACCCATTGCTTATTCTTATAATTTAACGAATGGCGTTGATTTTTGTTAAGTTTTGAGGATTCCAGTGGGCAATGGCCCAATCCAGAATGTCAGCGACTTTGGCTTTGCGCAAGTTATCAGGTGGATTCTGTTTTAACAGGGTTAATAACAAAAATAAAGTTTCCGCTGGTTTTTGCGTATTAACGCCTTCGGCATGAGTCTGTTTACTGAGTTTTTCACCTTGCTGATTAACAATAACGGGAACATGCATGTATTCGGGGTGGCTGTATCCCAGTAATTTCTGAATAAACAGTTGTCTGGGGGTCGAATCCAGTAGGTCATATCCGCGAACCACATGAGTGATGTGCTGTTGAAAATCATCAATGACCACGGCAAGTTGATAGGCGACAATCTGATCTTTGCGTTTGATAATAAAATCCCCTGGATAGCACATTAGGTTTTGACTGACAGTCCCTTGTAAACGATCCTGGAATGACAGTGTTAAATCATGAGTTTTAATACGTAAGGCATGCGGTTTGTCCTGATCTGCTGCTTTGTTTCGGCAGTAGCCTGGATAAACCAGAGGGTTTTTCAGATTGCTTGCAGTCAGTGATTTACGGCTACAAGAACAAGGATAGAGGTGTTGTTCTTCAAGGAGTTTGTTGATGCAGGAATGGTAAAGTTCCAGAGATTGGCTTTGATAATGGATTGCTTGATCCCAATGCAGGCCGAAACGTTCTAAGTCATGAATAATTGATTCTATGGCACTCTCCACATTGCGTGGCGTGTCCAGATCGTCTATACGCAACAACCATTGACCTTGATGTTTACGGGCATCAAGAAAACCGGCCAGTGCAGTATACAACGAACCCAGATGAAGCGGGCCGGTAGGCGAAGGGGCAAACCGGCCGATATAGCGTGCTGGAGCAGGGGGTGACAGAGTGGTTTATCCTACTTGTTTCTCTCGGATTTCGTCCAGAGTTTTGCAGTCGATACAAAGCGTTGCAGTGGGGCGTGCTTCCAGCCGACGAATTCCGATTTCGATACCGCAGGTTTCACAGTAACCGTAATCACCCGATTCAATATCTTTCAGGGAGTCATCAATTTTTTTGATGAGTTTGCGTTCTCTGTCCCGGGTTCTTAATTCCAGACTGAACTCAGACTCCTGTGTCGCTCTGTCATTAGGATCGGGAAAATTGGCGGCATCATCTTGCATATGATGTACTGTGCGATCAACTTCCTCCATTAATTGAGCTTTCCAGCTGTTCAGAATGTTCACAAAATGCTTCGTTTGTGCTTCATTCATGTATTCTTCGCCTTCTTTTTCTTCATAAGGCGTAAAACTGAAATCAGTAACGTCAGTCATCCAATAACTCCTAAGCTGTATCTAAAAAACTGCGCATTTTTAACAGAATAACCCGGTCATAGCAAGAAATTTGTTATTATTCGTCGGTTATCTTTCATTTGAGTTTGGATTATGAGGCAATTGATAGCCAATAGAATGCTGGAAATTTCACCTTTTTATGTCATGGAATTGATGCAGCGTGCTAAACAATTGGAACAGCAAGGCAGGGATATTATCCATATGGAAATCGGTGAACCGGATTTTACTACTCCAGAGGCCGTTATTCGGGCAGGGATACGATTATTGGAAAAAGGGGATGTTAAATATACCGCAGCCGCAGGGCTTCCTGAATTGCGTGAGGCTATCGCCCAGTACTATTTACAATATTACCGGGTAAATATTGCCAAAGAACGGATTTTTATTACCCCGGGCGCCTCCGGGGCTTTTTTACTGGCCTTGGGAGTGACCTTAAATGCGGATGAAGAAATTCTAATGGCTGATCCCTGTTATCCTTGTAATAACAATTTTGTGAGCTTGTTTGACGGTAACAGCAAACCCATTAAAGTTACTGCGGATACCCACTATCAGTTGAATGCTAAATTGATTCGGGATAACTGGAGTGAAAGCAGCAAAGGTGTTTTGATTGCATCACCTTCTAATCCGACCGGTACTGTTATTGATAATGAAGTATTACAAACTGCGATTAACCAAACATTAGCATTACAGGGGTGTTTTTATTCGGATGAGATTTATCATGGTCTGGTTTATGATAAGACAGCTGCCAGCGCTCTGCAATATAGTGATGATGTCTTTGTAATCAATAGTTTTTCCAAGTTTTTCGGGATGACCGGCTGGCGAATTGGCTGGTTAGTGGCGCCTGATGAATTCATTGATCCAGTTGAAAGATTGGCGCAAAATATATTTATTTCTACGCCGACGCATTCCCAATATGCGGCGTTAGCTTCTTTTTCACCGGCTAATATGTTGGAATTGGAGCGAAGACGGCAAGAGTTTGCAGCCAGACGGGATTTTTTATATGACAAATTACCACAGTTGGGCTTTAAAATAGATTGCAAGCCGGAAGGAGCATTTTATATTTATGCATTATCCAGCGCTTTTTCAAAGGATAGTTTTCAGTTTGCAAAAGATTTGCTGGAAACTGAGGGTGTGGCGGTCACTCCGGGAAAAGATTTTGGTAAAAACAACGAAAATTTGTATATTAGATTTGCATATACGGTTCCAACCGATAGAATGACCGATGCTTTAAAGCGATTGGAACGTTTTATATGTCGATAATACAGTTATCCGCAATTCAATTGCAGGAAAAATTACAGACAAATAACCATTTGTTATTACTGGATGTCAGAGAAGTTAACGAATTTGAATATACCCGAATCGAAGGCAGTCGGCTGATTCCGTTAAGCTTGATTCCAGCAAAAGTAAACGAACTGGACTGTGAGCAGGAAACCATTTTGATTTGTCATCATGGTATGCGTAGTATGCAGGCTGCAGTTTATTTAGAAGAGTGTGGATTTATTCATGTATATAATTTGCAAGGTGGTATAGATGCGTGGTCTGTTCTGTGTGATAGTTCTGTGCCTCGATATTAAGGATCGTACACAAAATAACAAAATATAACGATTATGTTTTTAAAAGAATTTTATTCAATAGATGAGGACGGCAGTGTTGTTATTACAGCTCAACAGGCTAGTCTGTTTGCCAAAGAAGTCGCCAAGGATTTCAATCCGCTACATGATCCTGATGCGAAGCGTTTTTGTGTGCCGGGTGATCTGTTGTTTTCACTGGTTCTGGAAAAGTATGGCTTAAGCGAAAAAATGTATTTTACTTTTGCCGGTATGGTAGGTGATGCGGTTAAGCTTAATTTCCCTGAAACCAATGCCTCGCAAATTGATATTAAAGATAATAATGGTAAAACATATTTGCAAATTGAGCGCAGAGGCGGCGTGGATCAAAACGAGGAAATGATAGAAACATTGGTGCGTGATTATGTCGCTTTTTCCGGGCATAATTTTCCTTATGTTTTAGTACCGCTGTTAGAAAAAGAAAACGTCATGTTCAGTCTGGATAGGCCGCTGGTGATTTATGAGAACATGAATATTGAATTCAAACGATTGAATTTTAATAATCCTCGCCTGGAAATGCTGAAACCGGAACTTGAGGTTAATGGTAAACGCGGTTCTGCACGTTTACGTTTTCAAATTATATCTGATGATGAAGTGGTGGGTTCGGGTTCTAAAAAACTGACAATCAGTGGCTTGAGACCATTGGAAGCTGAACCCTTGAAAGAGTTTGTAAACAACTATCTGGCCAGAAAAGAACAGTATTTAAACTCAATTACTTGAGTTTTCTGTTTTCAAAGCAGGTGATTAAAGGGTTCAACGATGACTGGGTCGCCAGCTTTTATGCCATTACAAGCGGCATCCAGAACGATATAACAATTGGCTTTACTCAAGGCGCTTAAATGATGTGAATCTTGTAGACCTGCGGCTTCTACGATAAATTTCCCGTTTTTTTGTTGAGATAAGATACCGCGTTGATATTCCTTACGTCCCGGTATCTTTTTCAGGTCAGATTGAGAATATGCCTTCAATTGTATTTCGGTTGTTACCGGCGCCCCCGAAAGGTGTTGCAGAGCCGGGCGCACTATTTTTTGGAATGTTGCAACGACAGAAACTGGATTGCCGGGCAGGCCAAAAAAACAGCAGCTTCCAATTTTTCCGAAAGCTAATGGTTTACCGGGTTTCATGGCAATTTTCCAGAAATTCACTTCACCGTATTGCGCTAATATTTCTTCAATATAATCAGCATCGCCTACCGATGCGCCGCCTGTTGTGATGATGGCATCGTAAGTTTTCGCAGCCGACAATAATATTTTTTCCAGTTGTTGTCTGTTATCTGCAATGACACCCAGATCGGCAACCGCAAAGCTTTCATCCTTCAGCAAACCATGTAAGGCATATCGGTTGCTGTCATAAATTTGTCCGGGCTTTAGCGTTTGACCAATCGACGTTAATTCATCACCCGTGGAAAAATAAGCAATATTTACTTTGCGCTTAACCGCAATATCGTAAATTCCGGCTGAAGCTAATAAAGCGCAATCTATTGCGGATATTTTTTTTGGCGCGGCGAGCAACGTTTGCTGTTTTTGCCTGTCGCTACCGGCTTGTCGTATATTTTCCAAGCCTGTACTGATAGGTGGAAACAGTATATGGTCGCCATCGACGCTGACCTGTTCCTGCATAATGATGCTGTCAGCATTTTCTGGAACAACAGCACCAGTGAAAATTCTAATACATTGGCCGTTTTTAATTGAACCGTTAAATGGTTTACCTGCCCAGGAGACACCTACTTGTTGTAAAGAGAATGTTTGCGTGTTGATGATGTCAATACTGGAAAATGCATAACCATCCATTGCTGAAACGCGTTCAGGCGGAATGTCGATAAGTGATACCACGGTTTCAGCTAATACCCGACCCACAGCTTTTTTCAAGGTGATTTTTTCATTTCCAAGGACTGGGATAATGGCTTTATGAATGCGAGCTAATGCCCGGTCAATGGACAGCAAACCGGAAGTGGAGGCGTTACACAGATCTTTCATAGTGATTTTTGCAATAGCTTTTGAATGATATAGTCAGCGATTTTGTGAGGATTGTTTATATCCAGTAGATCCAGATATGCCGGTATTTCAATTGGCTGGTCGGTTGCAATTGCAATAATGGAGGAATCATTAGGGAAGATTAATGGTTTTTTTAAAGAAGGGCGATGTAATTCTATTTTTGGAAAGTTTTCGGCCTTGAACCCTTCTACCAGAATTAAGTTTATGGATGATTGGTCAAAGGCTTTCAGTTGCTCATCCAGTTTAGGTTCAGTCGTATTTTCAAATTCAGTAATCATTGCCCTGCGATAGGCGGAAACCAGCATGACTGGGGTTGCACCTGCGTTCCTGAGACGAAAACTGTCCTTACCGGGTTGATCTATTTCAAAATTATGATGGCTATGTTTAATAATGCCAGTTTTCAAACCAGCTTTTTTTAACAATGGGATCAGCTTTGTCAGTAGCGTGGTTTTTCCTGTTCCGCTGTAAGCAGCAAAACCAAGTATGGGGACTCTGGCATTTTGCATATTGGTTTTTTTCTGTAATCAATTGGGTGCATATTCTAAGATATTATTACAAGATATAGCTATTGCACATGAAAATTAGGTATTTATCAGGTTGAATGTGGGTGTGCAGGTCAAAGATATTGCTTCAATACCTTTGTCGGGTACTCCGTTGCTATTGTTGAATCATGGGGGAGTATGCCTTTGTAAGTTAGCATCATTTAGTGTGTTCCAATGGGAGAGGATCATTGATTCGTATTTATATATTAGTAGTGGTTTTGATTTTGATGTTTTTGGCTTTACGGTGGTTTTTAAAAACTCCAGCTTCAACTGTAGCCAAAGCAGTTAAGAAAAGCAGTTTCATTATTTTAGCGTTAGTACTGATTTTTCTGGCGTTTATGGGACGATTGAACTGGCTGTTTGCATTGGTCGGTGTTGTTTTTGCATCAGTTGTCAGATTGTTGCCAGTTATATTACGCTATGCCCCCCAGTTACAGCGTTTATGGCTATTATTTAACAGCGCAAAAAATAAACATTCAAATTATGATCATAAAGTTACTGGCCATGAAATGATGAGTAAAGCAAGAGCTTATGAAATTTTGGGGTTAAAGCCTGGAGCAACAGCTGAGGAAATTATTCAAGCTCATCGTAAGTTAATGCAAAAAAATCATCCTGATCGTGGCGGAACTGATTTTTTAGCAGCGCAGATCAATCGGGCAAAAAAGGTTCTACTGGAAAAGTAAACTAATGCTTTTTAGAAGATTCGGATTAGTAGTTTTACTGATAAGTATCGCTTTGCAGCTAATGGGTTGTTCTGGTAGTCACTATGCGCCAGTCAGAACTTATTATCGCGATATTCCCAAGTCAAAAAAATACTATATCGTTCAAAAAGGGGATACTTTATATGCTATAGGCGTTCGTTCAGGTTACGGTTATAAACAGCTTGTAAAATGGAATGGTTTATCGCCGCCTTATCGTTTATTTATTGGCCAGAAAATAAAATTATTCAAATCTGAACAACGAGATATGGGCTATGATAAAAAACATTTAAAAAATAAGGGTATTAAAAAAACGAGAAATCTGTCACAAAAAAAACCTTTGATTTCAAACGATAAGAAAAAGGTGTTAAAGTTCAACTGGCAGTGGCCGATAAAGGGAAAAATTCTTAGAAATTTTTCTCAGACCGGAAATAAAGGGATAGATATTAGTGGTAAACTGGGGCAGGCGGTAAAAGCTGCAGCTTCTGGAAAAGTGGTTTATAGCGGACATGGTTTGATGGGGTATGGGAATTTGCTGATTATTAAACATAATTCTTCTTATCTGAGCGCTTATGCCAATAATCACCGTTTGCTGGTAAAAGAAGGACAACGGATTAAGAAAGGTCAGGTCATTGCGGAAGTTGGCAAGGTAAGGGGTGCGCAAACTTCACTGCATTTTGAAATTAGAAAAAAAGGGAAACCGGTAAATCCAGTTAATTATTTACCAAAAAAATAGTGTTGAGGTTATGGTATTTAGCCAGTTGATCTGGAGGTATATATGACGGACGAAGTGATTGATGTAATGACAAAAGAAGTCAATATGGTTATGCCTGACTTGACTTCTTTTGCTATAGCTGATGAAACAAATATTTTACGGGAAGAGGTCAAAGCACATGATATTGATGTGAATGATTCGCATAATGATAGTGCTTTTGATGCGACCCGTGTTTATTTAAACGAATTGGGTAAATCCAAGCTGTTAACTGCGGACGAAGAAAAACTCTATGGCAAACGAGTTTTAAGGGGTGATAAAGAAGCCCGCAGGATTATGATTGAAAGTAATCTGCGATTGGTTGTCAAGATTTCTAGGCGATATTTGAACAGAGGGCTGCCATTACTCGATTTAATTGAAGAAGGTAATCTGGGGTTGATCAGGGCAGTAGAAAAATTTGATCCTGGGCGGGGTTTCAGGTTTTCGACTTACGCTACCTGGTGGATCAGGCAGACAATTGAACGTGCGATTATGAATCAGACACGAACAATCCGCCTGCCAATACATGTTGTAAAAGAGATGAACGGATATTTAAAGGTGCAGCGTTCTTTGACTCAGCAACTTGATCATGAGCCTACAGCTGAAGAAATTGCAGCTTATATGGATAAACCGGTAAAAACGGTCAGTAAAATGTTGAAACTGAATGAACGTGTTACCTCAGTTGACGTGCCTGGGGGCAAAGATTTTGAAAAACCACTAGTTGATTCCATTGCTGATGAACAGAGTTTGTCGCCAACCGATATTCTCCAGGAAAACGGTATTAAAGACAATATAACCCATTGGGTTTATCAGTTATCCGAAAAACAACGCGAAGTTATTTGTCGTAGATACGGCTTATGCGGTTATGAAAATTCAACATTAGAAAAAGTTGCTCAAGAACTGGGAGTGACCAGAGAGCGGGTCAGGCAAATTCAGATGGATGCGTTAAAAAGACTTAAAGAAATTCTTGATATGAGCGGATATTCATTTGAATCTATTTTTCATTAAATATGATCAAACGACCCACGACAGTATAGCCGACATTAATGTCGGCTTGTCGGTTGTTTAGTATACTTTTTTCCTGTCGATAATACAGGAATATTGCAAAAAACGCCCCGAGTGTATCGGCTATCCAATCATATACATCAGCTTCCCGGCCAGGAATAAAAGACTGATGCTACTCATCTGAAAGACCCTATAAACTGCAAAAAATCAAACTGATTGAAAACTTTGATATGGCTGGGATATTTTCAGTTCTGACCATACGTCGGGCTAAAGCCCCATAATAAAATAGGCACCTAAATGATGAAGTTTATCCTGATGGATAAATAACAGAGGTGTGGCAATGCTGCTTTGCGATGACAAATAATAAATAAAAGTGCAATAAGTCAGCAGGACGGCAGAATCAAATAACTTGAGCATAAAAAACGATGGAAAATATTTTTTCTATTGCTGAGCAATGTTTACTGAGAACAGATATTAACGAAAAGCTTAGCATAACTCGGCAAGCAATTTTTTTATTAAAGAAGCAACTATTATCGTTCCAATCAACTCACAAAATATTATCCATCAATCAAACTGTATTCCCAGAAAAGCCAGAATTATTGTCGCCTCGTGAGATGCCACGTCGAAGACTTAATGCTGAAGGTGGTAAGGAGGCATTTTTTCATGCCTTAGTTCATATTGAATTTATCGCTATTTATTTGGCTTGGGACATAATCTACAGATTTCGCGGTTTACCCGACAATTTTTATCAGGACTGGTTAACTATTGCTGATGAGGAGGCGCAGCACTTTACTATGCTGCGCAAACATTTGTTAATTATGGGGGTTGATTATGGTGATTTGCCTGCCCATCGTGAATTATGGAATCATGCTGAAGATACAGCGGATGATCTTTTGGCAAGGTTGGCTATTGTTCCTCGTTGTATGGAAGCCCGGGGACTGGATGTGACTCCGGCTATGATTGAAAAATTTCAGGCGCTTGGAGATCAGCAAAGTGTGTCGATTTTGTCACGAATTCTTGAGGATGAAGTAGGGCATGTTGCAACAGGATCTTATTGGTTTAGGTTTTTGTGCGAACAACAAGGCATCAACCCTGAAAAAAAATATCAGCAATTGATTGTGAAATACTACAAAGGCAAACCAAAAGGACCTTTTAATCGAGAAATGCGTATAATTGCCGGATTCTCGAACAATGAAATAAATTGGCTTGAAAGTAGATCATATGAATAAAAAACCGCTTTTTGATTATCCACTGTTTGCCATGGGGTTTAGAACTTTTTTTGCTCTGGCAGGCTTGTCGGCGCTGTTGTTAATAGCCTTGTGGACATCAATTTACGATGGTTCCTTAGCAACAGATAATTATTTCCCGACCAATTACTGGCATGCACATGAGATGTTATTGGGGTATTCGGTTGCGGTCATTGCCGGTTTTTTATTAACGGCGGTAAAAAACTGGACGGGCTTGGCGACAGTGGAGCAGGATAAATTGGCGGCGCTTGGATTGTTATGGATATATGGGCGCATTGTCCCCTTTTATTCGGGACTGATAGCGGATTTATTGATAGCATTGATAGATTTCGCTTTTTTGCCTTTGTTAGCTTATGTTATCAGTCGTCCGATAATTAAAGCTGGCAATTATCACAATTTGATTTTTACGGCTTTATTAATAATGTTGGCAACAGGTAATGCTTTGATTCATGCTGAAATTTTGGGTTTCACTGAGCATACTGCCTGGCCGGGACTGAATCTAGTAGTATCCATCATTATTATCATGATTCTGGTTATTGCAGGTCGCGTATTTCCTTTTTTCACTGAAAGAGGCTTAAAAGGTGTTATTGCGATAAGAAACCCTCTGCTGGATTTGTTGAGTATTCTTGTTGTGATCATCGTATTTTTGTTGGTAATTGCTGATGTGGGTGGTTTGCTATTGGCGGTTTCCGCAGTTTTGGCTCTCCTGCTGAATAGTGTAAGAGCTTTGGGATGGTACGACAGGAAAATATGGTATGTCCCTTTATTATGGGTGTTGTACATTGGATACAGCTGGATTATGCTGGGGTTTGGATTGTTGGCATTGTCCGCTTATTCAATGGTATCACCTTCGCTTGTACTACATGCATTTACCGTAGGTGGAATTGGTGTATTAACATTGGGAATGATGGCCAGGGTGTCTTTAGGTCATACGGGTCGGGCTATGAAAGCTTCAAATACGATAGCTTTAGCTTTTGTGTTGATTAATTTAGCGGCTCTGTTCCGGGTGTTGTTGCCAACTGTATTACCGGGGTGGTACGGCCACCTGCTAGTCGTTTCCGCTTATTGCTGGCTGGCCGCTTTTTCTTTGTTTGTGTTTTACTATAATCCGCTTTTATGTGCTTCCAGAGTTGATGGCAAGCCAGGGTAAGCACAGAAAATATATTGCTGTGGCAGTGGGATATCAGACAAAGAGTGCTATGAATTCATATGCGGCAGAAGGGTATTCTTGTAACCAACATCTTTGTATGATACCCGGCCTGGCAATTTGGAAAACTGCCGGTATTTCAGGAATGAAGGGAACGATAGGATAAATTTACTCAAAATCCGATAGTGGTGGACAACTGCATTGTAAATGCCTGTCACCGTACACATTGTCAATGCGACCTACCGGCG
>CAYNIU010000027.1:0-24541 GCA_964397365.1 uncultured Methylomarinum sp. | reverse complement strand
AATTTAAACCCGGTTGTCATGAATTTACCCTGGATAACAAACCACCCGGCTACCGTATCCTTGAGCTTTGCTCTGATGGCGCCATACAGTCAGAAGTTCTCTGGCTACCGGAACAGCTGACCGGACTGAATTTCAGCTCTCATAGTTATTGATCTCTATTCCCGCTCTTTAGGAACCAGTACGCGATAAATAACCTTCAGCTTTTACCGGCACACCATCAGAAATCAACATTGCTCCCAACTCGATCATTGCCTTACGATAAACTTTGCGTTTGAAATAAACCACATCTTTTAACGGATGCCAATACTCCACCCATTTCCAGCCATCGAACTCCTGCTTATGACCGCAATCAAAACGCACATTGGACTCATCTGTCAGCATGCGTAAAATAAACCAAATCTGCTTCTGGCCAATACACAAAGGCGTTGATTTTTTACGAATATAGCGTTCTGGTAATTTATAACGCAACCAGTAACGAGTACGCCCAATTAACTGAACATGTTCAGCCTTCAGTCCTGTTTCTTCCCACAATTCTCGATACATCGCTGTTTCCGGGTCTTCATTACAATCTATTCCACCTTGCGGAAATTGCCATGAGTTTGCACCTTTTCGTTTTGCCCAGAAAACACGACCCTCGTCATTGCAAAGGATAATCCCGACATTCGGCCGGTATCCTTTTGAGTCAATCATGTAAAAACCTGTCTAGTCAGTCAGTCTGTTTTTAACCGTTCGTGAATGGTAAAATTATAAAAACAGCCCAATCATTAAAATTATTGTCGTCATTGTTCCATAAATAGGTAACAGACGCTATAGCACTACACATTTATTTACGACAACAGGTTTCAACGTGAGTTTAGCGATTTTTGATTTAGATAACACCCTCATTGCAGATGATAGTGATTTTTTGTGGGGCCAGTTTCTGGTCAATCAGGGTATCGTCGACAAAGACCACTACGAACAAGCTAACAGCAAATTTTATGAAGATTACAAACAAGGCAGGCTGGATATTGTCGAGTTTCTTGATTTTTCTCTGGCGCCCTTAGCCAAAAATGATGCTGAGCAGCTTTTTCAGTGGCGTAAGCAATTTATCGAGGAAGTTATTAGCCCTATACTATTGCAACCTGCCAGAAATCTGGTCAACCAACACAGAGAACAGGGTGATACATTATTAGTAATTACCGCCACCAATCGCTTTGTGACTGAACCCATCGTAAAACTTTACGGTATCGACAATTTGCTGGCAACCACACCTGAATTTATCAATGGTCAATATACCGGAAAATTCATTGGCGCACCATGTTTCCAGAATGGCAAAGTCACACTGTTACAGGAATGGTTAAAAGAATCAGAAGAATCCATGGAAAACAGCTGGTTTTACAGCGATTCGCATAACGATTTAGCGTTATTAAAACTAGTTGAAAATCCGGTCGCCGTTGATCCTGATAATATTCTGCGTGATTATGCCGAACAAGCACAATGGCCAATAATCAGTTTGCGAAATTCATAGCCTTATTACATTAAATACTCTTGAATTCGTAGCCACACGGCGTAATTGATTGGTCGAAAATTTATTTAATATCAGCGGCCTGCGGAAAAGTGTATGTAACATGGATGTATTTACGGTGTCTTATGGAGTAAATGACTGAGATTTAATGTATATATACGCCGAGTTCCGTGACGCAAAACTTAAATCTGAAATGTCAGATAAGGGTGACTTCAAATTTACTGGCAACATTGTGGTGCATTGAATGAAACTGACCATTGGAAAATTAGCCCAACAGGCTAATGTAACTATTGAAACTATCCGCTATTATCAACGTAAGGGATTATTGCCGGAGCCGGAAAAACCAGTTAGTGGTTACCGACAATATTCATCCCAAGCTATCGCCCGACTTCGATTTATAAAACGTGCCCAGCAGACAGGTTTTACTTTAAATGAAATTGCAGAACTATTATCGCTGGACGCCAATCATTGCGAAGATGTGCAAAAAATAGCCAAGCAAAAATGTCAACAAATTGATAAACAATTAAAAGATCTAACCGCCCTGCGTAATGTATTAAATACTTTGGTCGAAGGTTGTCAGCAAGATAAAACTACTGATCACTGTTCCCTTATTGATGCTTTTTCTAATCAGCCTGAAGCAAAATCCTGAATTTTCCAAAACGATATATACCTGTCTTCACTCTGTTTCTATGAACAGATTTTACCTCCTGATTAAACGCATTAGCCGTCACCTGAATCCGTAATTTAAATAAACAGAACGCATTGATGTTTCGTCATAGCCTTTGATTTCATACTTTCCCATAAGAACAAGGTTTTTTGTAATCTAATTTTATTTCAGTTAGTTAAAGTGAAACGACACCCTCCTGAAATACTTTCAGATTTTATCTCCAGCACAACTTAAGAGAAAAATAATGTCAAAAACACAAAAATTCTCTTGACTCTGTTCTATAAAACAGGGTTTAGAATTTATCTTAAACTTGCTGAATCATTATTTATCACATAATGACCGAGCTAACAAAAAATTTTCATCTTAGGAGAACAAAAAATGGCTCAAGAACAAGAACCCCTTGAAAAAACCACACCCTGGCTAGGTATCGGAGCAGTACTTGCTGCAATTGGCGCTTCAGTCTGTTGCGTGGGTCCGCTGTTACTTTTATCTCTGGGAATAGGCGGCGCATGGATGAGTACTTTAACCTCTATGGAAACAGTTCGTCCCTTCTTTTTTATACTGTCCTTAATTTTTATTGGTTTGGGATATCGGAAACTGTATTTAATTCCAGAAACCTGCGAAGAGAATCAAGTCTGCGCAGTATCTGAAATTAAACAAAGACAAAGAATGTTCTTTTGGATTGGTTCAGTGTTAATTTTATTGCTATTGACATTCCCTTGGTATGCCCCTTATTTCATTTAAATGGTGAGAAAAATGAAAAATTTCAAATATTTATTAGTTATATTGAGTTTAATGGCAGGTCTTGTTTCCACACAAACACTGCAAGCCAAATCGACAGCATACGCACAGAATAATAGTCAATCTGTCATTCTGGACATACAAAACATGAGTTGTACTCTGTGCCCCATCACTATCAGAAAGGCTCTAAAAGGTGTTGCAGGTGTGCAGAGCGCTGAGGTGGACTTTGCCAGTAAAACGGCAAAGATTACTTTTGATCCCCAAAAAACCGATATTGAAACCTTGATAAAAACCACAACCGATGTGGGTTATCCGGCCACTGTTCACCCAAAAAAATAATACAAGGATCACTCCATGTGGACTAAACGACTAAAAATTAACGGTATGACCTGCCCAAGTTGTGCGGCTGGTATTGAAAACAAACTCAATATACTGGAAGGTGTAGAAATCAAAGTCTCTTATTCTGAAGGTATTGGAGAACTGACAGTAAGCAACGGAACCAGTCTGAAATCACTGCTCGCCAAGATTGAAGAGAAAGGTTATCAGGTCACAGAAATGGACAGTGAAAAATCTGTTACAGAAAGCACTGCCGCAAACAATAGCAAGCAACTCCATGTAGCCATTATTGGCAGCGGATCAGGCGCTTTCGCCTGTGCTCTGAAAGCAGTCGAAAACGGCGCCAAAGTCACTATAATTGAACGCCAATCCATCATCGGTGGAACCTGCGTAAATATTGGTTGTGTACCCTCTAAAATAATGATAAGAGCCGCTCATATAGCTTATTTACAACAAAATCATGCCTTTGCGGGTATCAAAAAACAAAAACCAGTGATAAATCGCAAACAATTACTGACCCAACAACAAGCGAAAGTGAATGAACTAAGAGCGGCTAAATATGAAAATATTCTGGCATCCAACCCGAATATCAGTCTGGTAAAAGGCAATGCTCGATTTAAAGATGCCCATACTTTGATTGTAGATCAAAAACAGGGGAAAAAAATTGAAATCAATGCCAATCGTTTTCTTATTGCTACGGGTGCATCTTCCCGGATTCCACCTATACCGGGCCTGGCAGAAACACCTTACTGGACCTCAACAGAAGCCTTGGAAGCCGATAAACTCCCCAAACATTTAATCGTAATTGGCTCTTCTATCGTTGCTCTGGAATTAGCACAGGCCTACTTGAGACTGGGTACTCAAGTCACATTATTGGCGCGGCACACTCTGTTATTCAGAGAAGACCCTGATATTGGCGCAGAACTCCATCTGATTCTGGAATCAGATGGCATGACCATTCTTGAAAATACTCAGGCTGAAACAGTACGTTATCAAAAAGGACTGTTTTCATTGGGAAAATTCCAGATAAAAACCACTCAGGGAAAAACTATTAAAGGGGATCAATTACTGATTGCAACAGGCCGACCAGCCAATACCCAAAGCCTGGCATTGGAAAAAGCGGGAGTCGAAGTTAACAAGGACGGTGATATCCTCATTGATGACCATATGCGTACCAATATCGAACATATTTATGCAGCAGGCGACTGTACCAATCAACCGCAATTCGTTTATGTTGCCGCCGCCGCAGGAACCCGAGCCGCCATGAATATGACTGGCGGTGATGCGGCGATTGATTTATCAGCGATGCCGGCTGTCATGTTCACTGAACCACAAATGGCGACAGTCGGTTTAACCGAAACTGAAGCACATCACCACAATATCGAAACCGATAGCCGTCTATTGCCATTAGAAAATGTACCGCGTGCACTGGCCAATTTTGATACCAGAGGGTTTGTCAAACTGGTTATAGAAAAAAACAGCCGACGTTTAATAGGAGCGCAAATACTGGCCCCCGAAGCCAGTGAAATGATCCAGACAGCCGTATTGGCCATTCATAATCAAATGACCATAGAAGATCTGGCAGGACAACTATTCCCTTATTTAACTCTGACAGAAGGCATTAAACTCTGCGCCCAAACCTTTAGCA
This sequence comes from uncultured Methylomarinum sp., assembly GCA_964397365.1. Lineage (GTDB taxonomy): Bacteria > Pseudomonadota > Gammaproteobacteria > Methylococcales > Methylomonadaceae > Methylomarinum. The sequence goes on along the minus strand of CAYNIU010000027.1, from coordinate 19,645 downwards.
AAGATTTGAAAGAACTCTCCTGTTGCGCGGGATGAATCATTTATACACGACTACTTTTTCTTAATATAAAAAATCTGCTGTTCTGGCTCTTTAATAAATTCAATAATCTGATGACCAACCTGTTCGGTATAAACTCCAAAGTCCAGATGAGCTGCTGGGTCGGTTGCAATCACTTTTACCACTTCGCCGCTCGCCATATCCATTAACGCTTTTTTCAGACGTAACAAAGGCAATGGACAATTTAAGCCTCTGGCATCAACTTCTATATCAAATTCAAACATAAAATCTTAAAAATTTTTCACATATCAAAAACGGCTTATACTCTTCACAAATGATATTTTAATATTCAGGGTCACTGCCTATTAATGTAGCTGCGCATTTATTCCAACTGCGCGGGTAAATCCACAGCAACACCCATCACACAATTTAATAAAACATCTTAGAATCGCGCACAATAAATGCTGACGTTATACAGCGAGACCGCCAAGGTCTCTATCCGCCAATAGTGCAAGCATTGAAGGCTGAAATATCATGTGCGGAAAGTATATAATACCACTCTCAGTAATTTACGAGTATTAAAGCTAAAAAATGGATTACTTCCCTCTCTTTTTGAAACTGCAAGATCAAAATTGCCTGGTTGTCGGAGCCGGTGAAATTGCTGCTCGTAAAATCGACCTGTTATCCAGAGCAGGAGCTAATATCACCGTGGTTGCCAACGTAGTTTCCGCTTCAGTTGTTGACCTGGCTAACCGCTATACATTGTCTATCAAGCAAAAACCATTTGAAGAATCAGATCTGTCAGGTCAATGTCTGGTCGTTTCTGCAACTAATAACGAGGACACCAATATTAAAATTGCTCAGTTAGCCAGGCAACGGAATATTCTGGTCAACGTAGTGGACAACCCTGAACTATGCAGCTTTATTTTTCCAGCAATCATTGATCGCTCACCGATTATTGCCGCCGTGTCTTCAGGGGGTGTCTCCCCGGTTCTTGCCAGACTGTTAAGAGCAAAAATTGAAAGCACAATATCACCTGCTTATGGACAATTGGCGGAACTGGCTGAAAAATTCAGAAATGTCGTTAAAAAACATTTTAAAGAGCCTTCCCAACGACGTATTTTCTGGGAAAAAATACTGCAAGGAAGTACTGCGGAACTGGTTTTTGCCGGCAAAAACCAGCAAGCGGAACAACAATTACAATCTTTACTGGCTCACGCTCCCGATACCCAGAATCAGGGTGAAGTCTATTTGGTAGGCGCAGGACCTGGAGATCCTGATTTACTGACATTCCGGGCATTAAGACTGATGCAACAGGCTGATGTCATTGTTTATGACCGACTGGTTTCCAAGGAAATTCTTGATCTTGGACGTCGTGATTCAGAAAAGATTTATGTTGGCAAGCAGCGAAACAACCACACCTTGCCACAGGAATCCATTAACGGACTGTTGGCAAAACTTGCACAAGCTGGAAAACGCGTTGTCAGACTGAAAGGTGGAGACCCGTTTATATTTGGCCGGGGCGGAGAAGAGCTAGAAACTCTCATGCACCAAGGCGTTCATTTTCAAGTTGTCCCGGGTATTACTGCGGCTGCAGGATGCGCCAGCTATGCTGGAATTCCGCTGACCCATCGCGATCACGCCCAATCCTGCACTTTTGTAACGGGCCATTTGAAAGATGGCTCAATTAACTTAAACTGGCGACAACTGGCAGCACCTAAGCAAACCATTGTGATTTACATGGGACTCATCGGTCTACAAAAAATCTGCCAATCCCTAATCGAACACGGTTGCCCGGCAACCCATCCCATCGCCATAATTCAACAAGGTACCACTAAAAACCAACGGGTTATTACCGGCACACTGGCAACCTTACCAGAATCAGTAAATAACGAAGACCTGAAACCACCAACGTTAATTATTGTCGGTACCGTTGTCACTCTCCATAAACAACTCGACTGGTTTAAAAAATGAAAGTAAGCATAACGCCACACAGACTGTCTGTTATCTTGTTTTGTCTATTCGCTGTGAGTGCCTGCGATTTGACAGAAAAACCCGAAAAAACCGCTGTGCTGGCTAAAAACGGGGTTTTCTCAGCCAACCTGTCTGCTCACTATGCATTAATTGGAACGTTGACTGGTCATGCTGAATTATGGAAACTAAAACCCAAATCCCTGCTCCACAAATGGCAACATACTGATGACAATAATGGCGTCATCGCTCTTGATGTTTCCAGTCAGGAAGAATATGCTATTACTGCTGAAAAAAATTCTATCGCCTGGTGGCGTATCAGCGACGGCACTTTACTGTCCGTTTGGAGCTTACCTGATATTTTCAGTGTCAGTATTTCACCAGATGGTCAATTTGCCCTGGTCGGACTGGCGGATAAAGCTATCTACCTTGCCCTGCAATATGGAAAAGCCCTGTATGCATTCGAACACAAAGACGCTGTACTGGTTACCGACCTGTCTGACAGTGGTCGTTATGCAGTAACCGGCTCTGAAGACTACACTGCCAAACTCTGGGATCTGTCCACTGGTAAATTGGAGCATAGCTGGCAACATGATAATAAATTATCCACCCTGGCTATCAGCCACAACGATAAATATGTACTCACCAATGCCGCATTAAGCCAAACTCGTTTATGGAAAGTTTCTTCGGGCAAATTACATAAACAAATTGGCCCTGCGCGTATTACTCTGTCATCAGTAGCTTTTTCCAACAATGACAAATATTTACTCGCAGGTCACATATCCCAGCGCATTGATTTATGGGCGGTATCGACAGGCAAACTTATTAAGTTCTGGCGGCCTAAAAAAACAGATCAATGGCGCCCTACAGCGGCTACTATTCTGGCTTTGAACTTTACCAGAAAAAATAAAAAATTTAACAGTATCGCCACTAATGGCTATCTGCAACGATGGCGAATAAAATAAACGAATTCAGTGATTGTTCAGTGTAAAACACGATAATTCATGAACAGGAAGGTAGATCGATTTTTTATAAAATAGATTGAATTTTTGTTTAAAATCGCCTATCATTTTCGGGTTTGTTTTTAATCCGATTGTATATCTGCAGTTTCTGATATGCAGTACTTCTTTAATTACAGTGAGAATTCAAAATGAAGAAATCATTAGGTTTATTAGCGGGTGTTGCTTTAATCACATTAAGCGGTCAGACTTTGGCCGATCAAAAATTGAAAGTCGGTAAAAAAATCTATGACCGTGCTTTCGGTCGTGGTTGCGGCGCATGTCATGACATCTCATCCAACCCACAACTGAGAGAATTAATCAAATCCGGTGACCTGGATAAAGCAAAATTTGCACAAGTTCTGAAAGAAGGTAAAAACGGAATGCCTAAAGCTATGGCCGCCATTATGGCTGTTGGCCCAGTTAAAAAAGCGGGCTATTCTGAAGATGAAGCCATTGAAGCCGTATACGAATATTTGAGCAAATAAGAAGTCCAGCGTAAGCTATTACTCAACACAAAAAAGCCGCTCTCAATGACAGAACGGCTTTTTTTATAGCACCTATTGAACAAATTAAACTTATTTCTTTTGCTCCAGATAATCCTGATGTTCACGATAACTTAACCGGAATCTATTTCGCAACCAGAATCCGGCAATGGCTGCAATCATTAAACCACAAGAGGCAAATGTAAGATAAATCAGATTCTTCAAATGAGCAACCTCCCGTATTAAATTCTCATCAACTCGGTGGTTATCATGCCCGATTTGAGACGACTCGGAATATGATCGCAAAAACTTCACATCATTTTTTAAATCTTCAATGGTTCCCAATGAAGCCGAAACACTTCCCATTCTGATACTTTCTTCCAATGTTCTGAGCTTGCTTTCAATAGAGCCGCTGACCAGACCAACCAATTGACTTTTCAATGTATTAATCTCAGCCGATAAAACCGGATTTTGTACCGCGTAGACTGCCGGTGCAACAGACTGTCTGTTTTCGGCCTGCTCAACAAAATCAAAATCAGGCAGAACCAGAAAACCAATCATAAAAACCAGCAGCATTAATGTAAATACCAACATCAATAACATTCTATTAGTTTTTACCAACCCCTGGCGCTGAAGCACATCCTGAAAAGGCGCCACTTCACGTCCTTCGGCATTAATGACTTCGGGATCAAACTTTCGCATATTGCTCATTAATTTATTTTTTTTAGAACCTGATTGACAGCAGATTCTGATTGCAAGAACTTTTACCCTTCCGGCTAATGCCAGATATTCTAATATCAAAATGCATTAAAATTTTCATTATACAAGCTAAATAAAAAATGTCCTGTATTTTTATATCCCCATCCCACGTGAACAACGGTGCCTGTATTAGTCAGATTAGGCGGTGAGATGTCTGGCCAGGTAGGCAAATACCTGCACTACCTTTTCAATATATTTAAAATAAGCTTGAAGCCACCTTAAATTATCGCTTTTTAGCCGCAATTCTCATTCGTAATGCATTCAGCTTAATAAAGCCTTCAGCATCTTTTTGGTTATAAGCGCCCTCGTCTTCTTCAAAAGTTGCGATAGCCTCATCAAACAAGCTATCTGTTGCAGAATCACGACCGACCACAAACACATTGCCTTTATATAACTTCAACCGCACTTTGCCATTCACTGTGCGTTGTGAAGCATTGATCATTTCCTGTAGCATTTCCCGCTCAGGACTCCACCAATAGCCGTTATAAATCAGCGTAGCATAGCGCGGCATTAATTCATCCTTTAAATGCGCCACTTCTCTATCCAAGGTAATGGACTCAATAGCGCGATGCGCTTTCAACATAACGGTGCCAGCAGGCGTTTCATAGCAACCTCTTGATTTCATACCGACATAACGGTTTTCAACAATATCCAATCGACCGATGCCATTATCACCAGCGACCTTATTAAGCTTATCCATGACTTCTGCAGGACTATGAGACACTCCGTCAATGGCAACAATATCGCCTTTTTCATAAATCAATTCAATATAGGTCGGAATATCGGGCGCATTTTCCGGTGACACCGTCCAGCGCCACATATCTTCCTCCGGCTCAGCCCAGGGGTCTTCCAGAATGCCGCCTTCGTAAGAAATATGTAAAGAATTGGCATCCATAGAATAAGGTGAGGACTTGCCTTTTTTCATTTCGACCGGAATACCATGTTTATCGGCATAAGCCAATAATTTTTGTCGTGAATTCAAATCCCATTCACGCCAGGGCGCAATAATATGAATATCCGGGCGTAAAGCGTAAGCACCCAACTCAAAACGCACCTGATCATTACCCTTTCCGGTAGCGCCATGAGAAATAGCCTGAGCGCCAGTTTCATTGGCAATCTCAATCAATCTTTTAGAAATCAATGGCCTTGCAATGGATGTACCCAGCAAATATTCCCCTTCATATATAGTATTGGCGCGGAACATTGGAAAAATAAAATCGCGAGCAAATTCTTCACGCAGATCATCAATATAAATCTCTTTGATGCCGGCCGCCTGAGCCTTAGCTCTGGCTGGCTCAACCTCTTCTCCCTGACCCACATCTGCAGTAAATGTGACAACTTCACATGAATATTCATCCTGCAGCCATTTTAAAATGACTGAGGTATCCAACCCCCCCGAATAGGCCAACACGACTTTATTAATTTCCGCCATATTAGTTTTTACCCCTAAATTTTAAAATTTCTGATTATACCGTAAAATGCCGGAATATACTTTTCGTACCCACACTTTTTGTAACGCTGATCAGGAAAACCATCAAAACGATAACCTGAAGCCGTGATTCCAATGCGGATTCAGGTATTACTGTTTTAGCCAATATTCCAATACAACAAACGCTCAAACCACAACTTCTGCCTGCAATATTTTAATCTCATCCCTGACCTTGGCCGCTTCTTCAAACTCCAGATTCCTAGCGTGCCGATACATTTTATCTTCCAGTTGTTTAAGTTTTTTTGCAGCTTGTTTAGGAGTCAATGCCTGATATTCAGCTGTCGATTCTGCCACCTTAGTTTTAACATGAGCCAATGAACCGCCGGAACCGGGAATCGCCAGTTCCAGAATATCAGTAACTGATTTAAAAATGGTTTTCGGTTCAATATTATGTTCGTTGTTGAATGACTGCTGTTTTTCCCGCCGTCGTTCTGTTTCATCAATCGCCTGCTGCATTGATCGGGTGATTTTATCACCGTATAAAATAGCCTTCCCATTGGCATTTCGAGCAGCGCGGCCAATGGTTTGCACCAACGATACCAGAGAGCGTAGAAAACCTTCTTTATCGGCATCCAGTATAGCTACCAAAGACACTTCCGGAATATCCAGACCCTCTCTAAGCAAATTGATACCTACCAGTACGTCAAACTGTCCCAGACGCAAGTCACGGATAATTTCCACCCGCTCAACAGTGTCAATATCAGAATGCAGATATCGTACCTTAACATCGTGCTCCATTAGATAATCGGTTAAATCTTCCGACATACGTTTGGTCAGTGTCGTCACCAGCACCCGTTCTTTTAGGGCAACACGTTTATGGATTTCGGACAGCAAGTCGTCCACTTGTGTCGATGCCGGACGAACTTCCACAAGCGGATCCAATAAACCGGTGGGCCTGACTACCTGCTCGACAAAAACACCGGAATGTTCCTTTTCATAAGGCCCTGGTGTGGCTGACACATAAAGTCGTTGCGATGATTTTTGCTCGAATTCTGCAAATTTAAGAGGTCGGTTATCCAGTGCGGAAGGAAGCCTGAAGCCATATTCGACCAAGGTTTCTTTACGCGAACGATCGCCTTTATACATAGCACCAATCTGGGGAATGGTGACATGACTTTCATCAATAATAACCAGCGCATCTGCCGGCAAATAATCAAACATAGTCGGCGGCGACTCACCCACTGCTCTACCGGATAGATAGCGGGAATAATTTTCGATACCGGAACAATAGCCGACTTCCAGTATCATTTCGATGTCAAACAAAGTACGCTGTTCCAAACGTTGCGCTTCAACCAGTTTATTCAATGATCGTAACTGCTCAAGTCGTTCCGCCAGCTCAATTTTTATCGCTTCAACCGCCTTCAGCAACTGTTCTCTGGGAGTGACATAGTGACTTTTCGGATAAATGGTAAATCGCGCCAGCCTATGAAGAATTTCACCCGTTAAGGGGTCGAACATTGACAGCCTTTCAATTTCATCATCAAACAGTTCAATTCTTAACGCCTGCTCTTCCGATTCCGCAGGAAACACGTCTATCACCTCACCGCGTACCCGATAGGTGGCACGACGTAATTCGGTATCGTTACGGGTGTATTGCATTTCCGCCAGACGGCGCAAAATATCACGCTGTTTAATCAGATCACCGCGTACCAGATGCAATACCATTTTGAAATAAGATTCGGGTTCACCCAAACCATAGATTGCCGACACCGTGGCGACTACTACGGTATCGCGCCGTTCAATCAAAGCTTTGGTGGCAGACAGACGCATTTGTTCGATATGTTCATTCAGCGACGCATCCTTATCAATAAAAGTATCGGATGCCGGAATATAAGCTTCGGGTTGGTAATAATCATAATAAGAGACAAAATATTCAACGCTGTTTTCCGGAAAAAATTCTTTCATTTCGCCATATAACTGCGCCGCCAGAGTTTTATTCGGCGCTAGAATCATGGCCGGACGCCGGGATTCTTGAATGACATTAGCCATGGTAAAAGTTTTACCCGATCCTGTTACCCCCAACAGGGTTTGATGAACTTCCCCATCCTCAAGACCTTCAAGCAATCGTTTGATTGCTTGTGGCTGATCTCCGGCCGGCTGATAGCAACTTTGTATTTTAAATGTTTTTTTCACGGTTCTTTCCAGAAGGCTGTAGAATTATGGATGATTCCAGTCCATTACAAAAAACGTAACTATTCAACATATATATGCATTATCAGTCACTTACTCCAAAAGATGCCGTGAATACCTCCCTGTAGGCTGGAATGTAACCTTCATGTCACCTAGGGAAGCGCTGAATAAATCCATTCCTGATTTGTCGGTGCCCGCAAAGCAGAAATACGATTTCCGCTTTGCTCACAAAATCAATGGCTTGCTGCCCTTGATTTTGGTGGCACATCCTTGTGTCATAGGAATCGCGAATAAATCAGCGCTTCCCTAGACTTCTTAGACAAACCGCTGCTATTGAATACTTTTCGTTCACTTAATTACACTGAGTGGCTACCTTATTTATGGGTTCGACTGCCAAGACAATCTGCGCAGAGTCCATGTAATTCCAACTGTTGACTGGATAATTTAAATCCTGTGTCTTCAATACTTGCCTTGAGTTCATTTAACAATTTTTTGCGTAGCCCCACTTCTTTGACATTATGACATTGATCACAAATCAAAAATTGAGGAACCCGGTGTTCATGTTCGCAGGCAATGTGGGAACAAGCCAGATACTGGTTGGTTGTTTCCAGTTTATGTACAAGCCCTGCCTGCAATAAAAAATCCAGCATCCGATAGGCTGACATCGCCGACAATGCTTCGCCATATTCGCTTTTATAATGGTCGGCAATATCATAAGCTGATAAAGGTTCGGACACTTGTAACAATATTTTCAAAACATTGCAGCGTTTATCCGTCAATCGTAAACCGGTACGACGGCATTCAGTTTGTGCTTTATGCAGGGTCTGTTCAAAATTTTTCGTCATTTCTTTTCTCAAACGTCAATATCCATCCTTAAAACGCCACCCTTATACCCAGTTCAACACCTCTACTCGCCTGTGGTGCAATATTTCGCAAATAAGACACTGAATTACGGATATCTTGATCTAGCAGATTGTTTGCTTTAACGAATAGCAGCACATCCGCATGATTATTGATATTCGGATGATAATTCGCCGTCATATCCAGCAACCAATAGCCTGCTGTTTTAGTTTCATTGATACCGCTATTATTCTGCTTTTCTGCTCGGGTTACCCGAATATAAGAATACCAGTCATTTTTATTCCAGGACAACTGCATACCATATCGTAGTGGTGGCATTCGCGGAATATCATCGCCTGAAGAAAATCGACCTCGCACATAATCGCCAAATAGTTGCCCATCCAGAACCCCATATTCAGTATTCAAAAACGGAACCGTTATCTGGGCCTCAAAGCCTTGAAATTCAGCATTCTGTTGTTGTGACTGAAAAACCGGCAAACAACTGTTTTCAGTACAACCCGAGGTAAATTGGCTAGTTGTTGTTTCGAAGAACCAGTCGCTGTTTAACGAAACAATATAATCCTGCACCCAGTTCTGAAATAAATTAAAATTTATCTGCATCCAATCACGATCTATATTTATATTCAATTCAAGATTATACGAAGTCTCTTCTATTAAACTGCTATCCCCTATTGAAAAACCACCTATTGCCAAATGCGGCCCAAAAGCAAACAATTCCTGAACATCAGGCGCCCGCTGTGAGCGGAAAAAAGTCAGGCCGATCGAATCTTCTTCACTGATATTCCATAACGCCGAAGCAGAAAAACTGACTGGCGTATGCGATATCGTTGATTTGCCCTGGGGATCAATCCATTGCCGTTCCACTCTCATAGCCAATTCGTAAATAACATTTTCGCTGTAAATATCCTGTAACGCAAAAAAACCGAATGAATTAATTTTCGATTCAGACATCAGCGACTCTTCACCAATAGCCGAAAATTTGCTGTTTTTAGTTTGCACACCCAGTACACCGTGGTCAAAAAACGCCCACGGCTTCTGAATCAACTCTACCCGGTTTTCGAATCCTTTATGACTAAAAACTGTCCCAGCGACACCGTTTTCCAGTTCGGTATGCTGATAATCGTTATAAACCAAACGAACACGTAATTTTTCAGCAAATTTAAAAGGGTCACTGATCTCCGCCTTCATATCATAGCGGGTTTGTTGCAAGGCGATCCGTACCGTAGCCGGCTCAAAACTCGGCGGTACGCCATAATTATTATCCAGATGATTCACAGAAAAGCCGACAAACCCTCTGTCCGCAACCACCGAAAAACCTGCTGTACCACTATATGCACGCGTGCTGGAATTTAACAAACGCCCCTGGCTTCCTTTATCTGCTGAACTCTTAAAGGCATTACCGGGAATCTGCTGGTCAATACTGTCGCGGTAAAAACCATCCAGATGCCAGGCCAGCATATTCTTACCCCCATCCAGTTTAAAAACACTGGCTTTACCTTCATTCACAGTGTTATAGCGTTGTTCAACAGCAGCTTGAAGTTCATTTTCGGGAACAATATCTGGTATCCGGTTATCCAGCACATTGACAAAACCACCAATAATGCCACTGCCATAAAGCAACGTTACCGGCCCTTTGAGTACCTCAACCTGTTTCGCTAATAATGCTTCCGTACTGTTGGCGTGGTCAGGACTTAAAGACGATACATCCAGACTACCCAAACCGTTTTGCAATACCTGCACTCTTGCCCCGGATTGTCCGCGAATAACCGGTCGGCCAACCCCGGGGCCAAATGACTGGTTGCTAATACCCGCTTCATTTTTTAAGGTTTCACCGATAGTTGAAGCGGCCTTCATACGTAATTCGTCACCACCAAGGATTGAAACCGGCAAAGCTGTGTTTGCAGTTGACGGCAATAATGGAGTACTGATTGTCAAGCTGTCCAGTTTCTGAATGTCTCCAGACTCAGCACAAGTCAGCGGCCCAAATAACAATAATAAAAAATATACCATCAATAACCCATAACACCTGTTCACTTTATAACCTTTTGGAAAGCGCCTTTATAAAATATAAAATGCTATGTTATAACATAATATAAATTAAGTGCAATCCTCCCCTTTCCATGCCTATGGAAAATCAATCAGCGTAAAATCAGCTTTATATCCAGATGATTGATCACTGCAACTGCCACCTATCAACAAAGCGCTGATAAAAAGCCTTGTCCAAACTAATGGCGCCGCGAATACCGACAACTGCGCTGGCAAATTCCTGAGCCCTTTGAAGACAAAGCATTAATGGCCAGTTTTTAAGAATACCTAACAACATTACACTACTGAAAGCATCTCCTGCGCCTACAGTATCAACGACATTGGTTTCTTTTTCCGGCGTTACCTGAAGCTTCTCGCCCTGTTGTTTCATCAAACAGGCTCCTGATGGGCCTTTTGTTATTAGCAACATTCTGTCAGCAGTCATAAAGTTATCAATGATAACTGACAGCGCATTTAACTCATCTGTATTTAACTTTATCCAGTCCGCCCCCCCCATCAAATTTTGCACAGCATTGACATCCCACCAGGGAGAACGTAAATTGACATCAACAAATCTTGTTATTGATTTTTGTTGTTGCAAATATGTCAGACATTGGCGTGAAACAGCTTGTCGAAAAACCAAACTCCCGTAATATAAAATACAATTTTCAGGCAAAGCCGGTAATTCTGCTACATTGATAAAATCATAAGCGCTATCAGCGACTATTTGATAATGAGGTTCATTGTTGACAAATCTTATTAAGACCTTACCTGTAGGATAAATTAAATCAGTTTGCACAGCCTTTGTATCCATACCCCATTCTTGCATGGCTGCAAGAATAGTTCTGCCATCATCATCATTACCTATTCGGGATATAAACAAAGGATGCTCATTAAATGCCTGCAAATGCCAGGCAATATTGAAAGGAGCGCCGCCTAGAATTCTGCTACCATCAGCAAAACAATCGAATAATACCTCTCCAAATACTGCAATTTGGCTTACTTTATTATTTTGCATGGTTATTTATTAAAATTTCGAAACCTACTATCATAAAAGCAAATCATGACGCCATGAATAGCTATTTACAAACTCAAACAGCTCCCTATATGTGGAACAGACTATGAAAGTTATCATTATCGGATCGGGTATTGCCGGTGTATCCTTTGCCGAACAATACAGAAAACTATCGCCTGACGCCAAAATCACCTTATTAACCCGGGAAAATCAAGGATATTATTCCAGACCCTTGTTGTCCCGTGGATTCAGTGAACAGGATATTGAACAGCTGATTATTTTAAAAACATTCGATGCGCTTCGGGAAAAAAACATTTGCATTATCAATAATGTGGAAGTTACCGCAATTAATCGCCACGATCAATTTATTTCCGTCAGAGGTATAGATGAAATCGAAAGACTCGATTATGAAAAATTAATTATCGCAACCGGTAGCGCGGCCTTAATTCCTCCACCGTTCCAGCCTTACAAAAACAATTTTTTTCTGTTAAACAGCTTGCAGGACCTGATTAAATTAAGAAACTTCCGACAGACCTTCCTGAGCAAACAGAAATCCCCTCAGTGGGCTGTCATCGGCGGTGGTCTGATCGGTTGTGAAGTTGCCTCTGACCTGGCTGTATCCGGTGATAAAGTTTGTCTGTTTCATGCCATGGACAGATTAATGGAACGACAACTTCTGGAAGATGATTCTGGCAAATTATTAGCGGTATTGCAGAATCTTGGTATGGAAATCAGACTGAATCAAGCTGTAAAAGGCATTATAAAAGAATCTGATAACGTTTTTGTACAAACTGAAAATACTCAAGATAGCTTTGATGGGGTTATTGTTTCCTGTGGATTCAAACCCAGAATCACTCTCGCCGAACAGGCAGGATTACAAACCGGTCGCGGTATTCTGGTCAACCAGTATTTAAAAACCAGTGATAAAAATATCTACGCCTTGGGTGATGTCGCCGAACTGCCGAATGGCAAACTCTATGCTTTCATCCGGCCTATCCGCGATCAAGCTCGATGGCTGGCAGAATACTTTTGCAACCCAAAATCCCAAAGCTGGCAACCACCTGAGTTCAACCCTGAAGCCAAAGTCCATGGTTTTGAAGCTGATCACCCTTATATTTTTTAATTATCCTCCAGCACCCATAAAATACCGGCACTTGCCAGACACTCTGCTGGCAAATTTTCGATGTGGATAACAAACTCAATCGTATTTGATATATTTAAACCGTGGATCATCAGGCGTCCCTTCCAAAGCGCCACCTTCTTTCCCGGGTTGCCACATAACCACCTGTTCAATTTTATGCGCCAATTCAAAATCCTTATTTGTCACCCCTTTAGCGGCATGATTCATGAGCTTTACAATAACAAAGGCATAAGAAACGGTTAAGTCAGGATGATGAAAAGCCGACTCGGCTAAATGTCCAACAGTATTAACCACCATCAAAGTCGCTTTCCAACCGCCGGTTTTATATTTTCGCCGTATCCAGCCTTTTTCTAAATACCAATGCGGCAGTTCTTCTTTCAAACGAAGATTAATTTCCTCATCGGTATAGGTTTGTTCATGCTTACGCTCTCGCCACCCCATAATATAGCCCCTTAAATCATCTCTTAAACACCTCAGACAACACTTAAAACTTAATAATTCCAGAAAACTTTTCATGTCCATGACATGATCGGAACATAATAGCCTTCCCTATGCCGAATATTGCCCATTCTAATAAAATGGGCAAATATCAATCCATTGCCAGACTTAAATCCCGTTAAGCGTTCCTAAAAACAACCCATGTCAGAAAAGAACATCTGTCATGGACTGTTATTCCATCTATTTAGCTAATTTCAACGCTAAAAATACCGGATTTCCGCGTCGCTGAATTAATACGGCAATTGATTTATTTGTAGGGAGTTTAGCAACCATTTCTTCAAAATCCGCTACATTTTCAATCATCTTATTTTGAATTCTCAAAATAACATCACCACGACGAATACCGGCATTTCTGGCTACGCCATTTTTTACATCCTGTACCAATACCCCGTTTTTTTCGATCTGTAATTGCTTGCGTTGCTCTGAAGTCAGGTTAGTAACTGTAACAGCCAAACGGTTAACAGATGTGACTTGCACACCACCTTCGGCCAATTGTATCTGATCTGGCAATAAACCAATTTTAACTTTGAGTGTTTTTTTGTCCCCTTGTCGGATTAGCCTGACTGTAGCCGTTTGATTAATAGGCGCCATACCAACGACCGGAGGCAACTCAGATGATGTTTCAATTTCATTCCCATTGAACTCAATAATAATATCACCAATTTTTACGCCCGCTTTTTCTGCCGGGCTGTCGGCAATCACTTTGGAAACCAATGCTCCATAGGGCTTATCCATACCAAAAGATTCAGCTAATTCACGAGTTACATCCTGAATTTGCACACCCAACCAACCCCGTGAAACTTTACCTTTGGTTTTAATTTGTTGCATTACATTCATAGCCACATCAATAGGAATGGCAAATGACAACCCCATATAACCACCAGAACGGCTATATATTTGCGAATTCATACCCACAACTTCCCCAGCCATATTGAACAAAGGGCCACCGGAGTTTCCCGGATTGATCGCCACATCGGTCTGAATAAACGGCACATAGTTCCCGCCGGGCAAACTACGCCCTTTGGCGCTGACAATACCTGCCGTTGCCGATTGATCAAAACCGAAAGGAGAACCAATTGCCAACACCCATTCCCCCACTTGCAACTTTTTTGATGAACCAATTTCAACCACCGGTAAATCTGTTGCATCCACTTTCAATAAAGCCACATCAGAACTTTCATCAGAGCCAATGAGTTTAGCTTCCAATTCACGACGGTCAGCCAGCTTAACGACAATTTCATCGGCATTTTTAACAACATGATGATTGGTCAACACATAACCATCTTCAGAAATAATAAACCCCGATCCCAATGATTTTGTATCCCGAGGTATAAATCCCCGCCCGGGCCCCTGAAAAAAATGCCTGAAGAATTCTTCCAATTGAGGCGGTACATCATCTGGAATTTGTTGCAATCCTGAATTATTTTCAAGCTGTGCTGCTTTACGCGTGGTACTGATATTGACCACTGCTTTACCACTGTCCTTTACCATTTCGGTAAAATCCGGCAATTGCGCTAAAACCGACTGACTGATTAACAAATAGCCAACAAAAAAAACAATATTTTTAAGCATATTTTCTCCACTCATATACTCTGGGGTTTAAAAAACAACTCCGCCATTATTTCACTTAGAAAAATCAGTTGCTCACGGTTTCCAGTACAATTGATCTATCTTTCGCTAATATCCGTATATATCATTCCCATATGGCGCCTATTCACTCTTAAGGAAGCGCTGAATAATTCGCGATTCCTGTGGTACTGGGGTGTCCGATCAAAATCAAGGGCAGCAAGCCATTGATTTTGTTAGCAAGGCGGAAATCGTATTTCTGCTTTGCGAGCACTGACAAATCAGGAATGGATTTAATCAGCGATTCCTTAAGTAAACACACCCAACAGATGCTTTTACAATCTTAAGAAAAGT
Organism: uncultured Methylomarinum sp.; assembly: GCA_964397365.1. Taxonomy (GTDB): domain Bacteria; phylum Pseudomonadota; class Gammaproteobacteria; order Methylococcales; family Methylomonadaceae; genus Methylomarinum. The sequence continues at coordinate 4,356 of CAYNIU010000027.1, read as the reverse complement.
TTAAAACATGTTTCTGACTGAGTTAGCGTAAGAAAGTTCTTAATCAGAATAAAATTATGTTGTACAAAATGTCAGCGATTTGCATTAAACCGCGGAACTATTACTGCAATTATTGTACAATGGGTCGATATTATCTTGCATACCGCAATATCCCTTCATTTCTTAAACAGATTTATTTAATGTCAGAAACCATCTCACCCATACACTCATTCCAAACTCTGGATTTATCAGCTCCTGTTTTAAAGGCGCTGGAAATCGTCGGCTATGAAACTCCATCACCCATTCAGGCGCAAATTATCCCTTTTATTATGGCCGGTCGTGATGTTCTAGGACAAGCGCAAACCGGTACAGGAAAAACAGCTGCATTTGCATTACCGATATTATCTCGTATAGACCTGAAACAAAAAGATCCCCAGGTTCTGGTATTGGCGCCTACTCGTGAATTAGCCATTCAGGTAGCCGAAGCCTTTCAACGCTACGCTTCACAATTAAAAGGTTTTCATGTTCTGCCCATTTATGGTGGACAAGAATACAGCACCCAATTACGTCAGTTGAAACGCGGCGCTCATGTCATCGTAGGCACACCGGGTCGGGTTATGGATCATATGCGCAAAGGCACATTAAGACTTGCCAACCTGAACTGTCTGGTATTGGATGAAGCCGATGAAATGTTGAGAATGGGCTTTATTGATGATGTTGAATGGATTTTAGAGCAAACCCCTGATAACCGGCAAACGGCGCTTTTTTCTGCAACAATGCCCACGGCCATTAGAAAAATAGCTCAAAAATACCTGAATAATCCTGAACAAATCACCATTAAAGTTAAAACCACCACAGCCGAAAATATTCGCCAGCGTTACTGGTTTGTCAGTGGCGTGCATAAACTTGATGCTCTTACCCGTATTCTTGAGGCGGAAGATTTTGATGGCATGATTATTTTTGTCAGAACCAAAACAGCCACAATAGAACTGGCTGAAAAACTGGAAGCCCGCGGCCACTCTGCCTCCGCGATCAATGGCGACATGTCTCAAACGCTCCGGGAACGCACCATTGAAAATCTAAAAAAAGGCAATCTGGATATTCTAATTGCCACCGATGTCGCCGCACGCGGTCTGGATGTTGATCGTATCACCCATGTTGTCAATTATGACATTCCTTATGATACCGAATCCTATATTCATCGTATCGGCCGAACTGGACGCGCTGGCCGCACCGGAGACGCTATATTATTCGTTTCACCAAGAGAAAAACGCTTATTAAACAATATAGAGCGAGCCACCAAACAAAAAGTTGAAGAAATGCAGCTACCTTCAACAGAACTTATTAATAACACTCGCATTGCCCGTTTTAAACAACGCATTACCGATACTTTAGCCTCTGAAGAGCTCAGTTTCTACTCTCAACTGATTGAACAATATCAACAGGAACACGATACCCCCGCTATTGAAATTGCAGCGGCACTAGCTAAAATATCTCAAGGTGAAACGCCGCTTTTATTTAAAGAGCCGCGTAAAAAACCCCGTAAACAAGAATTATCTACACAAAAAGGCAATCATACCGATAGCCGACGATCAAAACGTGATAGAAACCGTGGCAGTAATATTGAAATGGAGCTATTTCGCATTGAAGTCGGCCATATACACGGCGTTAAACCTGGCAATATCGTAGGCGCAATCGCCAACGAAATCGGCATTGATGGCGATCATATTGCCCGCATTAAAATTGAAGAAAACTTCAGCACAGTCGAATTACCTAGCGGTATGCCAAAAGACTTGTTTCAAGCGTTGAAAAAAGTCAGAGTAGCCGGTCAGCCTCTCAATATATCCAAATGGGATAAAACCCTGATTAAAAAGGCTAAAAGCAAAAAACGGGTAGGTTCACAATCCCGACGCGGTAAACGTAAGACTGAAAAATAATCCTTCTTTCAAGAACTGGGTTATATGGCGGTAGAAGATACCTAAGGAAGCGCTGATTAAATCCATTCCTGATTTGTCAGTGTCCGAAAGCAGAAATACGATTTCCGCCTTGCTAACAAAATCAATGGCTTGCTGCCCTTGATTTTGATCGGACACCCCAGTACCACAGGAATCGCGAATTATTCAGCGCTTCCCTAAGCGATATGAGTCGAGAGCAATTTGGACAGATAAAACCCGCTCTAAAGTCAAGAACAGTCGATCTCTATGATTGTATAGACATAAGTTAACAGAGCAGCAGAGCGAACGATTCATGAACATTTTATGATCTACCTTCACCCGACTAAGCCTAGAGAATCGCTGATTATTTGCAATTCCTGTAGAATAAGGATGTGCCTCCAAAACATACGACTGCAACCCATTGATTTTAAAGAAAAGTGGAAATCACATTTCCGCTTTGCGGACGCTGAACAAATCAGGGATGATTTGTTCAGCACTTCCCTAGAGGGCTGTCGGGTTATGGGAGTCGTCACGAAACGAGTGGACTTTAAAAAATCTGGTGTCAACAGAACGACAGCAACACAAAATAGATGAGGAAACTAGGTTTCTTATCATTGAAGCACAAAAAAAGTGTCTGCAAAATAACATAAAAGCTATGATGCCGATACAAAGGCACCCGAACTCTGGGAAGAGAGGGCGTTATTGACTTGCCAAAACAAAACTCAAGGCTGTACAAATCAGCCCCAGCAGTGGATGGCTCACATTATAAGGGCAAGACTAGATAGCCAAAAAAACCGGTCATCGACATTTTTAATGTCAACGACCTAGAATAAGGGAAACATCAAAAATTATCTTCTGCTTCTCAGATATTTTTCCACACCCGTTACAGGTTTAGGCGCTTCAGATTTCATTTTGACTTTCTGAGCCAGGTATTTTTCCACACTCGTCAACTCTACCGCCATGTCCTTTCGCTCACTATCCGCTGTATTTTCTTTAACGGTCAGTTTAACTTCCTTAAATTCTGTATCAGTCTTTTTATCATTTGCCAAAGTGGATAGTCGGGCTATGTATTTGGCTACACCACTCACCCTGGAAAATTCAGTTGTTGCCTGATCTTTTTTGCTGACGTATTTGTCAACACCTGTAGCAATATCATCGCCCTTTGCCGATAAAATCTTCTTAACCATATACTTGGCAACTCCAGTTGGCGTTTCCTTGTTAATTAAAACTTGTTTAGCTACATATTTGGCTACACCTGTTTTCTTTGGAGCTGCGCTGGAAGCGCTTACTTTTTTTGCTATATATTTTGCAACGCCAGTCACCGAAGTTCTGTTTTCAACACCCCGTTTAGCCAGGTAATAAGAAACACCTGTAGCTTCAGGATCTAATTCCTCAACGACCTTCGGCTCCTGCTGTAAATTCGATTTATTTTCAATTACTTCTCGTTCGGCTACAGTCTCTGCTTCCAAATATTTCGCAATCAGTTCAGCCGCCGCCGCTTTTTTTGCCAGCATTTTCTTGGCGTGTAAATACTCACCTACGCCAGTAGTTGGCGCATTTTCCTTTTCTGCTTTAGCCAGCCTGGCTAAATAATTGGCTACTCCTGTTGCCACCGTCTTTTCTTTTATTTTCAATCCCTGCTTTGCCACATATCTGGCAACACCGCTGACAGCGGGTTTTTCTTTTTCTAAAATGACTTGCTTGCTAATATATTTCGATACACCGGTACTTATCGGCTTGTCGTTATTTGACAGAATCTGCCTGGCCATATATTTTTTCACCCCGGTTGCAGGGTCATGCTGATGGCTTTTAAGATATTTATCAACACCTGTGACCGCTAATTTTGCATTGAGGTAACGAGCAACACCTGTTACTTCAACGGATGAATCATCACTTTTTTCTGCACTTGAAACTGAATGATCGTCAAAGGAAAAAACCGGCAATGAGCCTAACAAACTATTTATAAAATTATTGTTTTTCATCTGTAAATACCCTTTGGTAAATTTTACTTTTGCAGAGTAAAGCACATCATAATCAATTAATCACGACTGAACACACTACAATCAGAACCGCAAAAATCGAAATAATCCCCGTATCGGCAACTAATATAAAACTTCTGCAATGCTATAACTATTCAACCCTTTGGCAACTATAGCAGTAGAACCAAAAGTGTATTCATCTTTCTGCTTACAGAGATTATCCCCCATACCCAGGGTATTACAACTAAAACCTGCTTAACTGTATAAAATACGCCAATCGAGCTGCCGAAAATATTAAAAACGGGCGAAAAATATCCGCCCGTTTTCCATTTATTCCTTGTTTAGCACAGTTCTACTTACACGCTTTTCAAAAATCCCTGTAATTAATCACTCAAATTATGCCGCAGCGGCATCAACCAGTTCACGGATTTCACGAGCAGATTCTGCAGGTGAGGGCGCACCGT
>CAYNIU010000026.1:0-24700 GCA_964397365.1 uncultured Methylomarinum sp. | reverse complement strand
TGGCATTATCATTTGGTTGAAGTTCCTCGCGCTCATGCCACTTTTCCCGATATGACCGCAGAAGAGGCCGCTAAAGTGTTGCCGGCCATTAATGAGACTTACGGTAAAGTGATTTATTTCCAAAAACCTAACGATCAGTTTCCTCTGGGCGAACCGTACATTTTGATTGTTCAGGATATGCCGGAACAAGAATAAAATACTTTATTTGACAGACACTAAGTTGAGCTGTTTTGTTGAATTGTGTTATGTGGGCAGGCGCGTATTTATTTGCACTGTGCGAATGGATACGCACCTGCTTCAATTTACATTCCTTTGATTGTGATCCATCAATCAGCAGGTAATGCTGGGTGCTGTATGCTGTTTGACAGTCGGCAGATTCTGATAGGTTCAGAGCCTACGGGCTCTTTTTGGGAGCTTGTATGCGAATTTTATTCTTCTTTGGCTTGTTTTGTTCCTTACCGGTTATTGCTGATAATGCTTTGGGATTACCGGTACTTGAAATTCCGGCGGATAATCCACAAACGTTGCAGAAAATCACCCTGGGACGTATGTTTTTTAATGATCGGCGGTTCAGTGCGGATCATTCAGTCAGCTGTGCCAGTTGCCACCAGAAGGAAAAAGCTTTTGTTGATGGATTATCTGTAGCCAAAGGAATTAAGGGATTTACGGGAACACGTAATACACCGACTGTTATCAATGCGGCTTTTTATAACACACTGTTTCTGGACGGACGATCTAAAAGTCTTGAAGAGCAAGCATTAGGGCCATTACTCAATCCGCTTGAGCATGGACTTGAAAATAAGCAGAAGATTCTTGATGTTGTTTTGAATGATGACAATTACCGGCGTCGTATACAAAAGGCATTTAATATTTCTGAAGCGGAAATAGCCGTTGATCATGTAGCCAAAGCTATTGCCAGTTTTGAAAGAACCCTGATTTCAGGAAATTCGCCTTTTGATCAGTATTTTTTTGCCCGTGATAGAACAAAATTATCAACCAGCGCCGCAAGAGGATTGCTTGTTTTCAGACGTAAGGGCAATTGTGCTAATTGTCATGAAATATCCTGGAATAACGCGCTGTTCAGTGATAATCGCTTTTATAATATTGGAGCCGGTTTTAAACGGATAAAATCGGTTCTGGGTGAATTTATTCAGGCTATTGAAAGAGGAGTGAATCCAGATCAATTTCCTTTGACAGAACTACAACGTTCCGAACTGGGTCGGTTTAATGTAACCAAAGTGATTGCTGATATTGGTAAATTCAAAACTCCTATTTTACGAAATGTTGCTCTGACAGCACCTTATATGCACGATGGTAGTATGCAGACATTGGAGCAGGTGGTGGAGTATTACGATAAAGGCGGCGATAAAAACAGTTTTGTTGATGCCGCCATTTTTCCATTGCATTTGACTCAACAAGAGAAAACCGACCTGGTGGCTTTTATGAAATCTTTAACCAGTCCGCAATATGCACACAGAGATTAATGCTATAAATGTCAATAACTAAGATTGTTTGCTGGATAAAGCTATGCGCCAATGAGAATCATAATCTATACCCTTATAATAGCGGCTTAACATATTGAAATAATTTGTTATTTATAGTTGTTTTCTTATCGCTATAAACTATACTGCTGAAAGTATTCTTTTCTATCAAAATATGGAGTTCATCAATGAGGATATCTGGAAAATCCGCTCATCAGGGCAATCCAGTAAAATATAGTGCTTTGGCCGCGGCGTTTTTATCTATCGCCGCTGTACAAATTACTCATGCAGATATAAATCAAACTGTTGGTGATGCGCTAAAATTTGGGCAGGCTGATGCCAAATATGGTCAGATCAAATTTAATTTGCGTTATCGTTATGAATATGCCGATACAGACAACACGACGCCCAAACCGGCCAATGCGAATACTTTCCGGTTACGTTTGGGGTATTTAACGCCCGAAGTGGCAGGTATTCAGGGGTTTGCTGAATATGAGAATCTTTATGCCGCACAGAATGATTATTATGTTCCTCGCAATGTATACGGCAGTTCTCAATATCAGGCTGTCGTTGATCCTGCTGACAGGCATGAAGTTAATCAATTATGGGTTACTTTTAAAAGCATTCCCGATACGGTAATTAAAGGGGGACGACAAAGGATCAAACTTGATGATGATCGTTTTATCGGTAACGTTGGCTGGCGGCAAGTCGAACAGACTTTCGATGCGGTTATGGTTACCAATAAATCAATCAAGGACATGACGGTTAAAGCCGGATATATCGGCAGAGTCAGAACGATTAAATCATTGACGGATAATGTTGATGCGCCCTTTTTGAATGTGAATTACAAAATGGGCAAATACGGTCATGCTATCGGCTATGGATACTGGCTGGATTATCGTAGCGATAGCAGTAACTTTGGCAAATCCAGCAAAACTTATGGTGTACGATTTATTGGTTCACCCAAAATCAATGATAATCTGACTCTTCATTACACAGCGGAATACAGTCGTCAGGATGATTATGGCAGTAATCCGTTAAATTACGGGGTTGATCGTTATAATGTTATGGCTGGCCTTAGTGTATTCGGGATCACCGTAAAGGGCGCAATGGAACAACAAGATGGACATGATGGTTCGGCATTTCGAACACCATTGGGAACCAACCATGCATTCCAGGGCTGGGCAGACCGTTTTCTGGCAACGCCAACCACTGGTTTGCGTGATATTAACGCCACCCTGTCTACAAAAGTGGCGGGCGCCAAACTGATGTTTGTTTATCATAAATTTCAGGACGATACCAGTCAGTTTGACTATGCTGATGAATATGATTTGCTTGCCGTCAAAAAACTGGATAAACATTTTTCTGTATTAGCTAAATATGCTTATTATGACGCCAGTGGGGACAGTCGGGTCGCTACGGCATTCAGAAATGACACCCAGAAAATATGGGTGCAAGGAACGGTGTCGTTTTGATTTGCGCGTAAGTATTTATGCTTCATAATTCAACTGCTGTGAGATAACAGAAAAAGACGTTGGAACGTCATATTGTTTATGGGTGTACAGCGTCTTTTTTAAGTTTCAATGATGATGGAAAGAGCTAATGAAACTCATTTTTTCCATATAGAAATTTAACAATGGGTCGGCTTCATTATCACCAATATCGGCAAAATCCATATCCTGATAGTTATCAATGTTTACTGGTTTCCAGGGGGAATCTGAATAAGGATAAACTTTTTCCAGCATTACCAGGGTTTTCTGGGTTGCGGTGGTTTGTTTGATTGCTGCCGGAATCTTTAATTTTGGCAGCCAAGTGACTTCAATAGTAAATTCGCCTATTTTGCCGACATAGTTTTCAGCAATATACCCAAGAACCCTGGAGTTGCTTTGATGCGTTAGTCTTTTAAGTAATTCAGGACTGATTATATTGGCTTTGGATAACCAGTTTGGATTGTTTTTTATGGCTTTCAAATCGGAAGAAGTATAGTTAATTACAAATTTCTTATCATGAAATAGCCAGCTATAAGCAATATCCCCACCTTTTAACTGTTGCCATATTTCACCAATTGGAGTCTCTAAATTTCTGATCTGGATTTTGTTTTTATATCGCCATAAGTGCCATTGCGAGGTTTTGTCGGTTGTTTTTTTATGGTGATATTTTAAATCTTTCGTGATTGTTCGATAAAGACAGGCAACCTCGGGTAATGCTGCCGATGCAAAGCAGTTGTTGTAAGGGAGTAATAACAAGAAAAATAATAATCTCAACATAAAATCATTATACAAGATAACTGCTCGTCCCCTTTCAAAAAAGGTGGTGCCAAGCTATTGATTGATCAGATTTGTGCAACAAGGATGTTGTGCAGAGCTACAGTGCATGTATTGATGCGTCTTGATCAATCAATGGTCTGCACCCACTAAATAAATACCGGATGAGTAATACCATACAAGTTACAAAATTATTTATTTGTTAAGGCTTTCATGGCGCGTGAAAACAATTGGCCCGCTTTATTCATGGCATGAAAAATAGCATGTTGCTCCATGACACCGTTAATTGCGGCGGAACCCGGGCCTCTTGCATAGATTGCCACGTCTTCAGCGGCATGAGTTTCAGCCTTTAAAGGGACTAAGGTTTCAGGGTGAAAGCCGTTTGAAGTGGTGTCAATATTTGTCAGATCAGCGCGACCTGTCAGATTGATTTCCCGGTCATAGATTGTATCGCCACCAATGGGCAGAAAATGAAAACCACGGCCATTTTGATACCCCAATGTGGTGTAGGGCAGGTTATCAGCGGCTAGTTCCGGTTTGTTTTTTGGATTGCCGGCATTGTCATTGTGAATGACTGTGCCTAAAATTGGGTTACCTCGTGTTGGATACCCTGCAATAGTAAATACATGACTGTGGTCAGCGGTTACAATGATTAAAGTATTATTGGGATCGGTATTTTCAAATGCTGTTTTAACCGCTCTATCAAATTCAATAACTTCATTCAAAGCTCTGTATGGATTGGTTGCATGGTGCGCATGGTCAATACGACCGCTTTCAACCATCAGAAAAAAACCGTTATCATTTTTTGATAAAATATCAATGGCTTTTAAAGTCATTTCATGTAATGAGGGTTCTCCGCCTGTATCGTCGCTCCTATCTACCTCGTATTCCATATGCGATTGTTCAAACAACGCCAATAAATGATCGGTTGATTCAGGGTCAACTGCATCAAATTGCGCTTTATTCCAAACATAACTCGCATTGTTGTATTTAGTTAGCCATTCCTGGGTTAAATCGCGTCCATCTTCACGCTCTCCTTTGCCGCCTGTTTCTGGATCGGCGCCATCAATACGTTTAATGAAACTACGACGCCCTCCGCCCATAGCCACTTCCAAACCATCGACTTTAAAATCAACGCCTCCTGTGACCATTTTAATTCTGGCATTTAAAATAGTAGGAAAATCAATTAACTGTTGTGCAATATCTTTGCAGCCCAAGGTGTTGCGAAATTTACTGGCATCGCGGTCGTCTTCAAAATTTCTATCCATGATGTGAGCGTATGTAGCCGCAGGAGTAGCATGTGTGATTCTTGCCGTACTGACAATACCGGTTGACATGCCGGCTATTTCAGCTGCTTCCAATGCGCTGAAAACTTCGGTTCCAGGCTGTGTAGAACAATCGCCCCGAACAACTTGTTGATCAACACCAATAACACCTGCCTTGGTTTTAATTCCTGACATCATTGCAGTCATAGTTCCGGCAGAATCAGGCGTCTGCTGGTTGGTATTGTAAGTTTTAGAAAGTGCTAAATTGGGTGCGCTTTCAAAAAACAAAACATTCTCTTCACCCGCCAAACCTTTATGTTGACCAGCTAAAATTCTTGCGGCAGTGACTGTGGAAATACCCATGCCGTCACCAACAAATAAAATAATATTTTTGGCGGTAGTTTGTATATTGCTGGCGGCAACATTTGCTGTTGCCGCATTTTTAGAGACGGTTTCTTCTCCTAAAGCGAACCATTGCAATGCGCTGGTAGGAGATTCAATAGCCGCAACTTGAGAGCTGCTTCCAATTAGAGCAAACAGTAGTAAATTATGGATATTGATTCTCTGGTGCATTGGGTTTTATTTGTTCAGGACTATAGACGTTACCATACTAAATTATGAATATGACATTGTTATGACATCACCCGCTTATCGGGGAAGATAATCATCGCTGTTTAAATCAGGCTGGGGGTGTCTGACAAAATGCGCTGTTCATGTGGGATAGAGGGAAATTGTGTAAGTCGAGAATATTTCCTTTCAATAATTGACAAGTTACCAAGAAAGTCACTACTTGATGGTATAATTAAATTCCCTGGGTATAATTCCAGCAACAGTTCAAAATTTGGCTGAAACAGCCTTATTCATTGGTACTGGGTTGAGACAAATAATAAACGAGGAGAAGATATGAATAAAACACAACAAATGATTGCTGCCATAGTCGGTGTTTTTGTGGTTGGTTTTTTATTGGTGGGTGGAAATAAAGAGCAAACAACGCAACAAAAAGAAGCCGCCGCTATGATCAGAGCGGTAGCTTCCATGCAAGGTATGGCTAATCAAAAATGCCCTGCTTTAGTCAAGAAAGAAACGGGTACTCAGGTTTATTTTCCATCTAAAACCGATACTGATAAAGCGACTTATGTCACTTTGGAATGGATAGGCGGAAAAGGTGATAATTTCAAAACGGCATCCTGTACATTGCATATTTCATTAGGGGGCGTATCTAAACTGGTTATTGACGATAAGGTTATTATAGATAAGAAAGTTTGATTGTTCAGGAGGTTATAAAATCACTTCCATAATTAATTTAATATTTTGATGGTGCAATAAATTACATGTGAAGCAGGAGATTTGCTGCAAAGTTTTTTCTGTTTCAGGGCGGGTTATGGGTATTCCCATTGACGCAGTAGAATGATCTATAACCCGAATTTCCCTGACATTTGGGCTTGTGTATTTATGACCCTGTTACCATTCAGTATCTCTTTAAGTTTTAAAGATTCCAAAAACTACAGAACGCGCATTACCTTTGAATTAATTCATAGGGTGGTGTCAATCTGCCCGGAAAACCAGTAATTCTAATTTGTCCAAACTTAGCCCGGCAACTCAAGTTGTGTTTGATCGGGCCAGACAGTGGAATGAAGTAAAAGATAAAAATCACCTTGATTACCAGACATACGGTAATTGAATGGGTCATCCATATGACCCGGAATGTGAGCAAATGGAGGTGAAAAGTTAGGAGCTTAGATTATTTCTGTTCCTAAGCAGGGAGGTTACAGAAGCAATAATTAAGAGGTAGATAAAATTATGGCAAAGACAGAAAACAGAGGTTTTTTAAAAACCTGGAAAGATGATAGGGGGTTTGGTTTTATCAAACCCGAAGATGGCAGTCAGGATGTTTTTATTCATATATCTGCATTGCAAGGAATGGTGCGAAGACCTTGTCGGGGCGATACCATTTTTTATCAGATTGAAGTGGATACAGAAGGTAAATCCAAAGCGGTTAATGCCCGTATTGATGGGGTAGATTTTATGGCTAAAGAACAACCTTCCGGTAAAAAATGGTTGTGGATAGTCGCCGCCGTTTTAGGGCTTGTCAGTGCAGCTGCTGCAGCCTATTTCACTATGACCTGAATCCCACGGATTCAGCTATGAAATAAATTTTCGGTGTGTCGCTGTCTGTATATGAGCGACACATCGCCTGGAACAGCAATGAGTGACAGATCTGTTTTTCAGCTTAAAAAAATCATATTTTTATACATTGTTTTAGTGTTTACTTCGATGGCTTATGCCAGTAATAATAAACGCGAGCAGGAGTATGCCAATATTATAAAAACCACTTTAAAAACGGGAGAAGTGCTTTGGCTGGAAGCACAGGGTCGTAAATTTCTAACGATTTATACGGAAACAGTGCAAAAAAATAATTTGGGTGTAGCGATTATATTGCATGACAGATCCGCTTATCCTGATCAGCAATATCTGATTCATGATCTCAGAACGGTTTTACCTCAACACAACTGGGCGACGTTATCGGTACAGATGCCGGTTAGGGAGGTGGGCGCAGAGGAGAGTGAATATTTTGCCTTGTTTAAAGAAGCTGACGCACGTATCGTTTCCGCTATCAGCTATTTACAGCAAACCGAAGCTAAAAATATTATTTTGATAGGTTATGGGCTGGGCGCCATGATGGCGGTTTATACAGCCAGTGAAAATAGTGATGTTTTAAACGCTATTGTCGCCATTAGTCTGGCTGTACCAGAAACGCAACATAAACAACTACAGATTATTTCCTTTATCAATAAAATTCAGATCCCTTTTCTGGATATTTATGCTGAGTACGATTTGCTTGCAGTCCTGGAAACTGCTCGTGAGCGTAAGTTAGCCGCCAAGCAGAATACAGATTTCAGGCAGTTCAAACTTGCTGGGGCTGAACATTCCTTCCAATATAACCACGATTTGATCGTTAAACGGATTTATAGTTGGTTGACGAGGACTTTCAGGAAACAATGAAAGCTGATATTGTTGTGGTTTTAAAAAAGCAGGAGTAAGGTAATGGCGTTAACCCATGAATTGACAGAAGAAATAAATTTGCTGTCTTTATTCAATTTGGCAACCACTCAGGAAGGCATTAAGGTTCATGCTCATGTTAATCCGCAAGCAGCAGAGGCGGCTCAACGACTATTTGAAAAAGGCATTATTTCCCAGAGGGATGGTGGTTATTTAACAGATTTGGGTATTGAGCTGGCAGAACATGTACAGAGAACATTAACCATATTAACGTCTTGATGGGAATCATTCAAAATCTGTTCGAGATTAAACAAGTCTTGTCCCGTTTAACTTTAGTCCATGATTGATTTATTGTTAATTGTCTTGCTGGTTGCCGTTTGTCTACTATGGTCAAATAGTCTAGCGGCAAGAGAATTGGCCTTGAACGCCGTTAAAAGCTATTGCCTGAAAATGGATGTACAATTATTGGATGATTATGTGGCATTAACCGGATTATGGCCAAAAAGAAATATCCAGGGGAAAATTCAGGCATGGCGGTCATATACATTTGAATTTTCTTCTACCGGTCATGAGCGTTATAACGGCAAAATCATAATTTTGGGTCATGTGGTTGAAAGTATTGTTCTCGAACCCTACAGAATCCTGAATCAGGATGATTTGACGCGTTAATTTTTTAATCCGTAACCGACTTTGTGCATGACGAGTAAAAAACCATATCGGCAAGTTTCACCCCAGAGCCAGACTGAGTCGCTGAAAATTGCCAAATCAATACAGCGACCCAATCAGACAAAAGAGCAAACCAAATTAATTGCCCAAGGTATTCAAAAGGGAATTGAACTGTATAAAAAAAAGCAAAAGGCGAAATCCAGGGAGCTGGATAAGAAACTGAAAAAAGCTAAATTGCAACAACAGAACAATCATTCCGGGCAGGATATATTGCCACAAACCGTTATATATAAACAAAGCAGGCTAGCCTGGATATTATTGTTTTTAAGTTGGATTGTATTCGCAATCAGTTATTTTATCTTTGAATACTGAGTTAAGTAATGAATCTTATTGATCGGGTGTTTAATATTCTGATTCTAGAAGACAGCTTTTGTAATCTGGGTGTATGGTGTGTCGATATTCTTGAATCCGAGGGATATTCTTGTACGTTAGTCGATAAAAAAGCGCTATTGTCTGATTCTATCAGTCGGCAATCTGCTGATTTATTGCTGGTATTTTCTGATATAAACGATAAGGGAATTGTGGACCGGTTACCCGGTATAAAGTCCGAATTGAATAAACATTATGTTTCTGTCATTTTGCTGACTGAAAACTTCAATGACCAGACCGATACCGAAAGTATAGTACGTTGTTGTGATGACTTTATGCTTATGCCGGTAAATAAAACTGCGTTAAAGGCGAAAGTCAGATGTTTATTGAATAGCAGGTTAAACGCTGAAAAGCAGTTTGAACGTAATAAAAAATTACTGGAATATCAGCATGTTGTTGACCAGGAGAAGATAGTTGCTGCGAAATTATATGAAAAAATATTAAGGGATGATTATCTGGAAACAACAGTCGTCAAGGTGGCTATATCGCCTGAGGCGCTGTTCAATGGTGATTTTTTATATGTTTCCAGAACCCCGGACAACAATCTGTATATACTGCTGGGTGATTTTAGCAGTCATGGGGTTTTAGCTGTGGCTAACCCAATTGCCGATATTTTTTACAGTATGACCGCTAAGGGTTTCGATATTATTGAAATTGCAACGGAGATTAATCGAAAACTGTATAAATTATTGCCTGTTAACATGTTTCTGGCCGCCACTATGGTTGCGCTTTATCCTGATTCAAAATCACTGCATCTTATTACTTGTGGTTTACCGGAACATTTTTTAGTCAACCGACAGAACAATACGTTAAAAACAATTTCACCATGTAATGTGCCTTTGGGCATTCAGTCTGACTGTGAATTTGACAGTCAAGTTTATAAAGTTTGTAGTGATGATTATTTGTATTTGTTGACTGATGGGGTTTTTGAGGCTGAAAACTCACAGGGAAAAATGTTTGCGGCGGAGTCAATTATCGAGGCAATTAAACAACCCTCAGATTCAGGGTTTGAGCAATTAAAAATTGCTTTGAACACGCATTGTAGTGGTGTCAGGCAAGAGAATGTCGGCGCTTATCTTGAGGTGTTTTGTGATGTTGATAATGTACCCTGGAAAAATACTGAGGATTTACATAACCATAGTCATACCGAAGCGATGACCTGGAAAACAATGATGGAATTTGACATTAACACTTTGAGAAAGTTGAATCCGGTTCCTGTCATAGTGAATGCATTAATGGAAATTCAGAATTTACAAGAGCATCAGCAAGCTATTTTTATGATTGTGACCGAGCTATTCGCCAATGCTCTTGATCATGGTTTGTTAAAGTTGGACTCTAGCATTAAACAAACACCGGAAGGATTTATGCGGTTTTATGAGCTTAAATCGCAAAGATTGCAAACTATCGAACATGGGGTGTTGCGATTATTCATTTCCCATCAGCCTACTGCAAGCGGCGGTCGCTTAACTATAAAAGTGAGAGACAGTGGCGATGGCTTTGATTATTCGGCTTTAACGGTTGGCCTGGAAAATAATGATAGTTTTGCTGGTCGGGGTGTGCAGTTATTGGAATCTTTATGTAGTCGCCTGACTTATCAGGGTAAGGGGAATTGTGTGACCGCAGTTTTTGATTGGGAGCGATAACGCAAGGCAATATGATTCCTCATCCATGACTGAGTTTACGATTGACAGTGACTGCAAAAATAACTGCTACGTTGCGCTATTTTGCACTGTTTGATTGGATATGAACAGTGCAAACATGGTTGATTGACGCGGCCATAAACCAACAGGGATTGTTGAAAATATCCTGGTTTTCCCTGTTCATTGACAAAATCACGTAGAGTCGTGCCGCCTTGGGTAATAGCTTGTTGCAATACGGTTTTTATAGAATCTGCCAGTTTTTGATAGCGTTTTAATGAAATACGTCCGGCCTGACGGCAAGGATGAATACCAGCCATAAATAACGATTCACTGGCATAGATATTACCGATGCCTACGACAATGTGAGCATCCATAATAAATGACTTGACTGGTTTTTTTCGGTTGTTGGCCTGATGATAAAGCATGTCGCCATTAAAATCAGCTGATAATGGTTCAGGGCCGAGTTTTTTAATGAGTGAATGAGTATTTATAGGAGCCGTGGTCCACAATACCGCTCCAAATTTTCGTGGGTCGTTAAAACGCAGGGCGGTGCTGTCTGTAAAAACAAAATCAATATGATCATGTTTACCCGGCAGATCAGGTGTACCGGATTTACCGATTTCCTGTAGTGCGCTGACAATGCGTAAACTTCCTGACATTCCCAGGTGTATGATGATTGTACCGCTCTGGACTTTCAGTAACAGATATTTAGCGCGGCGATTTACCTGCTGAATTGATTGGCCGATGAGAGTCTGTGGCAGATCATCATTGACCGGCCAGCGTAATTGATGCTGACGGATAATGATTTGACTGATTTTTTTACCCAGGATATGCGGGGTGATACCCCGACAGGTAGTTTCAACTTCAGGCAATTCAGGCATCGTATTGATTGTGCATCATTTATTACGGAATATGTCCATGTAGGCTTGAATGTGGCATTCATGCCACATTCACTTCTTCCGTAAACAAAAAACTTATATTAAAGACTTACTATTGATGACAAAGCCGGGTTAACGTTTTTTTCGTTTACGCCAGATGATCAAGCCGGTGATAAAAAATACAGCCGGTAAAACCAATAAAAAGCCCAAACCAATGATAGCCATCATGAGAGTGCTTACTGCCAATGTTTTGCCATACGTGATTTTGGCCGGCACATCAATAAACTGATCATTTTCTGTCAGCCAGTTGATCATACGCAGTCCCAGTTCCCGGTTACCGACATTGTTTAAATAAGCATTGGATAAAAAATCGCCATCACCGACAACAATAATGCGTTGCTGCTTGTCATTATCAAGTTTTCGGGTTAAAGCAAAGGCAAAGTCCAGCGGCCCTTCGTGTTCCATGCCATCAGCATCAAAGCGGATAGTGCCGCTAATTTTACCGGTTTCGGTCCATGATTGTTCACTACTTTCCAGGAAGGCTTCGCTAAGATATTCACTTTCGGAATGGCTTTGTAATGCCGCGGTTACCGGGAAAACGGCAATATTCTTAAAGCCTTGAGTGAGCGGATGAGATCTGTAATCGTGAGTCAGAATAAAACTGGGATCGTCAATACCATATAGACCAGAACTGCTGTCAACAAGTATGCCGGGAAGTTTTTGGATACCAAGCTGGTTTTCAATCGGGGTTAAATAAGTATTATCAGGGTCATCAAGGAGTAACAAATTACCGCCGTTATGGAGGTATTGGGAAATGATTTTAATTTCACCCGGCAACAGGGCGACAGCAGGGCCGGCTAAAATCAATAATGAGCTATTGTCGGGAATGGCATTCATTGCGACCAGATTAAGAGATTGGGCTTTTATATGACGTTTTTCCAGTTCCGCCGCAAATAAACTCAGATCAAAATTGGCTTTGCCGACAGGCGATCTCTCTCCATGACCGCTCAGAAAAGTTACCCAGCGCTGTTGAGTGTCCGCCAGTTGTAATAATGCATTGGTCAGACGGGGCTCATCAATATAGGTGATTTTCTCATTATGTCCCTGATATTCGACGATCACTGCGCCCAGTGAACCGATATTATATTTTCGTGCTTGTTCAAGCGCTTGTTTGGGATCAAAAAATTCAAGAGTGATATTGTTTTTAACCGACTGATAACGAGCTAGCAATTGACTGATTTGACGTTTTAGCGGCGCTTCACTGACAAATACTTTGATAATGACCGGATCAGGCAGTTTTTTAAGTACTTTAACGGAAACTTCTGATAGGGTGTTTTCAGCATTGGCGCTTAAATCAATCTGGCTGTAATATTGGCGACTGAGCCAGGCTGTTATTATTAACGCTATAACAATCATAACCGTCTGGAGAAAGCTTTTTAGTCGTAATGATTGGTGAATATGGCGGTTAATTTTCATTTTTGTAGTCGGTCATATTCCAGGCGGCGGACGCTGAGGATAATAAATGTTGTGCTGAACAATAGAAAATATACTACATCGGTTGAATTCAACAGGCCACTTTGTAAATTCTGAAAGTGTTGCAAAAGTGACAAATATGCCATCGTGTCACTGCTTTTTCCCGTTACTCCAGCAGTCCAGTCGAGAATCCATAGCAACAGTAGTAATCCGAAACTGGCAATGGCGGCAATAGTCGGGTGACTGGCGATAGTGGACATGTACAGACCCAAGGCAGCAAATGCTGAGACCAGCAATAACAGGGCCAGAAGACTACAAAAAAACTTGCCGAAATCCAGGTCTCCTCCCGTCAATAAGGATAAGGGCATCAAACAGGTCAACAGAACAATGAAAAACAGCAAACCGAGAATGCCAAAATATTTGCCGAGGATGATTTCTCGGATGGCAATCGGCGCCGATAACAGCAATGACAAGGTTTTGTTGCGTCGTTCTTCACAAATCAATCGCATGGTCAGTAATGGCGTGACCAACAACAGGATAATGCCGGCATTGGCAAATAAAGGCGTGACGATAATATCCGTTAATCCGGGGGCATTGTCGATTTCTGCTAGGCGGCTCTGAAATGAGTTAAAGGTTTCAACCTGAGTCAGAAATAAATAGGCCAGAATAAATTGCAGGATAGCCAGAATAGACCAAGCTAGAGGCGACAGAAACAGGGTTTTCAACTCACGTTTGGCAATAGTGATAATCATTTTCATAAGCCATCCTCGCTAAACTGCTCAGGAGGGGGTTCAGGTTTCTGCTCCCGATCTACTTTTAGAGATTCCTGGCGTGGAGGTGCAGCTGTTTCAGTTTTGGCTGTTTTGTTCTCGTTATGAGTCAAAGAAATAAAAATATCTTCCATAGATTTTTTAATTGGGGTGATTTCTTCTAATCCCCATCCCGAGTTGATAATGTGCAGAGCGATTTTTTCCAGTAAACGATCGCCATTATTATGTTGAAGTAAATACTGATTTTCCGCTGTCATCGTTATACCCTTAACGCCTTCTATTTTACTTAATTGTTCACTATCAACCGGTTGGCGAGTAACAAATTTAATACGTTCGGTATTCATCAGCCGGTTCAGACCGTTGATGGTTTCGGTGAGTATCAGTTTACCTTGATGGATAATCTGTACATGAGTACACGACTCTTGTACTTCCGACAGAATATGGGTAGACAGAATAATGCCGTGTTTAGCGCCCAGTTCCTTTATCAATGCGCGTATTTCTTTAATTTGAATGGGATCCAGACCTACAGTTGGTTCATCAAGAATAATGATTTCAGGGTCATGAACGATGGCTTGTGCAATGCCGATACGTTGCTGGAATCCTTTTGACAAATTAGCGATCAGGCGCTCGGAAACCTGTCCCAGTCCACAGCGCTGTTTAGCTTTATTGACCGCTTTTTGAATGTTTCGAAAGGGCAGTTTATGCAGGCGAGCGCAATATTCCAGAAATTCGTTGGTTGTCAGATCCTTGTAGAGAGGCGGAGTATCGGCTAAATAACCCAGAACGGATTTAGCTTGTTGTGGTTGATCCAGCAAATCAAAACCATTAATGATGATTTGTCCAGCACTGGGCGCAAGATTACCACATAGCATTTGCATGGTTGTGGTTTTGCCGGCGCCGTTAGGTCCCAGAAAACCAAGAATTTCACCTTTGGACAGGTTAAAACTGACATTATTGACAGCACAGTGATCGCCATAATATCGATACAGGTTTTTGCTTTCAATTAATGTACTCATGAGCTATTCAAATTAGGGTGTTAACTCTAAACAGGGTGACAATGGCAACCTCACTCTCAGGTGCTACGCGTATGCGCCAGCTAGTCTGCACGGAGCAATAGCCAGATATAAAGTGTGAATAATCGGGTCTTTATTTCATTAACAAAAAGCGGATTTCATCCTGTAGTTTTTTCCGGAAAAATAAAAACTTCCAGCGTGCCCCGCCACATTGTCGCCACAGCAGGGTGGAGCGAATACCGGCCAGTAACAATGAACGTATTTTATTAACAATCGCAGGATTAGATAGATACTCCTGTTCGCCATTGACCATAATGCGTGGTGGTATGGTGCTGATAGTGGTGTGGTAAAGGTCGCCGAGGTTGGCCAGTACATTTTCGTGCAGCAAACCAAAGTGTTCGGCCTGAGCCTGGGCTTTTTCGATGCCGGCGTGAATGGTATGCAACATTTCCGGTCGATTGGATAACTGTTTTTCCAGATAAACCAATTGCGCGGCATATCGCGCTTGTTCAGGGTTGGCAATTTCTCTGCCGGTTAATTGATTTTCAAGCTGCTTCAATCCGTATTTGATATTATCCAGTCCACCGAAGACATCGGCAACATTGTCGGCATCAATTTTCAAAAGACTGCCAATACTGGATTCAAGCGCTGAACTGTCAGCCCTGCCGGTTGATGCCAATTGTTGTACTAAAGAGCAGGCCTGAGCAATGCCGGCCAGAGCAATGACTTGATTAGATGTTGTTTTTAAAGACATTTTCTATTGACAAGTTATCTTGTTGCAATCAGGGCTAACCGGTTTTCCCGCCTTAATCCACGATTGGATGCCGGTAGACAAATGGTAAATATTTTTCATGCCTAATTGTTTGGCTAAATAATTTCCCACCATACCGCTTCTGTTACCTGACCGGCATATTAAAATAACCGGTTGATCTGGTGAAGATTTAAGTTGTTGCAATTGTGACAGCCATTTTTTGGCATCGTATTTGCCATTACTGTCAAAAAACTCCAGCTTGTGGCTGTTGGGAATAATGCCGGTTGTTTGCCATTCTTTAGGGGTACGCACATCAATGACCAGTGCATCACTGTTCTGGCGCATGGTTTGCAGTTGTTCAACAGACAGGTTTTCAAGTTCGGCAGCTGTTAATGTCGCAGAAAAAAAGGAAAAAATCAGCAAGAATAGAGTATTTAAGTTCATGTTATTACCGCATTGTGATATTGCCTAGTACGTTATTGGCCCAGTTGATGCTTTGGATATAAATATCCCCGACATTGACCGGCGTAATTTGATGTTTGTTGCAAGCGGAAAGTTCCCAACGTTCATATTCGAGAACATAAGCCAGAATTTCTCCGGCTATTCCTTGTTTGTTCAAAATAGCCTGTGCTATATTTTTAGTCAATGGGAGTTGTGCCAGCGCCTCGTCAATGGGGATGTCCAGCAAACTGTCAAGAGATGACAGCATGCCGGTAAAAAATAATTGGCTGGGATCTTGTTGATATTGTTCGGCCAGTAATTCACACATTTTTCCTCTAACCAGGATATTTTGTAACAAAGCATCTGGTTTATTGGTCATTGATGCCAGTGTCAGAATATTTACCCAACGTTTTATTTCGCTCAGGCCAAGGTAGGTGACGGCATGATGAATGGATTCTATTTTATTGGGCAAGGAAAAAAAGGCTGAATTGATATAATGCAGAAGTTTGTAGCTTAAAGCAACATCCTGGGAAATAACGGTGCTGAGGTCGTCAAAACCGACATCGGGAGTATTTACCGTACTCAGGAGTTTGATAGCTGTCGTTTGATTAATGCCCAATCGTTTACCTTTGCCGGCAACAATATTGGGTTTGCTGAAAAAGAACCCTTGAAAAAGCTGGCAACCGGCCTTTTTGAGAATTTCATATTCTTCGGGGGTTTCCACTTTTTCCGCTAAAAGCTTCAGCTTATAAGGCTTTAATTTTTCAATCATTGCCAGGGTTTCTGCAAGCGGCATTGCCATTATGTCCAGTTTGATGATGTCGGCAAATTCCAGCAGCGGAGTCCATTCAGGCGTTAATACAAAGTCATCCAGTGCAATGGTGTAACCTTGTTGAGAGAATTCTTTCAAGTTATTGATGATGCGCAGGTCAACGGTAACGTCTTCAAGAACCTCAATGACGATTCTGTCTCTGGGAAGATTTAAAGGGGTTTTTTCCAGGATATTTTGAGCGGTAAAATTGATAAAAGCTTGCGCCGTACCGACAATATCATTGAGACCAATCTCCAGAAGCGTATCGCTGATCACCTGGTTAGTGGCAGAAGTTGCCCCTTCTCTAAGGTCAAGGTCAAAATCACTGCCTCTGAACAAAATTTCGTAGGCATATATATTCAGGTTATTATCAAGGATCTGCTGTCGTCCGATGAGTATATCATTCATTTCCAGCTCTATTTTATTTTACGAGTGCAGGGTCATTGCACTATTATGCAAAGTTAAATGGGGTTTATATCATGTTCATTGTATAACAGTCGAGTATGATTAAAACTGAATTTTAGCAATGTAACCAAGTGATTAATAAAATGACAGAATCAGTATCATTAACAGTAACAGGCATGAAATGTGGCGGCTGTGAAGCAAACGTCACCGGAAAAATCAAGGAAATTGAAGGTATTATTTCCGTATCAGCCAATCATAAAGACAATTTGGTTGAGCTGGAATTTGATGAAAATAAAACCGCTCTCGATACCATTAAACAAGTCATTGCTGATGCAGGCTTTACTATAGAGTAGTTAAATTTTAAAGATAGTGTATTTTTTAAGCGACTCCGTTAACAAACAAACAGACAGACATGGCATATGACTAGCGAACAGCAGACAAATTCAGTAACTGAAACTCGATTATCGATTCTAGGCATGCGTTGTGCGGGTTGCGTCAGCGCTGTCGAAGGGGCATTGACGGCTGTTCCAGGCGTTATTGCTGTCAATGTTAATTTTGCTGATCATTCAGCGACAATCAGTGGTCATGTTGACCCTGAATTATTAAAAAGAGCGGTTCAGGAGTCCGGCTATGATGCAGCTATTATGGAAGGATTGGAAGACCCTGGGGAAGAGGAGCGGCAGGAGCTTGAACGCTATCAAAAATTGATGAAAAAAGCTGTTGTTGCGGCGGCTTTTGGTTTTCCATTAATGATTTCAGGGCATTTGGGGTGGTTGCCTGAAATCGGATCAGCTGCCGGACAGTGGTTTTGGCCGCAAATATCTTTACTCACTCTGGCTTTGCTATTTTATTCTGGCGACCATTTTTTTCAAGGAGCTTATAAATCACTTATGCTGGGACAAGCGAATATGGATACCCTGATTGCCTTGGGAACCGGTTCAGCCTGGTTGTATTCCAGTGTGGTGATTGATTATGCCGACGACTTGCCTTCATTATCTGCACATGCTTATTTTGAAGCGTCGGTGATTATTCTAGCCTTCATTAATTTTGGTACAGCCCTGGAAACCCGCGCCCGAGGACAAACGTCGGCGGCGATTCGTGAATTGATTGGTCTACAACCGCGAACGGCCAGAGTCATTCGCGATGGTAAAGAGATGGATATTACCATTGAAGAGGTGGGGTTGGAGGAAATATTGCGGGTCAGGCCTGGTGAGAAAATTGCCGTTGACGGCGTATTGATTGAAGGGCATTCCACTGTTGATGAATCCATGTTGACTGGAGAGCCTATTCCGGTTGAAAAAACCGAAGGCTCGGAAGTGGTTGCCGGAACCATGAATCAGCAAGGCAGTTTTCTGTTTAAAGCCACACGGATTGGCCGCGATACGGCGTTGGCGCAGATTATCAACAGTGTCAGGCAGGCGCAAAGCAGTAAACCGGCTATCGCCAGGCTAGCGGACAAAATTTCTGCTGTATTTGTGCCGGTAGTGGTGGCCATTTCTGTGTTGACGTTTTTTGTCTGGTTGATTTTTGGCCCGGATCCGGCTTTGGGTTACGCTTTTGTGACGTCCATGACGATTTTGGTTATAGCTTGCCCCTGTGCCCTGGGGCTTGCAACTCCTATTTCGGTTATGGTTGCAGTTGGGCGGGCAGCACAAATGGGCGTACTGATCCGTAATGGTGATGCCCTGCAAAGTGCGGGTAAATTAAGTTGTATAATTCTTGATAAAACCGGGACTGTGACAGAAGGAAAGCCCGTTATTTCGGCTATTGAGGCAGTGGGCGATTTCAGTGAAGAGCAAGTTTTACAGTTAGCGGCCAGTATTGAATCAGGATCTGAACATCCACTGGCTGCGGCTGTTCTGGCAACTGCTGATGAAAAACAGATTAAACTGGAAAAAACCAGTCAATTCCATGCGCTGGCAGGACTGGGGATTACTGCCGAAATAGACGGCCAGAAAATTTATTTTGGCAATACGGCGTTAATGGATGAGAAGCAGGTTAAGTATGCCCGCTACAGTAAAAAACTGGAATCTTTGTCAGCGCTGGGTCAGACACCCATGTTGCTGGCCGTCAATAACAAAATTGCCGGTATTATTGCCGTTTCTGATCCGATTAAAAAAGATTCTGCTGAAGCTGTAAAAACATTGTTGCAACAAAATGTGCGGGTATTAATGGTAACCGGCGATAATGAAATTACCGCTAAAGCCATTGCCGAACAGGCGGGGATTTCAGAAATACGAGCACAGGTTTTACCACAGGACAAGGCTTCAGTAGTGAAAGAGTTGCAGCAAAAAGGTGAAACTGTCGGCATGGTGGGAGACGGTATCAATGACGCGCCGGCGCTGGCTCAGGCTGATGTCGGTTTTGCCATTGGCACAGGAACTGATGTTGCGATTGAAAGCGCAGATATTGTAATTTTACAAGGTTCTCTATTAAAAGTGCCAAAAGCAATGATACTGTCGAAAGCGACGGTCAGTAATATTAAACAGAACCTGCTGGGCGCGTTTTTTTATAACTCCATTGGTATTCCTGTGGCGGCGGGGTTGTTGTATCCGGTTTTTGGGGTTTTGTTAAGTCCGATGATTGCCGGAGCGGCAATGGCTATGTCATCTGTTACTGTAGTGAGCAATGCCAATCGCTTGCGTTGGATTAAATTGGATGAGGCCTGACAATGAAAAAGACTCCCTGTCAGCGTATTAATATTGTTGTTCGCTCTACTTTAAATATAGATTTATTAGGTTAATAGATGTATAACTTACGCGTTGTACTGAAGCTTGTTATTTAGGGGGAATCTATTATGGCTAAAGCGAATAATATTACCAAACTCATCGGTAATACAGAATTGGTAAAATTGCAACGTATCGTACCGAAAAGTTCGGCCGATGTTTTGGTTAAGATAGAATCAAGAAATCCCGGTGGTTCAGTGAAGGACAGAATTGGATTAGCCATGATTACAACGGCCGAAAAATCAGGTGATTTAAAGGCCGGTGGGACTATTGTTGAACCGACATCAGGAAATACCGGTATTGCTTTAGCTATGGTGGCGGCACAGCGTGGTTATCACTGTATTCTGACCATGCCTGAAACCATGTCGGTGGAAAGACGACAATTATTGGCTTTATATGGCGCAGAAATTGTTTTAACGCCGGGAGCTGAAGGGATGAAAGGGGCTATAGCCAAAGCCCAGGAAATAGTGTCCCAGACTGAGGGGGCTTTTATGCCGCAACAGTTTGAAAATCCGGCTAACCCCGAAATCCATCGGCAAACTACTGCTCAGGAAATATGGTCTGCTACTGACGGCAATGTAGATGTTTTTGTTTGTGGGGTCGGTACCGGCGGCACCATTACCGGTGTGGCGGATGTGATCAAGAAACGCAATCCTGATTTCAAAGTGGTAGCGGTAGAACCGGCTGAATCTCCTGTGATTTCAGGCGGAACCCACAGTCCGCATAAAATTCAAGGAATAGGTGCTGGATTTATCCCTGAAAATCTGGATGTGGATCTTGTTGACGATATTGAACTGGTCAGCACCGAAGAAGCTTTTGCAATGCGTAAACGTCTGATAGAAGAAGAGGGTATCATGGCTGGTATTTCATCCGGCGCCAGTGTTTGTGCAGCGATTCGCATTGCCGAGCAGATGGGGGAAGGAAAAACAGTGGTGACTGTTATTCATGATACCGGTGAACGTTATTTAAGCATGAGTTGATAATGTATCGTTGGTTTCGAGACTGGTTTTTTAGTGATAGTGAAGATTCCAGTGAAGTTGTTGATCAACTGGCGGAGCAAAGCAGACAGCTGGCCTTTAAAAAAATCTTCCGGCAAAGTCGTTTTTCCGGGAGCGACGGCTTGAACGAATATGATGAAGATTACAGCTTTTTCACTGTACGTGGAGATTTGATTCCCACTGAAATGCAGCAGGCGATAACGCGTTTGGAAACCGTGAATCGCGAACATCAACAAATGGCTACAAAGGATAATGAGTTGTCTGAAATGGATGCTGTTGTCATTCAGTCAGAGCATACCTCAGTGTAATGACATACCTTGAGTTTCAAGCTGAATACGATGATAAGACTGAGTATGTCAGCTACCAAACTTCAAATCGTTTACTGGTTATCGCGGACAAGGCGCAGTTTGACGCTGTTTTGGCTGACTTAAGTGCAAATTTCAGAATTTTCTGGTTGCCACTCAGCAATCCTGGAGTTAGAGCAAGCGCATTATTGTGCGAACAAGGCGTTGAAATTCTTCCAGTCTTTATTAATCCTGATGTACAAGGTTATTTAGGATGTTTCACTTTGCCGGGGGTGACGACTTCGGTCTATGATGTGGTGCTGGATTTGCAGCAACAACCTGCAATAAAAAGCACTATTGCGCCATTCGGCTATTATCATGTCAAAAATAACGTCGATGTTCTGGCTAAAACCATATCCGAACTTCCGAATATGATAGGGCAGTTTGACAAACCCAAATATTTCCAGTTGGATACCCACAAATGTGCACATAATCGGCGCACTATAGAGGGTTGCAGGCAGTGCATTGATGTTTGTGCGACTGATGCTATTTCCTCTGAATCCGGTGTTATTCAGATCAATCCTTATCTATGTCAGGGGTGCGGAGATTGTTCCAGCATCTGTCCCAGCGGTGCCGTTAGTTATCAATATCCTGATCGCTTGCGTATCTTGATGGCCATCAAACAGATGTTGGCAGAATATCCTGCCATTCTATTGTTGCATAGCGGAAAGCTGCCGGACAATATCAGTGATCCTCAAATAATTACCACGTTCACAGTCGAAGCTTTGGGTTCGACGGGGATGGATATTTGGTTAAGCGCTCTGGCCTATGGTGCGCAACAGGTGTGGTTGCTGGATACTGTGGATTTAACGGCAGAAACCCGTCAGACTTTAACCGAACAAATGACGCAAGCGAATGAAATACTGACTGGATTGGGTTATGCGGCCAATTTGATTCAATTGGCAGAGCCGCAACAGTTTGTCGTTAATACTGATCAACAACAAATGACCAAGGCATTATATCAACCCGATGTGGATAAAAGAACGGCAATCCGCATGGCGATTGAGCATTTGTTGAAACAGGCTAACTCCACTGTGCAATCATGCCACTTATCAACTCCGGCCAGTTTCGGTGCTATTAAAGTCAATCAGGAGGGCTGTACTTTATGCATGTCATGCGTTTCGGTGTGTCCGTCCCGGGCTTTGTTAGCGGCAACTGCATTACCGCAATTGAAGTTTATTGAAGCACAGTGTGTACAATGCGGTATTTGCCGTGATGCCTGCCCAGAGCAGGTCATTTCCTTAGTTCCTCGTTATTTATATGATTCAGTAGCGGCGAGAAAACCACGATTGTTACATGAAGAACAACCGTTTCATTGTATTGTTTGTGATAAACCGTTTGCCGCCCAGAATATGATTAACACGATTATGGAAAAATTACGCCATCATTCGATGTTTCAAGGCGAAAAAAAGCGCCAGTTAATGATGTGTGAAGACTGTAAAGTCATTTCCTTGTTCGATAACCAATGAATCCCGTACAGCAAGAGCGTGCATACCTTTATCGGCTATTGGCTCGACTTTTCAGTTTGCCTGTTGACCAGCCTTTGTTAGACAGTATAGCAGCAATTGAATTGCTGGAACCCGAAAACCGGGGAGCATACCATTCAGCCTGGCGGACATTAGCGCAGATTGCGGCAACAATGGCTATAGAAAAGTTAGATGATGAATTTCACCAGTTGTTTATTGGTTTGGGTAGAGGAGAGCTATCACCATTTTATTCCTATTATGAAAGCGGTTTTTTAATGGAACAACCCTTAGTGCAGCTGCGAACTGATTTACAAAAGCTGGGTTATCAACGTCAACAAAGTAACAGAGAACCGGAAGATCATATCAGCGCTATTTGTGAAGTCATGGCATTGTTGATTATTGATAACCGAGAAGAACAGGGTGAATTTTTTCAATTGTATATTAAATCGTGGTTTGGTCGTTTTTTTGATGATTTAAAACAACTGCAAACGGGGACTTTTTATCCGGCAATTGCCCGACTTGGTAAACATTTTTTACAGATGGAAATTTTAAGTCTGGATTGATAACGCTGAATGCAAACAAAACGAATTCATGCGGCAAAATACATATTTTTATTGAATGTTGACGTTTTTATAGGTATGTTCTACCAATAATTATAATAATTAATTCAATATTTCTATGTCATCTAAAAATACCCGTCGAACATTTATCAAAGGGCTGTTGGGTGCTATGGTTGCATCATCGACAACAATGGTTGTGCGTCATTCGTCAGCCCAAACAAATACCGTCCAAACGCTAATGCATTCGGTAAAGCAGCAAGGCTATCACCAATCAAGGCATATTCAGGCTTACTACAGCACAATTAATTTCTAGTCGGCATAGTTCATGAAATTGATAAAACGTTTAGCGGCTTCTTCAGCAAAAGGGTCAGAACGTCAGGGGATTGACCGACGTGTTTTTCTGAAGCATTCAAGTCTGGCGGCAGGCAGTGTGGCTTTAGGCGGTGCGCCGTTTACCCTGATGGAGAAAGCTCAGGCTACAACTACATCAGCAACTGGAAAGAGCAATATAAAATCGGTAAGAACAGTTTGCAGCCATTGTTCAGTTGGTTGCGGGGTTATTGCTGAAGTTGAAAATGGTGTCTGGGTGGGACAAGAACCGGCAATGGATCATCCCTTTAATCTGGGGGCGCATTGTGCAAAAGGTGCATCAGTCAGAGAACATGGTCACGGTGACCGACGGCTGAAATATCCCATGAAACTGGTTGATGGCAAATGGAAACGCATAGCTTGGCAACAGGCTATTGATGAAATTGGCGATAAAATGCTGTCTATTCGCCAGCAGTCTGGCGCCGATTCAGTGTACTGGCTGGGGTCATCAAAACATAATAACGAACAAAGCTATTTATTCCGTAAATTTGCCGCATTCTGGGGTTCCAATAATATAGATCATCAGGCACGTATTTGCCATTCCACCACGGTAGCCGGTGTGGCCAATACCTGGGGTTATGGCGCCATGACCAATTCATTTAACGATATTCATAACAGTAAAGCGATTTTGATTATCGGCGGTAATCCCGCAGAAGCGCATCCGGTCTCGATGCTGCATATTTTTAAGGCCAAAGAGCAGGGGGCGCCACTGATTGTTATTGATCCGCGATATACCCGCACAGCGGCTCATGCCAGCCAGCATATCAGTTTACGTCCCGGTACCGATGTACCACTGATCTGGGGCATGTTATGGCATATTTTTGAAAATGGCTGGGAGGATAAGGAATTTATCAAGCAACGTGTTTACGGTATGGATGAAATTCGCAAACAAGTAGCGCAATGGACACCGGACAAGGTGGAGCAGGTGACGGGTGTAAAACGCGAAGAAC
>CAYNIU010000025.1:0-24702 GCA_964397365.1 uncultured Methylomarinum sp. | reverse complement strand
TTGGCTTCATATAATGTGTGACTCATTAGTACCTTCCTTCTCAATCATTTAGCCAAAGCGCCAAATCAACACCATGGCTGTTACATCCAGCATCGGCCGGAAAACAAATCCACCATTGTACTTCCAGAGTATTTTATGTCAATCGTTATGCTTAATTTGTTATCTTTCAAATTAGTTTTGACTGTTACCAAGGAAGCGACACCCAATAACTCCAATAAAAAGTCAAGCAAACAGCCTGTAACACCCTATAATTTTCTTTCAAACCCAAAATAGAGCCAGCCTCCATGACCGGCAATCTGTTCTGCTATTGCCTTTTTAAAGCCGATTGCCTTATTAAATAACACTTGGTTAATATGGCTCATTACTATACATAGAGTATAATAGCGGGTTACTTTTTGATACTGGTTTCGATTGAGGAATTATGAGCATTCAACTTTCAAATAGAGTTAAAGCTGTTAAACCATCTCCTACCCTAGCAATTACCGCCAGAGCAGCAGAAATGCGTGCCGCCGGTAAAGATATTATCGGGCTGGGAGCTGGCGAACCGGATTTTGATACCCCCCAACACATCAAGGCGGCAGCCGTTAAGGCTCTGGATAATGGCTTTACCAAATATACGGCTGTTGATGGCATTCCCAGTTTAAAACAAGCAATTATCAATAAATTTAAGAAAGACAATTACTTCGACTATCAACTAAACCAGATTCTGGTGTCCTGTGGCGGCAAACAAAGTTTCTACAATCTGGCACAAGCTTTACTCAACCCCGGGGATGAAGTGATTATCCCGGCGCCCTACTGGGTTTCCTATCCAGACATGGTATTACTGGCTGATGGCGTACCGGTTATCGTGGAATCCACACAGATACAGAACTTTAAAATTTCGCCCCAACAATTAGACGCCGCCATTACTGACAACACCCGTTTATTCGTCATTAACAGCCCCTCTAATCCAACTGGAGCCGCTTATGACCTGAATGAATTAAAAGCATTGGGTGAGGTATTAAGAAGCCATCCAGACATCATCATTGCCACTGATGATATGTATGAACATATCCTTTGGGAAAAAGGCAGTTTCGTCAATATTCTCAATGCCAATCCGGACTTTTACCCTCGAACTATGGTGTTAAACGGCGTCTCCAAAGCTTATTCAATGACCGGCTGGCGTATTGGCTATGCAGCAGGCCCCGCTGAACTCATTGGCGCCATGCGTAAAATTCAGTCCCAAAGCACCTCCAACCCAACGTCAATTTCACAAGTCGCCGCAGAAGAAGCCATTACCGGCGATCAAATCTGCATTGACACCATGCTGGCCGAGTTTAAAAAACGCCATGATTTTGTGGTTGCAGAACTCAATAAAATTGATGGTATTGAATGCTTAAGCACCAACGGAACGTTTTATGTTTTTCCAAATATAGAAAAACTGTTGTCACGTCTTGACGACATTCATTCTGATATTGATTTTGCTGAATATCTCATTGAAAGAGCCGGGGTCGCTCTGGTTCCGGGCAGTGCATTTGGTTGTCCCGGTCATATCAGAATTTCCATAGCTACCAGCATGGAAAACCTGACCAATGCATTGACTAAAATCAAAAAAGCAATATAAAAATTCGAGAAACGGGAACCTGTCCAATTATTGAACAGGTTTCTGAATATCTCAAATATAAAATTTCATGTAACTGTTCAGCGTATATACGTATTTAGCATCAGTCGCTTACTCCAGAAGACGCAGTAAATACCTCCATGCAGGCATGAACGCGGCATCCATACCACCTATAGTTATTAAACAAGTAACTGATATTAAGGACTTATATTTATTTGAATGCACTGTATAGTTACAGTTTCATGAAAATGATCGGCCATATGCCGCCCTGGCTCACAAAAAACCTACGCCGGACAACAACATATTCCGCTTATTTCGTTCTCATTCCTTACCAGCTTTTGACCCAATCACCCACTCTGACTTTTCGAATACTGGATAAATCTTCTAATGTTCCCGTGGAAAACATTGTATTGACCTGGTCAATTTTCAATATCCCAACCGGCTCCTTGTTGGTTCCTGTCACCCCTAATCCTTGAACCTCTGGGCTGGCAGCATAAACCACAAACTTATCACCACGTTTTAATTTATCCTGAGAACCCGCGGCAATCACAATACGATCATTTTTAACTTTAACCACCCTGGCTGTAAACGGATAACATCCGAAAACCCGCCTGATATCCTTACTGACCAGATGAATAATCGTGTTAATTTTATTTCCAGCCGGAGTTGCATTAAAACGCTCACTACCGACTGAATATCCCTCTGGAATCCATACATCACCCAATATTGAATCTGAATAGCGATGTTGAAATAACAATGCACCATTGAATCCATCGTGTACATAAACATCCAAAGTCACTCCTCTCCTGGCAATTACCTCTCTGGCAGCCGCTTTAATTTGCGCCAAAATACCGGCCCCTCTGATATATTCAGCTGATTCTACCGTAAACCCTCTGATCACTCCTGATAACACAAACTGAGCGCCTGCTTCGCGGGCAAGATCAACAATACTGGAATGACCATAATCATTTTCTGACATTATTTCGGGCGCCAAATTCGGCCTTGGATACAACACAGTATCCGTTTTGTTCCGACCGATAAAGTCACCTGATTCCATCAGCAGATTATTTATTTCCCGAGGAATTCCGCTATACAGATCCTGAGATTCATTGCCACCGATTTGTCCCGATGTCACAATTGGAAAAGCTGTGGCTACAATTCTTTTTTTATAAGGCGCCTGACAGAACGGAGTCTCAGATAATAGCGCCAATACTTGAACATGGTAGACATTGCCATCCTGCCATTCATCTACGACTTTGGTATTACTAATCAATAAATTTGCTGAAACTTTATGTCCGGTTTGCGCAGCGGCATGATTGATTGCTGACTCAACCGCTTTCTTTCTAGCCAGCAAAACCGCCCCCTGCCTGATAACGGCCTGACCTTCCGCCGTTAGCACCCGGGTATCCCGCTTGTCAGTTTCGTCAGCTAACGATAATTTGTCAGGCGAATGAGTCACACAGGCCGATAACACCAGGAAGCACAAAAAAATAACCCCTTTTAGAGCATATTTCATAAGCAAACTATTTACTGATACCTTTTATCAAAAAATAATTAGCAAATAGCCTGGACGATGTATTCAACAACCATTCTGCATCATAAAGCCCGACATTTAACAACCCCCTGTCAAATGCATTCTTGCCATGAGAGAATCCCCCCACATCAAGCAAGCCATTACAGTCAATTGAACCACATGCCAGATTAATGGTTTTTACTTGAGCGCTGTTATACCCAAGCCGGGTAAAAGGAAGTTTGTTTTCTTCTTGCAGACACTGAGCCAAAAAACCCGAATCACTGGCAATACATTGATAAAATCTGTCAGTCACCGTCAACGCCATGCTGGTATATAAAGTATTGCCCAATACCTGCCAATTAACCACTTTTGCATTACGCAGAAAAATATCGAAATACAAGCGATAGGCTTCATTTTTCATTACCTGCCCACCAACAACGCGCCCATCAGCAAGTCTTTTTTGATACAATATTGCCGCTAATTGGCGATAACCGTTCAATTTAGCGGATTGCTCCGCAGCAAAACGCTGTTGTTGACTCGCTGTTATTACTCGATCAATTTGACTATGCCCTGAAACGGTTATAGTTTCATCAGCCACCAGCATCTCTTTCTCATCAACCATTTTGTTGGCTGTTAGCGAACAAGCTGCTGCAATGAGTGACATTGCCAGGATTAAAATAGCGGAATATAGTGACTTCACCTGCCCACTCCTAATTTGCTTCATTAGTTTAATCGGCCAGATGCGATGATACTTGAGGTGATAATGCTAATTTACAGCGACATCTTCCAGCCGATCTACCGACCATAATTTTTCCAATTGGTAAAATTCGCGCGCCTGAGCAGTCATGACATGCAAAATAACATCCCCCAAATCCAAAAGCACCCAATCAGAACCATCCTGACCTTCAAACCCGGGATGCTGGATCCCGTATTGTTTGACTTTTTCAATCACATATTCACACAAGGATCTTGCATGACGTTCCGAGGTACCGGTAACCAGCA
This sequence comes from uncultured Methylomarinum sp., assembly GCA_964397365.1. Lineage (GTDB taxonomy): Bacteria > Pseudomonadota > Gammaproteobacteria > Methylococcales > Methylomonadaceae > Methylomarinum. The sequence continues at coordinate 20,587 of CAYNIU010000025.1, read as the reverse complement.
CCATATAATCGGTAATGCTGGTTTTTCCACGCACATCCAGAACAGTAATATTCTGTCCTTTACGCTCATCAACTACATTTTTGACAATATTCAGTAATTCTTGTGTTTGCATTCATTTTCCTGTTGTAAAACTTTATATAGCTTATGTTGGTTAATATAACCAATGACTTTATCCGGCAATAAAAAACGGGGGTCTTTACCCTTAGCCAGCAACGCTCTTATGGCAGTAGCTGAAATATCCAACTGCGTCACCTTCTGAAAAAATAGACAACCGGCTGCCTGTTTTTGTAACAGTTCTTGTTGGTCGGTTAACTTACTATTCAAAAAATCACAGAGAGTATGAGGCTTGTATCCAGGACGAGTCATTACCACAATATGTGCATAATCAAACAATTGTCGCCATTGATGCCATGAGTTCAGTTTTGCAAAAGCATCCGTCCCAATAAACAACAGCAATGGACAATCAACCAATTCAGTACGTAATGATTCAAGCGTATCGACCATATAAGAAGGCCCTTCCCTGTCCAGTTCTCTTCTGTCAACAATCAGAGCGGATAACTTCTCAATGGCCAATTGCAATAATATTAAACGGGTTTCTGCAGAAACATCCGGCTGCTCCCGGTGCGGTGGCAATCGGCAAGGAATCAGCCTGATCTCGTCCAGTGCAAATATCTCTTTAACTTCCAGCGCGGTGCGTAAATGCCCGTAGTGAACCGGATTGAAAGTACCGCCGTAAACGCCGATCATTATTGCCTGATTTGACCGTCACCCAATACAATGTACTTTAGTGTCGTCAAACCGTTTAACCCTACCGGGCCCCGGGCGTGGAGCTTGTCAGTGCTGATGCCAATTTCCGCACCTAAACCATATTCAAAACCATCAGCAAAACGTGTCGAGGCATTGACCATCACTGAGCTGGAATCAACCTCGCGTAAAAATCGTCGCGCCAGAGTATAATCTTCAGTAACAATAGATTCAGTATGCCCGGAACTGTACTGATTAATGTGTTCTATTGCTTCTTCTATGCCTTCAACAATTTTAATCGACAACATCGGCGCCAGATATTCTGTCTTCCAGTCCTGTTCACAAGCCCGTGAACATTCAGGCGCTAAAGAACAGGTTTTCAGACAACCCCGTAATTCAACCCCTTTTTGTCTATATTTCTCTACCAGCAAAGGCAATACCTTAGCGGCAATTTTTTCTGCTATCAGTAAGGTCTCCATAGCATTGCAAACACCGTAACGCTGGGTTTTGGCATTGACCGCTATATTGACTGCTTTGTCTAGATCAGCCTTACTGTCAATATAAACATGACAAATCCCATCAAGATGCTTGATAACAGCAATGGTGGATTCCCGGCTGATACGTTCGATCAACCCCTTACCTCCACGCGGCACAATCACATCGACATATTGATCCATAGTGATCAGTTCTCCAACGGCTACACGATCAGTAGTTTCAACAATCTGAACCGCATCTGACGGCAGACCGGCAGATGCCAGACCCTCGGCAATACAGGCGGCAATTGCCTGATTGGAATGAATGGCTTCCGAACCTCCACGCAAAATACAGGCGTTACCGGATTTCAGACATAATGCCGCCGCATCAACAGTCACATTGGGTCGGGACTCATAAATAATGCCAATAACTCCTAAAGGCACCCGCATCTGACCCACCTGAATGCCACTGGGACGATAATTCAGATCAGTAATACTGCCCACAGGGTCAGCTAGTGCCGCTACTTGTTTCAGCCCTTCAATCATGGAATCAATGGTTGTCGGCTTTAATTCCAGCCTGTCCAGCAGCGCTGACTCCAGTCCATTCTTCTGCCCCGCCTGTAAATCCTTTTGATTTTCAACAGCCAGCCGTTCTCTGCTTGCGGCAATGGCTCCGGCAATTTCAAGCAAAGCGAGGTTCTTTTGTCCCGTTTCCGCCCGCCCCATTTCCCTGCTTGCTGTTCTGGCCTGCTGTCCCAGCAACCCCATATATTGTTTAATATCCATTGTCTATACAAATGTCTTGAAAATTCTATCATTATAACTTCATTATAGATTTTTTTGCCTCTCAATCCATCACAATTGCAATCGTCATTGCCAAGCAAGTAAATCTGCTTTATCGTCAACAAAGCGATTCATTAACAACATACCATTTATATTTCATATATTTAGAAGAATATGACTGACCCATTCGGGAACTATAAATATTCTAAAATCGAAATGGCGGAACTATTTCTAGTTGACTTTTAAGACAAAATCATTCAATTTAAGCATCTGGAAAGGCAGTAACCACTTGATTCAGATTAACCACAACCTGAATAGAGATAAAGCCATCCAAAAGCTTTAAAACTAATATTAGTCTTAATAACACAAAATCGTATTCTGTCGCGTAACAGAATACCAGGAGGAAACATAATGAAGAAGCCTGTAAAAAGCTGGCTGCTTGCTTCAACTGTAGCTACTTTACTTGCTGCACCCACTGTATCTACTGCTAACAGCGGCGTTGAAAAACTGACTCAAAACCCTGCTAACTGGGCAACATGGGGGGGCAACTACGCCGGAACTCGTTACAGCAAACTGGATCAAATCAACTCAAAAAACGTCAAAAACCTGCAACCAGCTTGGTCTTTTTCTACTGGTGTACTGCGTGGTCATGAAGGTGGTCCTTTAGCTATTAACGGAGTTCTATACATCCACACGCCTTTCCCTAACACAGTTTATGCGATTGACCAAAAGACTCAATCCGTTATCTGGGAATATACACCGACCATGGATGCTGATGTTACTATTCCGGTAATGTGTTGTGATACTGTTAACCGTGGCTTGGCTTATGGTGACGGTAAGATCTTTTTACAACAATCTGATACCGTATTGACTGCATTGGATGCAAAAACAGGTAAACGCGTATGGAGCGTACAAAACGGCGACCCTAAACTGGGCATGACCAACACCAATGCTCCCCTGGTTGTTAAAGACATGGTTCTGACAGGTATTGCCGGTGGTGAATTTGGCGTCCGCGGATTCCTGGCTGCATACGACATTCGTACCGGTGAATTGAGATGGAAAGGTTACAGCATGGGGCCTGACTCGGACACCCTGATCAATCCCAACAAAACGACGACCTGGAAAGACGGTAAAGTTCAAAAAGTTGGCGCCAACTCCAGCCTGAAAACCTGGGAAGGCGATCAATGGAAAATCGGCGGCGGAACAACTTGGGGCTGGTACAGCTATGATCCTGATTTGAACCTGGTGTATTATGGATCAGGCAACCCTTCAACCTGGAATCCAGTACAGCGTCCTGGCGACAACAAATGGTCCATGTCTCTTTGGGCTCGTGATGCCGATACTGGCGAAGTCAAGTGGGTATACCAAATGACGCCTCATGATGAGTGGGATTTCGATGGCATCAATGAAGCGCCTCTGGTTAACCAAAAAATCAATGGCAAAATGCGTAAAACCATCGTACATTTTGATCGTAATGGTTTTGGCTACACTCTGGATCGCGTTACCGGTGAATTATTGGTCGCTGAAAAATTCGACAAAACGGTTAACTGGGCAAGCCATGTGGACATGAAAACAGGACGCCCACAAGTTGTAGAAAAATTCAGCACAGAAGCGGGTGGTGAAGATGAAAATACCACTGACATTTGTCCTGCTGCTTTAGGCGCTAAAAACCAACAACCGGTTTCTTATTCGCCGCAAACCGGATATTTCTACATCTCTGGCAATCATCTGTGCATGAACTACGAGCCATTCGAAGTTTCTTACACAGCAGGTCAACCCTATGTAGGTGCAACGTTAACCATGAGACCGGCTGAAGGTGATGTTAAAACTGGCAAAGCTGATGGTTCTCACAATTTGGGTCAGTTTACTGCATGGGACGCCACAACCGGTAAAATTGTATGGTCGAATAAAGAACAATTTTCTGTTTGGTCGGGTTCTGTAGCAACTGCCGGCGGTGTTGTTTTCTATGGTACTCTGGAAGGTTACCTGAAAGCTGTTGACGCCAAAACTGGCAAGGAATTGTACAGATTCAAAACTCCTTCCGGTATTATCGGTAACGTCAATACATGGGAATACAACGGTAAACAATATGTTGGTGTTCTATCAGGCATCGGCGGCTGGGCCGGCATTGGTATTGCCGCAGGCCTGGACGATGGCTCAGATGCAACTAACTCTGAAGGTTTAGGAGCCGTTGGCGCATACAGAAGCCTAAGCTCTTACACCAAACTAGGGGGTACATTAACTGTATTCGCATTACCTGATTAATAAACCTTTTTAAAAAGTGTTTACTTGCTGGAACGCAGGTAAAAACAGGTTATATTAAAAAGAAGAACCTTGGTCGTCTTTATTTCGACCAAGGTTTTTTTTGTTGTATACTTTTATGCTCCCCTTTAGGCGTAAAAAAGAGAATTGTAATGAATGTAAAAATTGACCCTGTTAAATTTTTGATAGGCTGTTATTTAATATTGGCAGCTACGGGCAGCCCTGCTCAGGAAAAATTCAGAGTCTGCGCCGACCCTTTAAATCCCCCTTATTCTACTAAAGCGCAAACCGGCTATGAAAACAAGATCGCCCAATTATTTGCCGGTCAATTGAACCAGGAACTTGAATACTACTGGTTTCCACAACGCATTGGTTTTATCCGCAATACGTTAAAATCTGAAATTGGAGATAGTCATCAATTTAAATGTGATGTAGTAATGGGAGTGCCGTCAGGGTTTGATTTTGCCAAAACCACCGCCCCCTATTTCCATTCAACTTATACCTTACTAATTGCCAAAGGGCGCGGCTGGGATGACATTAGCAAAGCTTCGCAACTGACCAATCTCCCCTTACAACGTCAGGAAAATCTTAAAATTGCCATGTTTGACAGGGGACCCGGCACCGCATGGTTGCAAAAATACGGTTTACTGGATCAAGGTATCCCCTATCAAAGCATGACTGGTGACGACAAGAACAATGTCGCCATGCAGATCGAAAAAGACCTCAGAAATGGCGTCATTGATATGGTTATACTTTGGGGGCCATTGACTGGCTATATTACCTCACAAAGCCCTGAGAACAGTTATACGGTAATTCCGATGCAATCCACACCCGGCATGAAGTTTGATTTTTCAATGAGCATGGCTGTCCGCTATGGTGACAATCAAAGAAAAGCCTTACTCGATAAACTGATTGACAAGAATTTCACTCAGATTCAGGATATAATCAAAAGCTACAATATTCCAGTTCTGCCTATTCCTGAACAGCAAAGAACAGACAATGATGACTGAATTTAACTGTTTCAAATTGACCGCACAACACTTCCAGACCTGGCTTTGGAATACCTGCCAACAAGTTAATGTTTCTGATAGGCTTTTCGTTATGGTGTGCTTTCGCCACGCCCGAACAAGCCTACCAGATGCTTTAATCGCCCCGCATACTCATCTGTTACTTGATCCCAGCCAAAACGCCACAACCAGTTACCTTCGGTCGTACCGGGAGTATTCATTCTAAATTCCGAATTCAAACATAAAATATCCTGCATTGGAATAATAGCCAAATTTGCCACAGAGGCCAATGCTGTCCCTACCAAAGTATATGGCATTTCGGTTTGAGAAAACCCCAGATACTCATACACCCGAAACTTTTCCTCATCATTAAGGGTATTAAACCAACCTAATGTGGTGTCATTATCATGGGTTCCAGTGTATATCACACTGTTTTGGGGACAATTATGCGGCAAATAGGGATTATTCGCTCCGTCACCAAAAGCAAACTGCAAAATCTTCATGCCTGGCAAATTAAAATCATCCCTCAGTGCTTCAACATCATCAGTAATAATACCCAAATCTTCAGCAACCAAAGACAGGGAAGGACATTCCTTATTAATTGCTTTTAATAAAGCATGTCCCGGTGCAGCAATCCATTGACCATTAATAGCCGTCTCTTCGTCAGCCGGAATTTCCCAAGCCGCCACCAAACCTCTAAAATGATCAATTCGTAGTACATCAAACAACTCATCCTGTGTTTTTATTCTTTCACGCCACCATTTAAAATCCGTTTTCTGTAAATATTCCCAGTCGTAATGAGGATTTCCCCATCGCTGCCCTTTCTCAGAAAAATAATCCGGCGGCACCCCAGCCACCACATCCATTTCTCCATCCCCATCCAGCTTGAATACTTGACGATTAGCCCAGACATCCGCACTGTCATATGAAACAAAAATAGGAATATCACCAAACAGTAAAATATCATGCTGCTGAGCAAAAACTTTTAACTCTTGCCATTGCCTGAAAAAAACATACTGTTCAAACTTTATTGTTTCAATGACATTACTTAAACGCTGCTTTGCTATCTTTATCGCTTGTGAAGTCCTGTTTTTCAGTGCTTCCGGCCACAGGTTCCAGCTACGCTGACCAAACTCATTACGGAGCGCATAAAATAAGGCAAACTCATCCAGCCAAAAAGCTTTTTCCGAACAAAAACTGATAAAATCCTCCTGTTCGGATAGACCTGCCAATTCCTTAAACCCCTGAAAAGCCTTGGTGATGAGGCAACTTTTTACAAAACTATTACCGCCATGACAATCACCACAACGCTCAGTCTGCTGCAACCAGCCTTTAGTTTGCAACCACTCCAGACTTATTAAAGCAGGATTACCGGCATGTGCTGACATACATTGATAAGGCGAACCATCGCCATGAGGAATACCTAGCGGTAATGTTTGCCAAACACTAATATTGGTATCATGAAGAAAGCGGACAAAGTTATAGGCCTCCTCACCCAGATCACCACATTTACCTGCTCCGGGCAAAGAAGTAATATGCAGTAAAATACCCGCGCGACGTTTATTAAAATGGTTATTCATACTTGATTATTAAGAATGATTCAATGAAGCCAGTTACAATCACCGGTATTCGATCAAAACAAAAAAGTAACTATTCACTCAGTGCATTAGCTACAAGAATATTGATTTATCAAATTGACTGCTGCCCCATTGGCAGTCAGCACTTATAAAATGATTAATGATTTACGCAAGCGGATAAATCAATACCTTATTTGACCCGCTCTATAACTCCTTTTATAACGCAATCAGGAAAAAATCCCACCGTAAAATTAATTTTCATTACCGCGCCGCATAGTGCCTCCCTTGTCTGGCACCCCCGATCCTTGAGTAAATGACAAAGACAGATATTCGGGAGGATCTTCACCTAACAAGTAATATAAATTTTTTAAATTCATTCGATATTGTTTTTCAAAATCACTGACAGCTTCACTCGGATTGTAATCTCCAAACCACCAGAACCAGTCCGACCCTTCACAGACAGCAAGCTGCAACTCCGCTTCCTTAATTTTCTGCCTAGATAATTTACCGGCAGCAACAACCCGGTCAAATGTCTGTTTTACATCACCCAACATATCCCAACCGCGATTTTTGTCAGGACTGCCAATCCAGGTGGAAAAAGTCCCATAAACCCAACTGCCAGCCACCAGTTTTGATAACGGTTTTATCGTCACATTGCTATCAAGACATTCAGAAAAAGTCGTCAGCTCAATATCTGGATGTTCAGTCAAGCGTTGATATAAAGCACGTAAAAAATAATAACCGTTTACGGGAAAATATTCCCAAGCATTTTCACCATCCATAATAATGGAGACAACGCTGCCTTCGGGTTCATATTGAGCAATATTCTCCAGATGATGGATCAAATCGGCTACCGCATCATCAGCATGCCATTTAGAATATTCAAATCCTATTAAATCAGATAACCCATCATCCCGAAAAAAACATACAGGAAGTTCGTCTTCATTAACCCGAAAAGGATAATGAACATTATTATGATCAACGCCGGAAGCATTTAAGCTGTTATGTAAGACATTGCCGCCCGTTGCTGCCCATTTAAAACCAAACTCTGCCAGAATTTCCAGTGTCCGGGTACTAATACCACCTTCAGAAGGCCAGCAACCTTCTGGCCTGAAGCCAAAAAATTTCTGAAAGACATCCACCCCTTTCTGTACATGCCATTTTACCCGACTTTCACCACTGGGATAATACTCAAGTTTCGGTAAAGGAGTATCAGGCATCGCCTCATGAACCGTGTTGATATCCAGCATTAACGGCATAATAGGGTGGGCATAAGGTGTTACGGATAATTCTATCCGCCCTTGTTCCGCCAATACCCTATAGCGGTCAATAACTCCGTTAACCAGGTCACTGATAACTTCAATTAATTCAATTCTGTCATCAGCAGTAAAGTTTTGCCCCTGATTTATCAACTTTTGCACCCGGTTGTCTGCAAGTTTGACCGTCTCACCCAACCATACCAGGTGATACCATACCAGCATATCGGCAAAAAACTGGGCATTCAGGTATTTAATCGCTTCCGGGCGTGTTTCCAGCCAACTGGCCATATCAACCAATTCAACAAAAACCGGATAGCGATTAATCTGCCTTTCCCGATTTGCTTTTTTGCAGTTCCTGATTAATTTTAACCGTTCGGGTACGTCGACAGGAACAGACACATCTGCTAATGCGGCTAATAACGGATCTTTAATCTTACTGCCTTTTCTCAAAAAACGCTTGATCTGAAGGGCATAATCTTCAATCTGTTCCAGCAATATCGGAGCAAAATTAACGACAGCTTTCGCATCAGGAACATCCTCCAGATGCGCGACCATATCCACATAATCTTTAATGACATGAAGATAAGTCCACGGTAATTTAAATTCGCCAGTCTGCCTATCTCTGTACTCGGGCTGATGCATATGCCAGCACAGCACCAACCTAAGCTTGTTATCTGACAAAATGACGCCTCTGTCCCAGCATATCGGAGGTAACCAGAACGACTCCACCCGGACTCACATGAAAACGTCTTTTATCGTCGTCTTTGTTTTCGCCAATTACAGTGCCTTCAGGAACATCACAGCCTTTTTCAATAATGGCTTTAGTAATGCGGCAATGTCTGCCAATGTTCACTTCGGGCAAAATCACCGAATCCTGTACCACGCTGAAAGAATTCACTCTCACTTGGGAAAAAAGCAACGAATGCCTGACGGTGGCGCCTGAAACCACGCACCCCCCGGACACCATGGAATCAATGGCCTGCCCTCTTCGATCATCATCATCAAAAACAAATTTAGCCGGTGGCGCCTGTACTTGATGCGTCCATATAGGCCAGGTTTTGTCGTACAAGTTCAGATCCGGCTTAACACCAATCAATTCCATATTTGCAGACCAGTAGGCATCAATGGTGCCAACGTCACGCCAGTAACTCTGCCCTCCACTTTGCATATCCAGAAATGGATAAGCATTTACTCGGTATTTATCAATGACAGAAGGAATAATATCATGACCAAAATCTCGACTTGAGCCTTTAGTATCCGCATCTTTTATTAGTTGCTCAAATAAAAAATCGGCATTGAAAACATAAATCCCCATTGAAGCCAACGCGGTATCGGTTTTTCCTGGCATCACCGGCGGATTGTCCGGCTTTTCGACAAAATCAATAACTCTTCGCTCATCATCCACATGCATAACGCCAAATGCCTTGGCATCTTCCAAGGGAACTTCCAGACATCCAATCGTCAAATCAGCATTATTATCCACATGATCAGCCAACATTGCGCCATAATCCATTTTATAAATATGGTCGCCCGCCAACACCAGAATAAACTCAGGATTTCGATGCCGCAGAATATCAATATTCTGATAGATGGCATCCGCAGTCCCTAAATACCAGTCATGCTCTGAATGTCTTTGCTGGGCAGGCATCAGATCAACAAATTCACCAAACTCACCTCGTAAAAAGCCCCAGCCCTGTTGTATATGTCTGATTAGTGAATCGGCTTTGTATTGAGTTAGAATACCAATCTTTCGTATCCCCGAATTAATACAATTTGATAACGGAAAGTCAATAATTCTAAATTTACCGCCAAAAGGAACTGCCGGTTTCGCCCGCCAATCTGTCATATCCTTCAGGCGGGAACCACGTCCACCTGCCAGAATCAGAGCAATAGTATTACGGGTTAAGTGACTGACAAAACGTTCTGAATGCTGTTTATTCTCGTCTGACATTATTATCCCCTTCGGATAAGAAGTTAGTTATTCTTGTTTTTGGAAGCAAAATATAATCAACCTTATACCATAACTATATTCTTAATTGCAGCATTAACTGCTTTCAGTATTTATTCTACACATTAAAATAGTTGAAGCCTGATAACATTATTTCATTCCCATCCTTTAATTTGTTAACATTCCTTGTAACACACTCTTACTATACTGAGGCATTGCAAAATGAACAAGCCACTCACACAATTCAAGCTTGATTCGGATACAACAAAAATTATAGACGCAAAGCATCATGATCCATTTTCTGTTTTAGGACCACATACAGTCAATAACAAAGATATTATCAAAGTTTTTTTACCGTATGCCGAAACCGTCCAGCTCGGTAAAAACGGGGCGGAATTTGAACGCATACCCGGTACCGATATTTTTATCTGTGAAGCAACGGAAAAAGATCTTGAAGACCATTACCAACTATATTGGGTGGATAAATATGGTCATAAACACAATAACTATGACCCTTATGACTTCGGGCCGGTATTACCCGAATTTGACCAACATTTGTTTGGAGAGGGTCGTCATTGGCATATTTACCAAAAACTGGGAGCACATCTGCATACAATAGATGAAATTGAGGGTGTTTATTTCGCAGTCTGGGCGCCCAATGCCGAAAGAGTCAGTGTTATTGGCGATTTCAATCATTGGGACGGCCGCTGTCATCCCATGCGTAACTTGGGCAGCAGCGGTATTTGGGAAATCTTTATTCCCGGTTTACAGAAAGGATGCATTTATAAATTTGAAATTCTCAACCGTTATTCGGAACAGCTTTTGGTAAAAACGGATCCTTACGGTCAGCAATTTGAGTTCCGCCCTCAAACCGCAGCCATTGTCTGCCAGGAAAACCATTACCCGTGGCAGGACACCAGATGGATGAATCAGCGACAACAACATGACTGGTTGCATGAACCCATGTCTATTTATGAGGTTCACCTAGGCTCCTGGAAACGTGACCCTCAAGGTAATTTTCTAAATTACCGGATACTGGCAGAACAAATGGTTGACTATGTCAAGAAAATGGGCTTTACCCATATTGAATTATTGCCTATCACTGAACACCCTTTAGATGCTTCCTGGGGCTACCAGACTACGGGCTATTTTGCGCCGACAAGTCGATTTGGTACAGCGGATGATTTCCGTTATTTTGTTGATTATTGCCATCAAAACAATATTGGTGTATTACTTGATTGGGTTCCGGCTCACTTCCCAAAAGATGAATTTGCTCTGGCGCGATTTGACGGTTCAGCTCTCTATGAACACGAAGATCCACGGCAGGGTGAACATCGTGACTGGGGCACACTGATATACAATTACAGCCGCAATGAAGTCAAAAACTTTCTTCTTTCCAGCGCTTTTTTCTGGCTGGAGGAATTTCATCTTGATGGTTTACGAGTTGATGCTGTGGCATCCATGCTCTATCTGGATTATTCCCGCGAAGATGACGACTGGATTCCCAACATGTATGGCGGCAATGAAAACCTGGAGGCCATTGATTTTCTGCGTCACCTGAATTCGGTCACTCATGAGCAGCACCCCGGCACTGTCATCATGGCTGAGGAATCCACCTCCTGGCCACAAGTAACCCGGCCAACCTGGACCGGTGGACTGGGTTTCTCGATGAAATGGAACATGGGCTGGATGCATGACATTCTGTCTTACATGCAGGAAGACCCTATCCATAGAATGCACCATCACGACCAATTGACTTTCGGCATGTTATATGCGTTTTCCGAAAATTTTATCCTGCCATTTTCACATGATGAAGTAGTTCACGGTAAAAATGCCATGTTCAATAAAATGCCGGGTGATGAATGGCAGCGTTTTGCCAATCTGAGACTCCTTTATACCTTCATGTTTACCTACCCTGGAAAGAAACTACTGTTCATGGGCTGTGAATTTGGACAGGGTAGCGAATGGAATTTCAACCAAACTCTGGACTGGTATGTACTGGAATATCCCGGTCACAAAGGAGTTCAAACATTGGTTAAAGACTTAAACAAAATATACACCTCACATCCGGCGCTTTTTCAACATGATTTTGAAGAACAAGGTTTTGAATGGATTGACTGCCATGATGTCAATCAGTCGGTCATCAGCTATCGCCGTAAAACGGACAAGGAAGATTTAATCATCATTTTAAACTTCACTCCGGTTCCCAGAGAACAATACCGCATCGGCGTTCCCGCCCAAGGCAGCTATATAGAAATATTCAACTCCGATTCCAGCTATTATTACGGCAGTAATACCGGTAACGGACAAGCTCTATCAGAACCCATCCCCTGGATGAACCATGATCACTCAATTACAGTAACGCTACCGCCTCTGGCCGGCATTATTTTCAAACTTTAGCCACGTGAAAGGTTATGAAAAAAATACTCTTTGCAACCAGTGAAGTTCATCCGCTCATAAAAACCGGGGGATTGGCTGATGTTGCCGGCAGCCTACCTAAAGCGCTGGCCGACCTGGGTCAGGAAATACGCCTGATCATACCAAATTATCAGACTCTTCAACATAATGAACAACCCCGTTATATCTGTACATTACGGGTAGATAATCGGGATGTCAATATTCTGGAAACCCGTTTGCCGGACAGTGAAGTGATGGTCTGGCTGGTCGATTACCGGCCTTTTTTCGATCATCCCGGCAACCCTTATGTGGATGAAAACGGCAATCCCTGGCATAACATTGCCGAACGTTTTGCACTCTTCTGCCGTATCGTGACAGAAGTGGCAATGGACAGAGCCTACCTCAACTGGAAAGCCGATATTGTCCATTGTAACGACTGGCAGAGCGGTCTGGTTCCAGCATTGCTATCGCTTGAAAATTCTCATCCGGCAACCGTATTTACCATTCATAATCTGGCCTACCAGGGACTGTTCCCCAGCAGTACATTCTATGCCCTGAATCTGCCGGGGCAGTTATGGCATCATGACGGCCTTGAATTTCATGATATGCTGTCTTTCATCAAAGGTGGATTGACTTATGCTGATCGCATTACCACTGTCAGCCCAACTTATGCACAAGAAATTCAGACACCTGAATTCGGTTACGGACTGGAAGGATTACTTAGCCATAAACACGAAATTTTAAGCGGAATTCTCAACGGCATAGACTTGCAACAATGGAACCCTGAAACAGATGAACACATCCATACCAATTACTCATCCAGGACTCTTAAACAAAAATTGCTGAACAAATCAGCTTTGCAAGAACGTATGTCTTTGCCTGTCGATGAGAATATCCCTCTTTTCGGAATCATCAGTCGTCTGGTGGCACAAAAAGGCATAGACCTGATTTTAGCCTGTCTCCAGGAGATGACTGAACTACCCTTGCAGTTTGTATTACTAGGCAGTGGTGATAAAAGCACCGAACTCAAATTGCAAGACTTTGCCCGGTTATTTCCAGAAAAAATTGCGGTCACTATTGGCTACAATGAACAACTGGCTCATCAAATTGAAGCCGGCGCCGATATTTTTCTGATGCCATCCCGATTTGAACCTTGCGGTCTCAATCAAATGTATAGTCAACGATACGGCACCGTCCCCATCGTCAGAAAAACCGGTGGGTTGGCAGACACCATAAAAGATGCGCTACCTCATCACATTGAAGATGGATCAGCGACAGGGGTCAGTTTTAACGACACCACGCCCGGAGCGCTGCTTGAAGCCATTAAACGCACTATGATTTTATATAAAAGCAAGGGTATCTGGAAACAAATCCAGCGTAGCGCCATGAAAAAAGATTTTTCCTGGCAAAACAGCGCCAACCAATATTTGACACTTTATAACGAATTATAAATAGATCTCATGCTGAATGAAAAATTACTGATATTGTTATTTTTATTCAGCAGCACAGTTTCCAGCAGTGAAACCGTGTTGAAAGTCATCCATTTACATAACCGACCGGCCTCTGAATTACGCCCTCTTATTGCGCCATTATTGGAAGACACTGAGCGTATCATAGACAGTGAAAACAAATTAATTGTTAAAACATCCACAGAGCGACTACCGACCATTCAGTCTCTGATAAAAAAACTGGATATCCCCTTGGCCAGTTTGACCATAACTGTTATTCAAAGCAAATTCAAAACCGCTAAAGAACTTAATGCTGCGGCTGCCATATCAGCTGAATTCCCTGCTAACCAGTCAGAAAAAAACAGTAGCTACTTACATGGACATACTGGCAACACTTGGGAATTAAACGATAATGAAAACCGCCAGGTTCTGAGAACTCTGGAAGGTCAGAGCGCATACATTAAAAGCGGCAAAATATATCCTCTGCAAAATATCAGCATTTATGACAGTGGTTTTGGCTATCCGTTTATCTCGACCGACACCCAGTTTATAGAAGCAAACAGTGGATTTGCCGTAACACCCAAGCTATCAGGTCAGCAGGTTATTCTTGAAATCGCCCCTTGGTCAGACAACATCAATCAAAACGGTATTATAGATACCCAAGGCGCTCACACATCAATCCGTACAAAACTGGGAGAATGGGTTGAAATCGCTTCAATTAATGATAGCGAACATCAACAACAGCAAGGGTTCCTACATCACAGCTACAGTACAGGCAAAAATATTACCCGAATCTTAATAAAAGTTGATCGCATTAATTGATTTATTATGTTTTCCTTCATTCCTAAGCCAAGCGCTCTTCAACATTTCCCTCATAAGCAATCAGTACTTTACTGGCCAATTGATTGAAAATACCATGCTCTACGACACCTGGCATTGCATTTAACAGCCTGTTCAAGTCCTCAGCCGCCATTTCAACAGGAAAAGTCATATCCAGTATCAAACTGCCATATGAACTTATCATCAGGCTGTCTTTACCGTCAAGTCGTCGCAAATCACCACACCCACCAATTTTTTCTAATTGTCTTTTGACAAGTTGCCAGGCAAATGGCATAACCTCAATAGGAATAGGAAAATTCTGGCCAATGTACTCAACCACCTTACTTCGATCAATCAAAACCAAAAACTGTTGACAGGCTCTGGCCAAAATTTTTTCTCTAACCAGATCCGCACCTCTGCCTTTTAACAAAGTCAAATTCGGAGCAACCTCATCAGCGCCATCAACGTAAAGATCTATTACAGATACCTGTTCAAAGGACACCACAGACAAACCAAGCGCCTGCGCCTTGATAAAACTGACCACCGAACTGGAAACCACTGTCACATCAAGACCTTTCTCAGAATATCTTCTGGCTAAAGCCTGAATGAAATAATCTGCAGTAGAGCCAGTACCCAACCCCACTAACATACCGTCACTGACAATGTTTGCTGCATATTCAGCAACTCGCTGTTTATCATCCATCATACACCTCAATAAATCACAACCACGCCCGATTTTCAAAATTTCAAAAACAATTATACATTTTGTATACCCATCAATTATGAAATATCGACATTTATCCCATGAGCAATCTGACCTAAGTCTTCAGTGCCAATATTTCATAATTGATGGGTATAATGAGAAATTACTCACACATTCCCTGATACATTTTTTACTATACTTAGTGCAACTCACTTAGTCATCATTATAATTTAATAACAAGCCGCGAACGGTATATCCAGTAACACGGATATAGTGGAACAAATATGTGTCGGACAAACGCTCCTGCCCCCGACATCGTTGCCCCCGCGGCTTATTCACCTCTCTAATTTAGCCCCCGTAACATAGGATCATTATGGAACAATCAGTTATTTATGCTCTGGATTTTGACGGTGTAATCTGTGACAGCGCCATAGAAACAGGCATCACAGGCTGGAAAGCCTCAACCCAAATATGGAATGATATGAAGGGCGATTTACCGGAACAACAGCTAATAGATCAATTTCGTCTTGTCCGCCCGATTTTAGAAACAGGATATGAGTCCATTCTGATTATGCGGATGCTTTTTGAAGGCGATGATATAGAATCAATCCAGCAGCATTTCATAGAAAAAAAACACTTTATACAAGAAAAATACGACCAACCAACTGATGTTTTAAAAAAACTTTTTGGAGAAACGCGGGATAAATGGATCAACAATTCTTTAGATGAATGGATACAAATGAATCCTTTATTTGACGGCATAGACAAAAAGTTAATGCAATTGTCCCTTCGAAATACATGGTATATCGTCACCACTAAACAAGAGCGATTTGTTGCCAAAATTCTAAAAGCCAACCAAATTAATTTACCTGATAAACATATTTTTGGTATGGATAGAAAAATAAACAAAGAGACTGTATTACAAAATTTACAGAACATTCATCCCAAACAGCCCATTTATTTTGTAGAAGACAGACTTCCAACTCTGCTTAATGTTCTACAAAATGACCAGCTTCAAGATATAAAACTGTTTTTTGCTTCATGGGGCTACAATACCCAGCAAGACAAAATCGAAGTATCCCAAAATACAATCAACCTAATAGACCTAGATAATTTTCTAAACTGACCCAAGAATTATAAAAAAGAGCGAGGTCTGAGGATAGCAGACAGGGCAAGCAAAATGATAGTGGATAGTATAGATTCTATTAGTCTCGATCTGATCTGACAATTTAACTTGATAAAAAGAGAGCTACCCGTTTTGACGTGGTCTAATGGATTTGTACACCCCAGTTAAGGATAATGATCTTAACTGAGGAAAATAAAAATGGCGACACGAAAGAAATATTCGAAAGAATTCAAACTGGATGCTGATGAATTACAGGAATGGGCAATTTCAAGCTACTACAAATACATTCCTCATCATTCCATCACCTTATCCATAAACGTACTAAAACTATCCACAACAGTAAAATCAACCGTATTACCCAGTGCTTTAAAATGTTCGCGGCCACAGTCGATTTTAGCCAGCTCTACCGGACGTAGCATTTCGCCTAAAATACTTCCCTTGGTTTCTACGACAAAATACAGTTTTTCCTCGTCATTATGATCAACCAGAACAGCCCAGTCCGGGTTGTAACTGCCCAAAGGTGTATCGATTTTGAACCAGCCAGGCAGTTTGGCATAAACCTTGACATCATCACTTTGCTCAAATGAGCGGGCAAATTCCGCTTCAATATCTGAGTCATAAACCACATGATTATAAATAGACTTTTCAGCCTTTAGCATGTTTTTGTTGAGATAACCAATGAGTTCATTATCCTGGAAAAGCTCTTGCGCATAATAGTGATCATCGCCGATCTTCTCATATTTGATGCCGTCAACAATGAAATGCCGCATTTGCCGTTTAATAATGGCACTGACTTCATCAACGAATTTCTGAGGATTGTTTTTAAAATCCTGCAATCGTCCGCATTGCGTCAAGATGGCAACCAGGGTTCTGCGAGTCAAATTAGTTTCATTTTGAAGATAACTCACAATATCCGGTAAGGCATAATCTCTAACATCATAAACATGGCTCGTCTGGCTGGTGTTACCTGCTTCAATCCCACCACGCTCAATCTTTGTAACGCTTTTGCCATAAATGAATTTGGTTTTTCCGACAATCAGATTTTTCTTGATTTCCTCTACACACTGGTTGATTAAGTCCTCAATATCAAAATCCACCCTGAATGTCGTTTGGTATTTAATACGTTCCCAAAGCTGCTTGAATTCTTCGCCCAGGTAAACCGCTTTATTCAGTACGACTTGTTCTTTATCCGCTGCATTTTTGATATTCAGGTTTCCCGCGACCTTCTTGAGGGTTGCGGTAATCTGACCGGCATAATCCTGAAGTTCTTCCGGGATGTCTACCTTGTTGTCCTTTATAGCTGTGCGTAATATGTCCTGTACTTTCCCGTTTTTGTCGATATAACGGGCATTAAACAGATGTTCCCAGAGATTTTCAGAGGACTGTGCGCCCAAAAAAACCTGTTCATGATCTGCCGTTTCGATCACGATATTGGCGAACAGGTGTTTTTCCACGACACCGAATTTAATTCCTTCTTCGTCTTCAATTTCTTTTTGTAACTGGCTGACAAATTCCTCATAGGATTCATTCGCCATAATCGTTAAAGTATTCACCTCGAAGCCATGCACCCGTTCCCCATCCTGATTGACGGCGATACGTAATCCACGACCTATTTCCTGGCGTTTTTTGATCACGGAATTGGTTTCATTCAGTGTGCAAATCTGGAATACATTGGGGTTATCCCACCCCTCTTTCAGGGCGGTATGAGAAAAAATAAATTTGAGTTTGCAATCAAAACTTAGTAACCATTCCTTATCCTTCATGATGGTGTTATAGGTTGTTTCATCCGCTTGGGTAACGCCGGTGGTGTCTTTGAAATGACCTTTATTTTTACCGGATTTATCAATCGAAAAATAACCATCATGGACGGCTTCCACCAAACTTTCCGTATCCACTTCGCCAAACAGGGATTGATATTTCGGCTTTTTGATCAGTTGAAGGTATTCTTCCTCAAACATCAGCGCGTATTTACCTTTCTGTGGGTTGCCATCCTCATCATAAAACCGGTAATTGGCCACCTTATCGATAAAAAACAGGCTGAGAACTTTGATGCCTTTAGGTGTGAGTTTCAGCTCTTTTTGCAGATGTTCTTCAATGGTTTTACGGATTTGCAGCCGTTTAAATTCATCCTTGTTGACATCACCAACCATTTCATTAAGCCGGATAATATCCGGTTTGCTGGTGAAGTCGATAGTTTCATTACCGGGTTCACAGACAATATCATTCACTACATACCCCTCATACACATCGCGGCCACCGGATAATTCGAGCAAATCAGCACCGCTACGCACCTTTTTAGTGATGCGTTTGACCTGGCCGTTTTTCATGGCATCAAACTCAATTTGTGCGGTAATGGGACTTTTTTTATAATCAACGCCGAGCAACTTAATATAAGCCTTGTTATGGCCATCTTTTACCTGAATATCGGCCACTTCAATCTGTTTGACCAGCTTACGCTCATAAGCATCAATGGAATCCAGCTTGTACATCAGATTATATTTTTCTTTATGGGTGGCTGAATAGCGCAGGGTGCAGAGTGGATTTAAAGAAGCAATCGCTTCCTTCGCTTTAGCGGTAGTATCAACGCTTTGTGGTTCGTCAATAATCACTATCGGATGCGTGTCACGAATAAACTCAATCGGCTTCATGCCGTTCATGCGGTCATTCGGTCGATGAATGATATTGGCTTTGCTCTCCTTTGACGGATCAGTAAAACTTTTACGAAACGCATCAATATTGATCACCATGATCTGAATCGCGTCATTGGTGGCAAAGTTGCGTACTTCGCCTAATTTCTGGGAATCATAGACAAAATAATCATAGGGCGTATTGTCATAATGCGCCTTAAAATGCTGTTCAGTCATTTGCAGCGACTTATACACCCCTTCTTTAATCGCTAAGGACGGCACTACGATAATGAATTTGCTAAAACCAAAGCGTTTATTCAGTTCAAAGATAGAGCGTAAGTACACATAGGTTTTACCGGTTCCGGTTTCCATTTCGATGGTGAAATCTTTTGAATTCAGGTTTCCCGTCTGCTTTAACCCCTGTTTAAGCTGAATATGGCGAACATTCTCCAGCAATTCCTCATCCAGAAGAGCGAGTTTATTGCCAATCCCTAAGTCAGATTGATTGGCAAAAATGTCACTTTGTGATCCTTGAATAACCGGGGCTACGGTGAATTGGGCTTGCAAGGTATCTTGCCCCTCGAAAATATCGGTAATGGCCGAGATAGCCTCTTGTTGATAATCCAGGTCGGCATTAAATTGAAGTTTCATTATTTCAACCACATTAGATTAATATCGTACTGCTGAAAAACCTTGTCAGCGCTGATTAATCTCATATTTTCACATTGAGATTGAGAGATAATTAATCTATCGAAAGGGTCACTATGATGAAAGGCTAATTGGGATAAAGCATATATATGGTTGACCTCTATTGATAACAGTTGCAAGTCATTTTCCTGTTGTTGCTGTGTAATCAATTCATCCAGACTAAAGTCCAGTGTTAGTTTATTCAATTGATGTTTTATTTGCATTTCCCAAACGCTTGCGATACTTAAAAATACTTCATTGTTGATATCTTGATAAGCCTGTTGAATGGAGGTAGGAATTTTTTCAGGCGCATTTCTAAGCCATAAAAAGACATGCGTATCAAGTAATAGCTTCATGATTTTCCAAGCCAAAAATCATCACCTAAAGGCGCATCAAAATCATCGGCAATATGAATTCTCCCTTTATATTCGCCTATCTTGCGTTTTCTTATGCTAACCACCTGTTGTTTTTTTAAAAAATTGACAAAATCAAAAACCTGTTGTTGTAATTCAGGCGGCAAGACTTCAAGGTCACGAATTAATTTTTGTGTATTCATAATGACACTCTCCTTACCTACTATAAAAAATTTACCACCATAATTTAGTGCTATGATTTTCCAATATTAACATGGCTAAATTAAGAAACGCTCTAAAATCAAAAATGCCTAATTGAGGGGTTTTTGATATGTTCCCGAAATCTGTTTCGGGAACATCTAATTCAGAAATGA
>CAYNIU010000024.1:13754-24705 GCA_964397365.1 uncultured Methylomarinum sp. | reverse complement strand
AACATAATATATGGCAGGACGGTCATTTGCAGCAGGCCGATATAAATATCACCCAGAATCTGCAATTTTGCCGCATTTTCACCAATCATCACGCCACAGACAATTCCCGAGATCAAGCTGCCAATAATATATAAAGTAAAACCTAACTTATTGTTATTACTCTCTATTTTAATAAATTTTTCAATCATGGCGCCTTTGGCTGGTGATATATTCAGATTATAAGTTTATGAGATTGGAATCGTCAGCGATCGCTCAAAAAGCGCAGTGAACCCAGAGTTGCATGACATCAATATTTGACCTGATAACTCTCTTCTTTATACCGATACTCTTACCTTCTTCCGCCAGTTTTTATACCGGCTGAATTAGAGAGTATACTTGCTCATAGTTTACCATTCGTCAGTGTAATGCCTGGAGAAAACATATGAAAACTGGATTTATCGGTCTCGGTGCTATGGGCACAGCAATGGCGCGAAATGTTGCCAAGTCGGGATTACTAACAGCGGTCTATAATCGAACTGCCGACAAAGCAAAAAAACTGGCTGCTGAATTCAATATCAGTGAATGTCCTTCGGCTGAAATTCTGTCCGCCCAGGTCGATGTCATATTAATTTGCGTATCTGCTGATAATGATGTACTGCAAATTGTAACGGCAATGCAAGCATCAATCAAACCCGGTACTATCGTTGTTGATATGTCGACCATCAACACGACAACCGTCCGTAAGGCCAAATCCATCCTGGCGAAAAAACAAGCTGTATTTTTAGATGCGCCGGTTTCAGGCGGCATAGAAGGTGCAAAAACGGGCAATTTGGTTATGATGGTTGGTGGCGAACAAAAAGCTCTGGAAAGTATTATTCCAATACTGGAAACTATGACAGTACAAATCACTCATATGGGAGACAGTGGTTCAGGCCAAGCAACCAAAGCCGTCAACCAAATCATGGCCGCCGGTATTAACCAGGCAGTCACCGAAGCCCTGGCTTTCGGGCAGGCACAAGACTTGGCTATGGACAAGGTTCTTGAAGTCATTTCCGGCGGAGCTGCCGCCAACTGGTTTTTGCAACACCGGGGGCAAACAATGATAAATGGCATATTTGCTCCAGGTTTCAGGGTTGCGCTACATCACAAAGATTTGCAAATCTGTCAGCACATGGCACACCAATGCGGCGTGTTTTCAGAATTAACTCGTATGACTTTGAATGATTATGAAAAACTGATAATGGAAGGCTATGGTAATGAAGACATTTCGGCTTTGTATCGACTAAAAAGAAAACCAACAGTTAATTTCCAGAAAACCTGAATCCTGAGAATCTACTCTATCTCATCAATTTCAGTCGCCCAAACCAAAAGGCGCCGTGAATACGCACCTTCAGACTTGAAAGCGCATCCAGCTCTTCCGCAAGCCAGCAATATTAAAAATACAGAGTTGAAATTTGCTGAATTTGCCTGTTTTCTATTGGCTGTAAAACAGGCAAGATCAATTGTGTCTGAATAATTTAAAATTCCAAACGCCCACCAAAGGTAACAAGATGGCTAGTGACATCACGATAACCAATTAACGAACTGTAAGCTACAAATGCAGTGACGCCATTTGCAAAGGTAGCATTAAGTGAAGCGCCTGCTGTATAGTAATCCCGATCAGGTCCTTCTGTAACAATGGCAAATTGATTGGCCGACTGATTGCTAACAGCCCCATCCCCCAGAAAACTGGTGGTGATCGTGCGGGAATCATCTTTGAATTGATGATGCCAGGCGCCGTCCACTTGTGGTAATAATACCCCCCAAGGCATACTAAACGCATTACTCAAGCGAAGACCGACTGATGTTGGCAAAGAACGAACACGCTGTTTATAAAAACGCTCGCCCCAGCCCTGTCCACCGGTTTCATTGTATGAATCTATTTCATATTCCTGATAATCAGCTCGTGCATATGGCTCTATAGTCGCGCTGGCAACAGCAAACTGATAACCGATACCCATACCAAAGGTATATTGCTGTCCTCCAGGCGCCCCTTTAGCAATCGTATCGACAATATCGTTGGTAGCCGTCAATGTATAGGCAATTCTACGTGAAATATCAAAGTCTATGGCGCCATAGGATGCCGAAGTATCAATATAAAAGCCACTTTCGTGAGAGTAAGCGGCATAAATTGATCCAGTGTATGAATCTGATTTAACATTACCGGCGGAACTGTCAACGTTGGCGTCGGTACTCAAATAAGTATATGCCGCCCCAGCCACCAGATCGTCGGCAATACGATAATCCATACCGATAGTCCCCCCCCAATTATCAAAACCAAAACCCAGTTGATTAGTTGAGGAATTAACATCCCCGGTATTGTAAGTTCCATTCCCCCAGATACCAAGCCGACTGGTATCAGCTATACCAGCGGCTCCGCCACGTAATGTCGGGTTAAAAGCAAATGCAAACCGGCCTGATTGAGACGGTGAATTTCCAGCCAGTTGCGTAGTTGGATTACGCATGGCCATACGCAATATATCCAACCGGGATGTTATGGCCGTACTGGCAATACTGGCGACACTGGTCATTGTACGTGTCGCCTGAATACCGGGAACAATAAGCTGTTCTGGAGAAACCTCGTTAATCGCATTAACGACTTCAGTATTTCCACCATCATTATTTACAACAGTTGAAACAAAACTATTTACCCCTCCGGCTGCACCGACAACAGCATTACAACGATCCTGAAAATCAGCGGCATTAACTTCCGAACCTTGTAAGCAGGCTGTTAAAATCGTATTAGTCAAATTAATCTTTGTCTGATTAATAGGCGCTATTTGAACGCCGGGGGTTGCTTGAGTAGTCGGTGCAGTTTGCGTACTGAGTGTTTGACTACTGGGTGTTATTTGCGTATTGGGCGCTGCTTGAGTAGTCGGTGTTGTTGTTTGGGTGTTAGCCGCCAACTCATCAAAAGCCATGGCAACAGGGCAAAAACTAACCGCCAACGTTGCCAAACCAAGTGACTTTACCCTGAAATCAATCTTTTTTCTTGTTACCAGCATCGTACCCACCCATATTTTTTATACTTATTATTCAATAAATTAAAAGGATTTTGTAATTACCCGGGATAATTTATTATAGTCATGCCTATTCTGCCTCATTACTAGAAAATCTACAAGGCAGGATAAAAGAAAAATTCACCAGCTGAATGTCCTGCATGACGAATCGGCGCAAATTCCGGGACTTGATTAAAATCCTGATCGCTCGCAGCATCGGCAACTAATGCCGATACATTACGATAAAGCGCCTGAGACTCCATCAGATCCCTGTTTTTCTTGAGCGTATCAATTAAAGCCCTGGCAAAAATGGAGTGGTTACCGCCGCCGCCATCTAACACAGGCTCCAAGCCGCCAGACGATAACGCCACTCGAGATCTTGCATTTAACATTAATTTAATCCATTGCGCACGTTTTTCCGTTGTCATCCCCGCCTCCAGTCTGGCAATCGAACTCCGGGTTAACGCCCCTGAATAGCACGAATCAGCCACAACAAGAACATGTTTTGCCGCAATAATTTTTAGCTGATCGGTCACATTCTGAACTGAAATCCAGTTTGCCGAACTATCCGGTTCAGCATCAACAGGCAGCCAGTGCCCCCGGTCATTCACTTTATCCAGAATTCCATGGCCGGCATAATATATTAAAAGATTATCTTTTTCAGTAAGTTTCTTACGATATTCATTCAAAGCTTTCAAAATATCGTATCGCGTAGCATTTAATAAAATTTTGGTATTAAACCCATATTGTTTTTTTAAAACTTCCGCGATACCTTTGGCATCATTAACAGCCGTATCCAGATGTGGTAATTTTTGATAAACATTATTGCCAATCAGCAACGCGTGATATTCCCCAAATATATTCCGAGGCAATAATCTAGCAAGAACAGCTTGTGATCGCTTGTTTGTTTGGGGATTTACAATCTTCTTTACTGCTGCCGCTTCCACTGTTTTTTTATCAATTGTAAATTTAAGTTCAGAGCGCTTGCTGTTTTTGTCAATAGCGACAATTTGAATAGGGGTCGATACTGATGTTAACGGAATATTGACCTTAAACAAACCGCTTGTATCGACAACCTCTTCCTCATCATTAATTATGAGAGAAAGCAAACCGCTTGGGGCATGGACTTTACCTATAATTGTACGTGATTTAATCTCTGCACGGGCATTGACAGAACGCGTGCCACGACCGCGCTGCACCATTAATGGAGGATCTATGATTTCAATACGGAGGCCTGTTGATTTAGCCCCTTTCACACTTTTCACCAAAACAGGCGCCTCTTTCTGCCGAGCAATGCGAGCCTGCAATTCTGCAACCTTATTACTTTGTAATTTTAATTCCTGCTGCTTGAGCTTATCTTGTGCGGATAATTGTTGCCACTGATGATTCAACTGATTGACCTTATCCCGCTGTACCTGCAATTCGCGTTCACGTTGTTTCAATAACTGAGTCAATTTGAGTAATTCTGCATTTTGTGCAGACGTTTTTGCTTGCTTCTTCTTGTTATTGAGTTTGTTACGTAATTCCTGCAATGCAACTTCACGATGACTCAAACTGATATTTTTTTGGCTGATTGTTAGTTGTAATTTTTCTAACTTTTGATGTGACTGCCTTAACTCTTTTTCCAGTTGTTTGGATTTGGCGTTACTTGCCGATAAGCGGTTTCTTAGCGCATTAAGTTCACGATTGGTTTCCTCTGCAAAACGAGCCGCATTTTCTTTAAGACTGTTCAATGCCTGTTTTTGTTGCTGGGCTTCATTTTCCAATTCACCAATCATTTGCTGTTGTTTTAATAATTCAGCTTCTTTCCGCTTTATAGCTTGTTGATAACGCACAATGTCCTCTGCCGACCCGTGTGTGCCAGTTGGATCTGACTGTGTTTTTTGTTGCAATTTATCACGCATACGCTGAATTGATTGGTACTGTTTAGCGGCTTTTTGCCTGCTTGTCATCAATTGTTTTTGCGTAGCTCGAAGATGGCGGTTAATTCCATCCAGCTTCTGACGCAATTGATCCGATTCCCGTCGATATTGTTCTGACTGCTGCCGATACCTGGCGGATTGTTGTCGCAATGATTCTATTTGAGCCTGCGTCTTTTCTATACTGGCAGAAAATGCAACATCCGTATTTTCCAGTCCGGCCGCTCTTCGATACCAGTTCAATGCGGTAACCGAGTCTTTTGGAACCCCCAGGCCTTTTTCATACAAATAACCCAAATTAACCATGGCCGACGAATTTCCTTGTTCAGCGGCTTTCCGATACCACAATACAGCCAAATCATAATCAGGCGCTATCCCCAGCCCCTTTTCATATATTTCACCCACATAAAATTGTGCTTCAGCATCGCCTTCATTAGCTTTAGGCTGCCATGCTTTTAAAGCCGTTGCATAATTTGCCCTATCAAATGCAACATATTCGCCCCCTCTAAGTTCACAGTTTGCCGCCGTCGTCCGAATAGGTCTTCTGGCGGTGACATAACTAAAAGTCTGCCCCATTTTCCTGAGCTGACCAGGTAGCAAACAATCCACAATGCGTAATTTGTTGACATTTTCCGGGGTAATTTCAGCCTCGCCCAAAAACCGTCCATTGCCTGTACCCGAACAGGCGGAAATCAATATCAAAAAAAACAAAACTGAAAACAAGCGACCGCACTGATTCTGACAAATTTGCGACAGCGGATTGAAAAACCTGACAACATGACTCATTATTAAATACCTCAAAACACTTCGACTCTCATGACATTCTGTTATCCGAAAATAACGGGCAGACTACTGCTTTGTTACACAATTCTATTATTAACAGGCTGCATAACACCTGAAACAAAACTTGAGCTACAAGCGACAGCATATGGATTTACTCGTCATCAAATTATTTCCAACGGCTTTTTACTCACCGTTTTCAAAAACAATCCGATATGCAACAACAACCAACAACATGTCTACATTGGCGGTGATGGAACCCCTTGGTTACATCATCGTATGGTAGCCTTTAATCCAACTCCCAAGCACTTGCTGACGCTGGATTTAATGCGTTTTGACAATGCTTCATCGTTGTATCTTGGTCGCCCCTGTTATCATGGACAACATAATGCAAAAGCCTGTACTCCACTGTACTGGACACATTGGCGCTATTCAAGCACTGTTGTCAATTCCATGGTCTCTGCATTACTGCACTTATTGGCATCCACACCAAATTGTAAAATCACACTGATAGGTTATAGTGGTGGCGGCACATTAGCCATGTTAATGGCATCAAAACTACCTGCCATACATCGCGTCATTACAATATCCGGGAACCTGAATGTCGCAGCCTGGACTCGTTACCACCATTACAGCCAACTTGACGGTTCTTTAGATCCGGCAACTGAAGCGGTATTGCCAGCAAAAATCATTCAAATTCATTTACTCGGCGATAACGATAGTAACATCCCGGCCGAGATTGTCTTGCCTTCTCTTATGCGACAACCTGAGCCATTTATCCTGCAATTCCCGAATATCGATCATGATTGTTGCTGGACAAACATCTGGCCAGAGATATTAAAACAATTGGAATCCAAGTCTTAATCACCCTCATCGTGCATAATCACTACTGATCTGCTGCAACTTATTTTTGCACATACCAGATCTCTTTAGCTTGCTGGTCTGACACCAATACAGCCCAGTTATCACATGTCCATACTTCATTAATATCCTGCTGCTGTTTAACGAGCGGATACCGACAATAACGCTCTATTTTGTTGAGATCGGCAACCGGATTACCTTTTAACACCTGGAGTTGGATAGTGTTATTCAGCTCCAGCATCTCGATATAGTCATCATTGCGCTGATGAATGAAACCATGAAGATCTGCCGCCGCCCAGTCAAACTCAAGAGAATGCCATCCTGCATTAAGTTTTTTTCTATCTGTATTTGTCAATGGCTGGAGACTGGTTGTAAAAAGCCAATTCCAGTTAGGTTTTATGGCTTTTTTTATGTGTACCTGCAAACATGTCGCCAGCGGATCAATATTCTGTTGAGTACATAATTCTTTTCGAAGCCCCGCAGGTAGATAATCTTTGTAATTACGCAAATGATTCCAGAGTTTTTGTGCTTCAAGCAACCGTGGTCGAACTGACAACAATCTCGCATGATTATATAGCACATACATTGATTGTTCTTTTTGCTCCAACCGTTCAATTTTTTTCAACGCCGCCGCCCAAAGATCAATATCGGCGTCAGTTTGTTCGTACAAAGCCAGCGCATCCAGCATTTCCAGATGTGCGTTCATAATTGCCTGTTGTTTGGCATCAGCAATAACAGCCCGAGCCTGATGAGCTTTCCCCTGATAAAGATAGGCAATAGCCAGGTTGATTTTTGCGGGAATATAAGACCGGTCTTTGGCAACAGCCAGCGTTAAAACTTCAATTGCATCTTCCAGATAACCTGCAATATTGCTATTTTCGCTACTGAAACTTTTAAGAAATTGTTTTGGTGCTTCCAGATTTACCCCGGTGCTTCTGGTCAATGCCGTTACCCGACTACGATTATCCAGCATCAAAGGCATCCAGTAAAAAGCCAGTTGTTGCTGTCTCATATGCGCCCGAGCCTGTTGCAGAAAACACGAGCCAAGATTATTTAACACTGCTCTGCCAGGAAAAACCTTTTGAAATTCTTTTAAAAAATAAATCGCATCATTACAAAACCCGAAATGCGCCAATCGTGTTCCAAATCGGAAAAAAGTCAATTTTCGTTTCAGATTATGAAGTCGTTGTCGTAACAACTCTGCTCTGTCCCTGGCCTCAGGATGAGAAGGAGAAACCTTGGTATTAGTCTGCTGCATCCAAAATGTAAAAAAATCCTGGTCAGACTGCGCGGCTGTCATGTTTTGATTTTTAATTAACCGATCAACCGCGTATCCGGCCATTGCCGCATAAATATAGCCCTTATCATCAGCCGCAAGCTCAGCTTGCTTTGCTGCAAAATTTTGGTTGATAAATCTGGCAATTTCTTGGGCATCTGAAGTATTTTGCATAAAACTTTCAACTTCATGATGCCAATAGTCATCATTGGCTAAATGTGCAAGCTCATGCCCTATAACAAACGCTAGCCTGGCCTGGGCAAGCTCTGTATTGGCATTCCGATGTACAATATCAAGTGTTTTTCTGGACAACACAATATGCCCTGCCGGCAATGCTATTGCCCAGGCTCGTGTATTGTTATTGATAACCACCAATTTAGCCAGGCGTTTACTGTTTTGGTCGGCAACAGCCTGAACCCGTTTAAAAATGTGCTGGGCTTCTGCCACCAAAGGTTCCTGCTGTACCGTCAATTCACCATAAGTATTGATATAAAAAGCCACTTCGCTGTTAAACTGGGCATGTACATGAAATGCAGACAACATCAACGCCAACACCACAATAAAATGAGTGTGCTTATAGTACTTCACGAGCAATCGCATATATTGACCTAAAGTTTTCATTACAAAAATAATTTCTGCAACCCCATTTTTATTTCACGAGACAACTCTCTCCTCGCTAAAAAATCTACTGTCATAGATAATTGTTTCAGCGCCGGGGTCATCTTGTCAATCGTTTGTAAAACCGCCGTGGCTTCCGCTTCCTGACGCTGTTTAAAAGAGGTTTTAAGGGCTTGTAAAGAATCACTTAATTGTCGCCATTGCCCTGGTTCGACATCTTTTACACTGGCAAGCACCCAGGCATCAAGAGCCCACTGTCCGAAAGCAAAGTACTCGCCATATTGAGATTCCCGCCAATCAACAACCCCTTTTGAACTCAGTCTGTTAGGCAATGGTTCATTTAAATCCAGTAATGCATTCCTGACCTGCCACAGACCTGCGCCAATCGCTTTCACCGGCTCAGAATAGTCCTGACTATTGAACCCAAAAGTCTGATCTATCCAAGGAACAGGCAGTTGATTGATGCTTTGTGAAAGGGTATTGTTGTCTATCGTTATTGCAGCCACTATTGCTGTAGGGTCTGAATCTACCGATTTGAACAAGGATTGAGGCATATTGACAACAAGAGCAATTGCCAACGATGCCAAAGCCATACCGGAAACAGCAGTTTGCCAGGAAACTCCTGAATTGAACCAATCCCCTAAGCGCTGAAATAAACCAATTTTTTCCGAGTCCTGTCGCTGAGAAACCGCTTTACTGGACTGTTGTATCAGAAAAATACTTGAGGATTCCCACGTCAAATAACAATCCTCACAGCTATTGATATGCGAAAGCATCATTGCACGCGTTTTGGCATCTATGCGTCCTTCAATAAAAGCGCTCATGGTATTTTCAGGCGGACATGTCAAATCCACATGCCTTTTCGTTGCGGCAACACCCAACAATGCTATTGTTCTATCTTGATTGTCTGCCATCTGTTGTCTCCAAATTACTAACAAAACTTTTAAAAATATACTCTATATGGCAACAAACCCACTCTTCTGACAAGCACGCCTCAAATCATCAATCAGCCCATTGATACGCTTATATGGGTTGCCTTCCAAATGAAGCATCTGGCTAATTTCTTTTACCTTTAAACCTTCACAAAATCTCAGTCTTAACAGTAAACGATCTTCATCACTCATTTTGATATGCAATTTCAAATGAGTCAGTAAATCATTAATCGACTTATCCACTACCGTTTCAGCCGGACTGTCACCAGACTGAATATATTCAAGTAACACCTCAATCAATTGTTTATTATCAATAACGTCATCAGAAATCTCACCATCCTCGGCCGCTGATTCAACAATTTGATCAATTTCAACATTACCTTCGGAAAAACGCGCTTGTTGAGTACATTTTGAATAAACCGTATTGACAATTTCTTCCACTGTTTCCCGACTTCCTTCCGCTACATCAGCATACAAAACTTCGATTGCTTCCCTTCGCTCATATTTATCGACAGCATATAGCTTATAGGCTTTTCGCCAAACAACATCCTTTTTCTCTTGCAACCAGACCGGTGGCCTGTTATATCCAAATCGCGACCGAACAAAGTCCGTCATTAATCTGCCTGCCAGTACGGCTAAAAAAGTTGCCAAACTCCCGCAGCCATCCCAACACCTGACTCGTTGCCAATTTTGTTCTTCCAGTTTGTCAAGCACATAACTTAATGCCTGATCCCCCAGATCGTTGTCTCCGGGAAATCGTTTACGAGCAAGACTGGTCAAAAAATTCCAATGCTCAAACACCAAATCTTTTGCAGAATCAGAAGTCAGGGTATCCCTTGAATTCTTTATCGTTTGCATTTCTCCTCTCCACCTAAAAAACCAATTTCCAGCATCAAAGCCATTTGATTAACGGGTGTTTATGGAAATTTACACATTCCATAATCTACCTTTCCATATCCGTTTTCAAGGTGAATATTATCATGCCAACTGAGTTGAAGTGTTATCTCCTTCCGACCAATTAGTCCGACGATTATTACAGCTAACCATTTAAGAAGAATTAAACCTTTTCCATTTCAGCTCACTTTAATACAACGAACATTTATTCCAAATTTCCAAAATATTTTTAAATTATTCTTCCAGAAGCCTATTAATTCTAAATAATCAATACATTACTCATATCCTATATCAATAATACAAATTCAAATATATTACTTTTCGGCCAAGAAGTGTTAATGTTAGCTTAACCTTTACTCCTTATTATGCGCGTAAATTTATGCGTAAAAAATAGAGAAGTAATAACAACCCCTCTTTATAACCTATGCAACCCAAATAGACTGGACTTGAGGATAAATCTATAGTCAGAGTCTTATATCAGGGTGTTTTAACCAAGTCATTTGCAGGAGGTAGAAATAAAATTTGTATTTTTTTGAAAAAAAAAATTTATTGTTCGTTTATACAAGATGAGCCTGAACGGTTCTTAACAAACAAAAAATAATTTAATTTGAGGATATGAAAATGAAAAAATTAATCACAGTTGCTGTTTTGGGT
>CAYNIU010000024.1:0-13654 GCA_964397365.1 uncultured Methylomarinum sp. | reverse complement strand
GGCGGCTTCCTCGGCGATGCCACTGCAAACCAGGGTTCTATTGATATTCAGTAAGTATTTCGAC
This sequence comes from uncultured Methylomarinum sp., assembly GCA_964397365.1. GTDB lineage: Bacteria > Pseudomonadota > Gammaproteobacteria > Methylococcales > Methylomonadaceae > Methylomarinum. The sequence goes on along the minus strand of CAYNIU010000024.1, from coordinate 13,590 downwards.
GACCTGTCTAGTGTTTAATGACAAAAAACACCATCTAAAGTGATGTCGCACTAGACAAATTGAGTCGCAACGACTCTTAAAAAATATAACAATTTAATTTGAGGATATGAAAATGAAAAAATTAATCACAGTTGCTGTTTTGGGTCTGTTTGTTTCAGGTAGCGCATTTGCAGCCGGTTCAACAATCAAAAATTCCAGCATCACCAATAAAGCCAGTATTAAAAATTCAGCCAATACCGCAGTCGGCGGCTTCCTCGGCGACGCTACCGCTAACCAGGGCAGCATTAAAATTAAAGGCGCTACCATCAAAAATTCACGGGTCACTAATAAAGCCAGAGTCAAAAATTCAGTCAATACTGCTGTCGGCGGCTTCCTCGGCGATGCCACTGCAAACCAGGGTTCTATTGATATTCAGTAAGCAGAGTCAATTGGTCACACAGAAGTGGTCGTTTCCATATATAAAACGGCCACTTAAATTTTTTGATTATTTTTTCTAAAAATTCAATTCCAAATAACGAAACAAGAAGAGACGATTATAAAGCGGTCTAAAATCTTCCGAGCAGCCCCAGAAAAAGACAGTTTTATAGCCAACAAAACCTTTGTTTTAAGCCACCAGGTATATCAAATGAACGCGTTTCTTATTCCAGCATTTCTTGCACTCAGTCTATCCATTATCCCTATGACAGCCTTGTCTGCGGGCAGTAGCATCAAAAACACTGTCATCAGCAACAAATCCAATATTAAAAACTCTGCCAATACGAGCATAGGGGGGCTGAATAAATCTGAAGCTAATCAGGGTAGTATTGTCACCAAAGGCGCTAATCTGAATAATTCGACAATAGTCAACAATACCACTATAAAAAATTCAGCCAATATTGCTGCCGGCGGGGAAGCTAATCAAGGCGTAATTAAAATTTCCAGGCCCTTGCGAGGCGTTACTATTGTCAATAAAGCCAGCATTAGAAACTCCACTAATGCAGCAGTTGATGTTTTGGGTACAGGAAATATCCTGGACACCAATAAATCACAACAAGGCTCTATTATATTTAAGTAGCCCAGTAGTTAAAGTTTTAAACGCGCATTTATTGTCAGTTAATAAAAGCTAAAAATTTTATGCAGGATTTATTTAGTCATTCATTTATATACGGCAGCTCAAAAACCTGAGAAACTTCAGTTAACCAACCGATAGGGAGAAATCCGATGAAAACAACTCAAAAATACAGCCGGCCTTTACTTTTAATTGCAATACTGGCCACAGGAATCGCAAATGGCGGTGATCTTGATGACGGGATTGCAATAGATGAACCGTTGAATGATGATTTAAAACCTACAGTCAATATTCCTTATATTCTCATGAAAGTCAAAGGCGCTCAAAACCGAGGTAAAAATGCCGCATCAGGACGACCAATAATCACCCAAGGCGAAGGTGGACAAGGTAATATCACCTTTGGTGCTGGAGCCAAATTTGCGCCCGGAACCGTGATTATCAATTCATCTAAAATCAAAAATTCCAATTCAATTTCACGCTAACCGGTTAAACACTATGAATGACCAATCTTTTTTTATATTTCTTAATTACCGGATAGCAACGCTTGGCCTTATATTCGGCCTGGCTACTGCATGCGGCATAAATCCCCAAAATGTGGATCTTGATTTAAATACCTCCTTACCTGAAGTTAAAACCACAGTTTTCAGTCAGGCGGTAAGACAACTGGGGCGAGCCAACCTCATCTATGGTCGCGCTCCACTCCATGTCATGTCCAAACCGATATTTGACAAAACCGGCACATCCCTACCCACCCAGGGTGAAGTTCCTCAGGATATATCGGAAATGGTAAAAAGCACCTTAAATGCTTTTGGAGGGAAAATTTTATATGTCCCCTATGACCCAGAATTCATGCTGAATACAGCACAGACCGGCTATTCTGAATGGGGAGATAAAATCTTACCCGATGTGGTTTTAGTCGGTGGTTTAACCGAATTTGATCGTGGACTGGTCACTAAAGAAGAAGGATTTGACATCAGCGGCTCAAGCGGAACCCAGATGGGCTTGGACTTTGAGGACACCCGCAAAAATTCTCTGGCTCGCATTACTCTTGATTTTAACTTGCTGGATTTTAAAACATTTATTGGAATTCCATTCATCCAGGCCGTTAATACAATCAATGTTAACAAAGGGTTGGGCGTCGATAATATGGGGTTTACTGTTTATGGACAAACTTTAGGGTTACGCGGTAATATCAAGAAAATTCAAGGTCGACATGCCGCTGTCCGCCTTTTAGTCCAACTTAGTGTAATCCAGGTTATTGGAAAATATCAAAAACTGCCTTATTGGAAATTACTACCCGGCACTGAGGCCGATCCTGTTGTTCTCGATGCCATTAGAGAAGAATTTTATACGCTGGAATCTGTGGATCGTATCGCCAAAATCCAGGAGTTTCTCTACCTTCATAATCAAGATGTAGAAATTACCGGACGACTGGACACCAAAACATTAAACGCTATAGAAACCATTAAAGCTAAATACAACTTACAAACGACCCAGCCGGTCAATGAAGAAATCTATCTGACTTTATTTGAAAACGTACCTTTGGATATCAAAACACAGGTTCGCCGGAAACAAGTCAACGCCATGATTGATCATTACCAGAATGATTTACGGAATTTAGCCTTAAAAAATGCCCCTATATTGGATACGCCTACTCTGCACATATCAAAACCCAAACCCGCCAAACTGACAACAGCACTGGGCGAAGTAAAACTATGGACCAACAAACCGGCCTTTATGATAGGCGAATCACTGGAAATATTTTTTAAAGTGACTCAACCCATGTTCGTCCGTATTGTCACCGTTAATTCTGCTGGAAAAATGTCCACACTATTTCCAAATCCGTACCAAAATAATAACTTTGTCCAACCCGGAAAAACATTTCGCATACCGCCAACAGGATCCCCTGTCAAACTTACCGTTGGCGCTCCTGTCGGTATTGACAAAATTCGTGCCGCCGCTTCGCTGACGCCTATCTCAGCCGATACTTTCCCAATAGGCAATGATGGTGAATTTACCGCTAATGCCACAACCCAAGGATTCGCCATTACTGGTGCAGAATTCAAAGTATTGGCGGAGCCTTCCAATCAAACTGCTTCGTCCCAAGGAGAGCAACAATGAAAAATCTGACTTTATTAGCATTCGTCGTTCTTCTGTTGTCTGCCTGTGAAACCGCTCCAGTTCGCAGGGAAGACTATATCGCCCAACACCCTGAGTGGTCTCCCGCAATGGTTCGCCTGATCAAAGCCGGCATGATTGCCAAAGGAATGAGCAAAGAACAGGTTCGGGCCGCCTGGGGACGACACTGCATGACCTGTCAGGGAACAAAAAAAGGATCATGGGGGGAATCGCTGGAGTTTATCACCCAAATTGTATTTTTTGATACTAATGGGTTAGTCACTCGCTGGGAGCACAAATGACACCTTCCTTGTCAACCCGCTAAACATACTCAAAAATAAAGAGGTCTGTAATCATGAATACCCATAGCTATTTACACCATCTACACATAAATGTAACCGGCAAACAATGCCGTACTGTATTGGCCGTCATCGCAATGCAAGTCTCTACCCTATCATTGGCGGAGGAAGTTAAAATGTATAGCGATGTTCCTTCTGCCGACGAAATGGCCAGACAGCTATTTCCTGAAGCGACGCATCGAAATAAACGACCAAAAACACGCTCGATCAGCTTTGACCCCATCGAAAACATTGCTGAACCGTCAAAACCCAAATCAGTTGGAATCGGTTTGCCTATCCAGTTTGATTATAATTCTGCCGAAATATCCAATTCATCCCGCCCTTATGTAGATGAACTTGGAAAGATGCTCTCAAGAGATGATTTGCGGAATGAAAAAATTGTTATTGAAGGTCATACCGACGCCAGCGGCAGCGCTGATTACAATCAACACCTTTCCATGCAACGAGCAAAAGCCGTCAAACAATACCTGTATTATAAGTTTGGTATTGAACCTGATCGCTTGGTTGTCTCAGGAAAAGGGGAATATGCTCCATTAGACGGACAAGACCCGTTTGCAGCTGTCAATCGTCGAGTTGAAATTCATAAATTTCAGCCCTAACACCGCCATCACATAGAGAATTAACAATGACTATCCCAAAAAACATATTACTCATATTGTGCATGACCGGATATTCCGTTACGGCTTCAAGTGAAGCCGTAACCGGAAAAATAATAATTGATGGACGGGAATATTCCTCTTCATCATCAAAGATGATTCAGGGTAGCGGCCATGTCATTACTGCTAAACGCGAACTAGGTCTGTTCAACAAACTAACCATCAATATCCCGGCTGATATTGAATATGTAGCATCCAATAACAACCAGGTTGTCCTTTCCGCTGATGACAATATTGCACCACTCATTTCTACAACGATACGCAATAACACATTGTGGATTGATAGTGATCGTAATTTTTCAACGCAAAGTCGAACCCACCTCACGATCAGTGGCTCACCTTCTCTACGCAGTCTTCTGGTCGATAGTTCAGCCAATATTAATTTACAAGGAATATCCTCTGATATTTTTGAAATCAACCTGGAAGGTACAGGCCGCATTACGGCTCAAGGAAAAACCAGAAAGTTAATTCTCAAAGCGGATGGCAGTGGAAATATTGATACTAAAGCCCTACAAGCGGATGATGTCATTATCAATATTGATGGCAGTGTAGATTTGACAGTACGCGCACACAACAACCTGGATATAACTATTGATGGTGTAAGTGATGTCACTTACTACGGCAACCCCGACACTATCACTAAAGCTATTGATGGTGTCGGCAAAATCTCTGAAGGAATTTAATGTGTTATTCATTACAATAAAAGCCAGCGCTGTACTTCTTGTTGCCGCAACCGCAACCTTTAACCAATTGCAGCAAAGTCAGGCCGTTGAGAAAACCATTAACAGATACAAATCAGAATCAAGTAAATACAAAACACCCCGCTATCGTAATTCCAAACAAATTAAATCCTTGCAAATAGGAAAATTCAACCATTCTTCACATAAATTTAAAGTTTCCGGTTATCTGGGTCAGACCTTTGTTTATGGTGAAGTTATACTTCTGAAAAACGGTACACTGGAGGGTTATATTTATTTTCCTAAAAACAGCAAAACATATGTCTATGGAGAACAAAGTCAAGATAAGATTAATCTTTACGATAGCAATGGTAATTTGTATCAAATGTTACGGCAAAAATAAATCCAGGGCTTTCAGCCTCACAAATTAAATTCTATTCGCTGCTGTTGCTTTTTTCAAACGATCATTCACGGCCAGCCAGCTATCATCCTCTGGCAGTTGTTCCACCAAAATAACATCTAATTGCATACGGTCCAATTTGCGTAATGCGGCATATAATGCCTGTCCATAATCATCCGCTTCAATCGGCATCTGCAATAAACAACTATTGTTATGGCCGAGGGTAAATTGGCAATGGGCTAAAACACCGACCCGTTTGCCCTGCTCCAGCAATTTCTCAATTTGTTGCTGGATTTTATCGCTGGCACTCATCACCGTTGGCGTAGTTGGCGCATAGTGCATTTTCAACATGCCAGGCGCTCGAATAGCAGTCTTTTGCGGAACGGTAACGGATGTGTGTAATATTTCTGTAATTTGTTGCGGGGTAATGTGGCCGGGTCTTAACAATTTTGCCTGTGAACCGGTTAAGTCAATAATGGTGGATTCCAGGCCTACGCTACAGGCTCCGCCATCCAAAATCATATCGATGGATTCGCCTAGTTCACAACAAACATGTTCAGCCAATGTCGGACTGATATGATTGAAACGATTAGCAGAGGGAGCGGCAACCCCCCCGCCAAAGCGCTTTAATAAAGCCAAAGCGACAGGATTATCGGGTATACGCAATGCCACCGTTTGTTGTCCACCTGTGACCACCAAGGGGACATGCGGATGTTTTTGCAAAACCATAGTTAACGGCCCCGGCCAGAATTTTGCAGCCAGTTCCCAGACGGATGGGGGAATATTTTGCGCCCAGTCTGACAATTGTTCTGGCGTGCCAATATGCACAATCAGCGGATGGTCGGCGGGTCGGCCTTTGGCGGTAAAAATTTTATTGACGGCTTCAGAATTACCGGCATCAGCGCCCAATCCGTAAACTGTCTCTGTCGGAAAAGCAACCAGTCCACCTTGTTTCAATATATTGACAGCTTCAACAATAGTGTTTATATCAGCGGATTTAGGTTCAAGTATCATGACTATTTATCAATTTTAACACGGCCTGTCTGATTGTCGATTATAGCAAATTTGCATAAAGCATGACCTCTAAACCAAGAAATCAGGTATCTACTCATCCGCTAAGGAATCGCTGATTTATTCGCGATTCCTGTGTCACAAGGATGTGCCACCCAAATCTATGGCTTGCAGCCATTGATTTTGTAAGTAAAGTGGAAATCGTATTTCCGCTTTGTGGGCGCTGAACAAATCAGGGATGATTTGTTCAGCGCTTCCCTAAATAAAATAGCGGATGAGTAGCTAGGCAATCAGAATGAAATAATAAAGATTTATCATCTCAATGTATTTTATAATGATTTTTTGTTTTTCGAATAAATTTGTTGTTGTAATTATTCAGTCCCGGTATAGGTATAGATACCAGAGATCACCCCGCTTATAAATCCTCCTTCCTCGGTGATTGTGATAAATTTCGTCTCTCTACCCATAGTTATCGTGTCAGTGCGGATAAATCCGCACTGACATTTCCTTAACTTAAAGTAGTAACGCTCATGGCCAGGAATTAAATGATAGACAGTATTTATATAGAAGACAGTATCCGACATCACCCTAGAGTTAAAGGCCTTTGTGCTCGTTTTCCAAGAGCCAGGCAAATCATCTGTGAACGCTATGGTGAGGTATTTAACCCTAAAGCCCAGAATTTTCGCCTGCAAAAACAGGGGTCGGCATTGATTCTTGCTGAGAAATACAAAAACTTTGCCCTGCCTGCACCAAGCGGTTATGGCATTGGCGCAACACACAACTATTATTTCTCACACATGCTGAATTGTTTGTACGACTGCCGCTACTGTTTTTTGCAGGGCATGTATCAGTCGGCCAACTACGTCCTGTTTGTTAATTACGAAGATTATCAAGATGACATCCGTCAAATCAGTCAAGAACATGCCAATGAAGCCGTACATTTTTTCTCCGGCTATGATTGTGACAGTTTGGCGCTGGAACCGGTCACCGGGTTTGCTGAAAATTTCCTGCCGTTTTTTGAACAACTGCCTAACGCTTGGCTGGAATTGAGAACTAAAAGCACTCAAATCAGAAACTTGTTACAACGTCCGCCAAATCCACGGTGTGTGGTCGCTTTCAGCTTGACGCCGGATGAAATCGCGGCAAAAGTGGAGCTCAAAGCACCATCCATTGAACGCCGACTTGATGCTTTATGTAAATTGCAAGAACATGGATGGCCATTAGGTCTGCGTTTTGATCCGTTGATTTATCAAAGCGGATATGACAAACAATACCGTCAATTATTTGAGCAGGTCTTTAGCAAAATTAACCTGGAATCCCTGCATTCCGTAAGTTTGGGAGTATTCCGTTTGCCAGAAAAATATTTCAAAAAAATTCACCGGCTTTATCCACGGGAAAAGTTATTTGCCAGCCCTTTGCAAACAAAACAGGGGATAACCTCTTACCGTTCCGACCTGGAACAGGAAATGATGCAAGCCTGTAGCCGACTATTATTAAAGTACATTCCACAAGATAAGTTTTTTCCATGCAGCTTGTAAAACGCACAGTTCTGGTGACTGGCGCCAGTTCCGGCATCGGCCGGGCCGTCGCCAGACAACTTCTGGAACAAGGACATCATGTTATCGGCACCGCCCGAAATTGCAGCCGCTTTGTACAGAAACATCCAAATTTCAGCTGTAGAATGATGGATTTCGCCAAAGCCGATGATATTCCACAACAGGCAAGGGAACTGGAAAAAACTTTTCCAACGCTGGATGCAGTGATTTTTTCTGCCGGTTACGGGAAATTTGGTTCATTGGAAGAATTCTCGTTCCATCAGATAGCCAGACTGATGACGGTCAACTTTACCGCCCAGGTCTTTTTAACCCGAGCGCTACTGCCCAAACTGAAACAAAAAAAACAGTGCAATCTAATTTATATCGGCTCTGAAGCGGCATTACAGGGTAGCCGCAAAGGCAGTATTTATTGCGCCAGTAAATTTGCCCTGCGCGGTTTCAGCCAAGCTTTACGCGATGAATGCGCTAAAACCAATGTCCGAGTTTCTTTAATCAACCCCGGCATGGTGCAAACAGCTTTTTTTGATAAACTGGCCTTTATGCCTGGAAAGGGTCACAAACAGTCGCTACAGGCGGAAGACATTGCCGCAGTCGTCAGTTATATTCTCCAGGTGGACAACCAGGTAGCCATTGATGAAATTAATATCAACCCTGCCAACAAGGTAATTCAATTTAAAAAACATCTTCCTGACTAAAAAAGATCTCGTGTTATCCAGACTGATTGTTTACTTTGCTTACTCTTTAAAAGCCTCTGATCGATACAAAAACATCAAGCGTTTTTGTTATGATTTGCTGGAAAACCCGCACAGTAAAATGAAATCATGGTTTGATTTATTCATGATCTGTCTGGTTATGTTGAGTGTTTTTGTATTGATTTATCATGTAGAGCATGAAATTATTACCACTGGCGACTATCTGGAAAAAGCTATTGTCAGTATTTTTATCGTCGAGTATCTACTAAGATTCTGGCTTTATTCTGATTCCCATCTCATCATCCTTGAACAATATGAAAAAGCCCACTATCTGAATATTCGGTTCAGTCTTTTACAGGCGCTTAAACAGGTTGTCGTCAAAAAACTGGCCTATATATTTTCCCCCTTTGCCATTATTGATTTACTGGCGATATTACCCAGCTACCGTCCATTACGAATATTGCGGATTTTTCTGATTTTTCGCATGTTCAAGCTGTTCCGTTATTCGAACAGTATCAAAATGTTTGTCGATGTTTTAGCCGGTAAACGTTTTGAATTACTCACACTAATGGTTTTTTCCGGGTTTCTGGTATTTATTGCCAGCATTGCCATTTATCTGTTTGAAAATAAAACCGCCGGTGGTAATGTCGCTGACTTATACGATGCTCTGTACTGGTCTATCGTCACCGTTTCTACAGTCGGTTACGGCGATATTACCCCACAAACCGTAGGTGGTCGCCTTGTCGCTATGGCTTTGATTCTTACCGGCCTCGGCGTGGTGTCCTTTTTCACATCAATCCTTGTGGCCGCCTTTAACGACAGAATGCACGCCTTACGAGAAAACAGGACTTATGCCGAGCTGGAACGATTTCAGAAATTTATTATTATCTGCGGATACGGTCGGGTAGGACAGGAAGTCGCTTTACAACTGCATAATGATCAGCAAAAATTTATTATCATTGACAAGAATGAGGAAAGTATTGCGCTTGCAAGACAACAAGGGTTTCTGGTAATTCATAATGATGTCAATAAAAATGACACATTGATTAACGCCGGAATTAATCGTGGAGCAACCACTGTTGTCTGCACGACCCACAACGACGTCACCAATGTCTACATTACCTTAAGCAGCCGTTATTTAAACAAAGATATTCAAATTATCACCCGCGCCAATCGCCATGAAAATGTTACCAAGTTATACCAAGCTGGCGCCAACAATGTAATTGAACCCTTTGCAATTGCCGGATTGCTGGCCGCGGAATATATTGGCCAACCGGTTGCCTTTGAAGCGCTCGCCGGTATTTTACAGGAACAAAAAAACATCCAGTTAGAAGCCATTGTCGTTAGTTCCGGCTCCATGCTTGTAAATACGCCACTTGGCGACTTTGACTTTGCCGCCATCAAACTCACACTAATCGGGGTTATCAGCTCCAATCCCATACACCTGAAACGTAAAAACAAATACCCCATCAAGCAACAGCACTTTTATTTTAATCCTGAAGCTGATTTCAAACTGCAACACCTGGATATTCTGGTTGTTTTAGGCCGCGAATACAGTATTCATCATTTCCATGACCAGCTTGAACAAAGCCGCCTGTTAAACAAATAACATAATGAAAAATATCGCTGTCTTTGGTTACAATCGTCTGTCAGTTGAAGCCATCAAACGACTGGATGGCCATAGCCATAATATCATCGTTATTGACTCTGATGATACTCGACTAAAGTTAGCGACAGCAAAGGGACTGAATACCGCAGCGATAGATTTTCGCAGTGATGATGATTTAAAAACCCTTGGGATAGGAACACTCATTGACACCTTGTTTTGTTTTTTTCCTGAAGACTCGGAAAATGTTTTTTTGATCCTATCGGCTCGGGTCATTGATAAAAACCTCAATATTATATCTATAATAGAAAACCCTGATTCTGCAGAAAAATTAATAGCTGCCGGTGCCAATAAGATTATTGACCCGTATCAGATTTGTGGCCGAAAAATACATGACTTAATCAAAAAACCGGATATTACCCATATTATTGATCATACTGTTTTTGGTCGTCAGGATTTACATATAGCGGAAGTCATCATTCCTGAACATTGTTTTCTGGAAAACACCTATGCCAGTCAATTAAAATTGAACGAAAATTATAATTTGATTCTAATCGGCATAGTTGACAAGGAACTCGGAGAAGAGCTGCATTTTGCCATCGGTGAGCAAGATCATGTGCTGAATGCCGGTGATATTTTAGTAATTTTAGGCCCATCACGGGAAATCAGAGCATTTAAGAAGAAAGTGACTTATGTTGAATAAAATTAAATTTAACCCACGAAGCTGGTTTTTTATTGGTTTTCTCTGTTGTTTTTTCATGCTGGCAACCGGCGCTTATTTTCAATTGATTGAAGAGCTTGAACCCTGCCCCTTATGTATTTCACAACGTATTGCCATTTTTCTGAGCGGTATAGTTTTTCTGGCCGCCGCTATTCATAATCCGGCGACTACAGGCAGAAAAGTTTATGCTCTGCTTGGAACGACAACGGCATTAATCGGGGCTGCCATATCAACCCGCCACGTCTGGCTGCAAAATTTACCCCCCTCAGAAGTTCCGGAGTGCGGACCTGGTCTGAGTTATATCTTTGAAAATTTTCCAATTTCAGAAACCCTTAAATTAATGCTCAACGGCACAGGAGAATGCGCTGAAGTGCTATGGACCTTTCTGGGTCTGAGCATCCCCGGCTGGACATTAGTGGCTTTTTTGATGTTAGCCTGCCTTAGTCTGCTGCAATACTGGAACACCCCTGATAATCTAAGTGGAGAGGATTATGTTGCATAAATTATTGTTATCATCCTTTTTAGCTTTGCTTGCAACCGATGCCTACGCTTCAGATCAAGAAGCGTTAAAAAAAATCATTGCCGGAGAACACCGCTCTGCACAACACAAGGCGCGGGATCAATATCGACATCCACTGCAAACACTGGGTTTTTTCGATATACACAACTACATGACCGTGGTTGAAATTTGGCCCGGTGGCGGTTGGTACACTGAAATTCTAGCGCCGTTTCTAAAAGATGAAGGTCTGTTTTATGCGGCGCATTTTTCAGCTGATTCAGATATTCCCTACTTTAAAAACAGCCTGCAGAAATTTGTCGCAAAAACCCAAGCCGCTCCTGAAATTTATGGAAAAATGCATTTGACAGTTTTACAACCTCCGGAATATCTTGAAATCGCTCCAGCCGGTAGTGCAGACAGGGTATTGACATTCAGAAATGTACATAACTGGATGAATGCGGGCCAGGCTGAAACAGTTTTTAAAGCCATGTTCAGAGTATTAAGACAGGGTGGATTACTGGGCGTGGTTGAACATAGAAACCCGGCTGCTGTGAAGCAGGATTCCCAGGCCGATTCCGGCTATGTTAGCGAAGATTATGTCATTAAACTGGCTGAACAGGCAGGTTTCAAATTGCTGGATAAATCTGAAATTAATGCCAACCCCAAAGACACCACCAATCATCCCCAAGGAGTTTGGACATTACCCCCGACATTACGTCTTAAAGAACAAAACAAAAACAAGTACCTCAACATTGGCGAAAGCGACAGAATGACACTGAAATTTATCAAACCCTATGATAAAAGATAAACCCTTGTATAATTATGCAATTTTTTTAAACTTTTCTCCAAATTTACGGAATAATTATGTGTTTTAGTGCCAACATGTCTCTCGGTCTGGGTTTGGTCGGACTAGCGGCTTCCGGTGTAACCTATCTGGATAACAGTGAACCTCTCTGGGTTCGGGTTGCCAGAGCCTATGCCATTTTCCATTTTTCGTTGATGGAATTTATCCAATATTTCGCCTATCCAGTAGCCGATCAATGCGGTTACGGCAGCAATTTGTTTTTAAGTGAGTTATCAACCTATCATATCAGTTTGCAAGCATTGGCGATTATGCCTGCATTGGCGACTTATTCCTCCGATAAAACAGCACTGAAAAAAGCAACGTTCATCGGTGTTTTACTCAGCTCATCTTTTCTAATTTTCAGCTTTTTACCTCACCAGTGGCAACTGTTTGATATTGAGCCCAACTTCATTGGCAACATGGTTTCCTGTCTGTTTATGGGTCAATATCATATCGGCTATCATATTGGCAGCGCCTTTGGTTTACTGGTCACCCACGGTTCTTTATTTGCCTTGGCTATCAGCGGTTTTCTGTGGAAGGACAACTGGAGAATAGCCAGCTACCATTTCGGTATGGCCATTATGACACTGTTTATGCCTCAATGGCTTTTTGGCGTCACCACCGGTGAAGCGGCCGCAATGTATTGTTTTTATTCAATCCCGATCACAGCCAGCTTTATGCCCCAGTTTAAAAAGTTTTTTACTGTTCGTCCGTCAATGGCAAATAGTGAATTTGCCTATAAAAAATGAATAGTTATTATAATCCTTACATGCATCTTTTCGGTATTTATGTATGATAGAAATATTTTAGTTAGGTCTGTATATTAATTTGTCACGCATAAAGAAACTGAAAAAGGAATCCTGAAATGAACACTTTAATTTGTCCTACATGCGGTTGTTCACTTGTTAGGTTAGGTGTTTCTGAAAGGAATGTGGTAACACGAAAATACAAAAATGAAAAATATTCATTCTGTTGTGATGGATGCGCTGTCATGTTCGATAACGATCCCGAAACATTATTGAATGAAACTGAAGATCTTATTGTGTGCCCAAGTTGTTTGGCGGAAAAGCCACTAGATCAAGCAGTGGAACTTAATCACAAAGGTGAAACAGTACATTTCTGCAAATGCCCATATTGTATGACTGTTTTCAAAGAGAACCCTGAATATTATATAAAACGACTGTCAGGCGAAGTAGAATATTCTGGTGTATTCTCTGATGGTCGTGGTTGTTGCGCTTAAAATGCATAGCAAGGCAAATTCACTCGGACGGCAAAAAGCGCCGCTCGTTCCTCGTTCTGTTTTTTGCCTCCGGTGATTTGCAAGCGTAGCATGTTGGGGTCATATATAGTCCGCCCCGTATTGCAAGAAAAAATTCGTTCGTAGCATAAAGAAATATTGCTCC
>CAYNIU010000023.1:0-26062 GCA_964397365.1 uncultured Methylomarinum sp. | reverse complement strand
TAATGCCTTTGGCGATGGGCTTGGGCGCCGGGTCCGAAATGTTACAACCGTTAGCAATTGCTATTGTTGCCGGAATTATCGTACAAATCCCTTTGGTGCTGATGGTATTGCCGGCTTTTTTGACATTATTGACACAGTGAAATATCTCACTGTTTAAGCAATACACTCAGCCAACATCACTCAAGTAATAATTGGGCCTGTTTGACAATATCATTCTCCTTAATTTCATTAATGGAAAAGTCATTTTTGTCCAGTTTAAAAGGATTGATCTTAGAAGAAGATTTTAATACTTTATTGATACCTGTCTGATAAACCCGGCTGACCGGTGTTGGCCCAAACAGAGTGATTGACGGTTTATTCAAACCCCAGGCCATATGTGTAGGTCCAGTATCATTACCAATCACCAGATCAGCATGCGCCAATACGGCTTTAAGGTTGTTGAAATCCAGTTTTGGCAACACCTTCGTATTACCGCTTCTGGCAGCAATCCATTCGGCCACACGCTTTTCCTCATTATCCCCCCAGATTATCAGACTATTGCTGTTTAATCCCTGAATAATCTTCAAGTATTTGTCTTTAGGATAGTTTCGACTGGGCCAAGTGGATCCGATCACAAAGACTATATTTGCTTTATCTTTTGAAAAATAATGCACCAATTGACTGTCCATATCTTTATAAAAGAGAAATGCCGCTTTCTCAAGAATCTGCTGTTCACTGATTTCGATACCCAAAGGTCGCCCTATAACCGCAGCATTTCTATCTATTGTATTAGCATCATAGGGGTAAGCCACTGTTGATTTATAGAATAGAGCCGCCGGTTTTTCCCGAATTGAATGTTTATCAAACCCCGCTGTATTAGAGGCCAGCAGTCTGGCTGTGAGTGCCGATTTTAGCAAACCCTGTGCATCAATCACCAAATCATAGCGATTTCGCCCATAGCTCCGAATCTTGTTAACTTCTGCAATCAGATTAAGTTTATTGGCTTTGAGTGATTTTAAGTTAACGCTGAGAATCTGGTTAATATCAGGATTATCTTGTAATACTCCTGAAAAACGTTCTTCCACTAGCCAGTCAATTTTTATCTCGGCATAAGCTCGTTTAATAAATTGCAAAGCGACCATGGCATGAACAATATCTCCCAAAGCTGAAAGTTTGACAATGGCAATTTTCATTGTTCAATCTGAGCCAACACTTGTTGAGGTAAAATTTCGGTAAGACAATGGGTATGTCCCAAGGGGCACTCTCTTTTAAAACAGGGGGAACAATCCAGATTAAGATTAACCACTTTTGCCCTGGTATTTAAGGGCGGGGTAAAGCCGGGATCAGAGGAACCATAAATAGCTATAATTTTTTTATTAAGAGCCGCTCCCACATGCATTAAACCGGAGTCATTCGTCACCACAACTTCGGCCAATGACATTAAATCAATTGCTTCAGCCAATGTTGTTTTTCCGCTGAAATCCAGACAATCGTAGCCCGCCAAGCTGTTGATATGTTCGGCAACCGGCTGGTCTTTTTCGGAACCAAATAGCCAGACAGTCCAACCTTGCGCTAACTTCTCTTTTGCCAACTCAGCATAATGTCCCGCCGGCCAGCGTTTAGCCGGGCCATATTCTGCGCCCGGACATAAAGCTAAGACCTTAGCGGGTCGTTTTACAGAAAATTTTTTACAAACTGCTAGTTGATTGTTTTGATCAATTTTAAATTCAGGAATCGGATATTCAGGCGGTTGTTTTGTCTTTATTGGTAAGCCCAATGACACAAAACGCTGCACTGTCATCGTCAGGGCTTGTTTATCCAGTTTGCGCACATCATTTAACAATCCCCAGCGCATTTCTCCAACATAACCGGTTCTTAATGGAATATTGGCAAAAAATGGAATCAACGCAGATTTCCAGGAATTAGGCAATACAATGGCCTGATGGTATTGCTCTACACGTAGTTTTTGACCCAACTGAATTCTCTTAATCAGGGCAAACTGTCCATGTGTCAATGGCATAGCTATCGCCTTTGAAACTTCAGGCATTCTGTCCAACAACGAAAATGACCATTCAGGAGCCAGAACTGTGATCTGACATTGCGGATTATTCTCTTTCAAAGTCATAAACAGACTTTGTGCCATAACCATATCACCGACCCAGGACGGGCCGATGACCAAGATATTTTTAGGTTTTTTTACAGCCACCTAGGAAACGTAACTCAACCAATCGCCATGATCAGCACATCGCCCATGCACATAATCAAAGTAAAGTGTCTGCAGTTTTTCAGTAATCGAACCGCGACTTCCTGAACCAATGGTTCGGCCATCCAGTTCTCTGATCGGTGTCACTTCTGCCGCAGATCCGGTAAAGAACGCTTCATCCGCCACATAAATTTCATCGCGGGAAATTCGCTTTTCTTTAACAGTCAATCCCTGCTCTTCGGCAATGGTCATAATAGTATCACGCGTAATGCCTTCAAGGGCTGAACTGGTTTCCGGTGTATAAATTATACCGTTACGGACAATAAACAGATTTTCACCGCTACCTTCCGCCGCAAAACCTTCATGATCCAGCAGCAAAGCTTCGTCATAACCTGTGGACAATGCTTCCTGTAATGCCAGAATGGAATTAATGTAATTACCATTTGCTTTGGCCTTACACATGGTGCTGTTGACATGATTGCGGGTATAGGAAGAGGTTCTGATGCGAATACCTTTTTCCATATTGTCCGCCCCTAAATAGGCTCCCCATTCCCAGGCGGCAACCATCACATGCACTTTCAGGTTATCCGCTCTAAGTCCCATACCTTCAGAACCGTAAAAACACATACTGCGTATATAAGCACTGTCAAGGTTATTTCTGGCAATGGCTTTTTTATGAGCCTGATTGATTTCCTCTTTGGAAAAGGGAATTTGCATATTCAGAATATGTGCCGAGCGAAACAGACGCTCCGTATGCTCCGACAATTTGAATATTGCGGTACCCTGTTCTGCATGATAAGCACGCAAACCTTCAAAAACACCTGCTCCATAGTGTAAGGTATGTGTCAATACATGAACTTTCGCTTCGCGCCATTCCACCCATTCGCCATCCAGCCAGATAAGGCCGTCCCTATCATCCATAGTCATCATTATATTCAAGCCTGCTTTTGTTGTGTCGTTTTTGATAAAAATGTTCTGTATACCGAATGAAACGCTAATCCATAAGTAACTACTCAGCATATATATGCATTTAATATCAGTCACTTACTCCAGAAGACGCCGTGAATACCACCATGAAAGCTTGAATGCGACATCCATGTTACAGACGCTTCTTCCACAAGCAACTGATATTGAAGACTTTTCGTTCAATTAATTACGCTGAGTAGCAACATCCATAAATTCATGCCATAAACGTTCAACCTGTGTCCGTGTTTCCACAAATTGATCACTATCGGCTATTGCTGATTTTCCCTGTAATACCTGTCTGTGTCCATAATCGCGATATTGACAATAGGCATTCTTGAGTAAATCCGCATCTTCTCTGGAAATATAAGCATTTTCCGCCAATCCATCCAGTAACCTTACATTATCGGTATAAGTTACCAATACCTCATTTTCTGGCGCATGAGCCAATATCATGAATTGTACTATAAACTCAATATCAGCAATACCGCCTTTACTGTGTTTTAAATCAAATACAGCCGGATCTTTAGGCGCCAGATTAGTGCGCATTTTTTCCCGCATCTCTCTGACCTCTTTTTTCAAATCGTCCTCGTTTTTAGGCATTGACAATATACGTCGCCGAATATCATCAAATTGTCGTTTTAAAACAATATCTCCAGTAATAAATCGTCCTCGAACCAAAGCCTGATGTTCCCAGACCCAAGCATCTTTTCTCAGGTAATTTTCATAGCTATCAACATGTGTAACCAACAAACCGGAATCCCCGCTGGGTCGCAGTCTCAAATCAGCTTCATATAACACCCCGGATAACATTTTAGTATCCAGAATATGCCTGATTTTTTGTCCCAATCGCATATAGAACTGTGTACAACTTAATGGTTTTTCTCCATCTGTCAAGGCATTACTGTCTTTGCAATCATATAAAAACACCATATCCAGATCCGAACCATACCCTAACTCAATACCTCCCAGTTTACCCAATCCTAATACAGCAAAACCTGTTGCCAAAACATCAGTGCCTGGTGGGCAACCATGCTTATCTGTCAGCATTGTCCAGGCTCTGTCAACAACCTGCCCCAGAATTATTTCGGCTATACAGGTTAAATAATCACTCACCACCATAACCGGAATAACCCCCATAATATCAGCCGCGGCTACTCGCAAGACGTTTAAATGCTTAAATTGTCGGAGGATAATCATTAACTGCTCACTATCCTGCACTGAAACCTTGTCCAGCTCCCGGGCTATTTGCCGAGCCAAATCCTGTTTCTGCAAAGGTTCATATAACGAGCGCACATCCAACAATTCATCAAACAATACTGGATACTTAGCCAGATATTCACAAATCCACAAACTGGCAGAAACCAACCGCACCAGTTGCGCCAATGCTTCCGGGTTTTCAGCCAACAGTGATAAATAGACATTTCTACCGGCCACAGCCTCGAACAATACCAATAAACGTCTTAATGTTTCATCCTGGTTTTCAACATCGCGTACCGCTTCAATCACTCTCGGAACAAGCCGCTCCAAAACAGCTGTACCCTTTGTACTTAATCGTTTTACCGCATGTGACTGTTTTAAGTTTTGTATTGCCTTCAAAGTATCGCAACCATGCTGAAAACCATATTCCTCCAGATATTTCAGCATCTGTTCATCGCCTGCCTGTCCTGTCCAAATTATGCATGAAGTCCGTTGTTTCTGCCGCTGTTCGGACAACGAAAAAACCCCATCAAAAATGACATGGACATCATTTCTGATCTGATCTAACGCCTGTTTAAATGAGAGCCAATCGGAATACCCCATAGAATAAGCCAGAACCTTTTGCATCCGCGAATCAATTGGCAAATCATGTATTTGCCTGTCCTGATACTGCTGAATATGATTTTCCACCCGCCGCAAAAATTTATATGCTGAACATAAAATATCGCTCTCCTCTTTAGCTATCAGTCCTTGTTGTTCCAACACATTGAGGATTTTTAAAATTTCACGTTGCTGCAACTCAGGCTCATTACCACCACGGATTAACTGAAAAGCCTGCCCGATAAATTCTATTTCCCTGATACCCCCAGGACCCAGCTTAATGTTTTCCATGCGGTCTTTACGTCTTAGCTCCCGGGTAATCTGAAATTTTAACGACCGCAGCTCCTCAAAAGCGCCATAATCCAGATAACGCCGATAAACAAAGGGCCTGATCATCGCAGTCAACTTTTTGCCGTTGATATAATCGCCAGCCACCTGTCTGGCTTTAATCATAGCGTATCGTTCCCATTCCCGAGCCTGTGTCAGATAATAGTTTTCCATACCTTCAAAGGTCATAACCAACGGGCCGCTGTCGCCAAACGGACGTAAACGCACATCGGTTCTGAAAACAAATCCATCAACGGTAATTTCATCCAATGCTTTGACCAATGACCGACACATACGAGTAAAAAATTCACCATAGGTGATTTCTTTACGATCATTCAAAACGCCATCTTCAGCATAAGCGAAAATCAAATCAATATCAGAAGAGTAATTTAGTTCCCAAGCACCCAGTTTGCCCATGCCCAATACGACAATATTAATAGGTGTTCCATCTTCTAACGTGGGAGTTCCATAACGTTTACAAGCTTTCTGATAAAGATACTTTAGTGCAGTTTGAATACAGATTTCGGCCAACGCCGTCAGGTCGCGCAGCGTTTCATCCAAATCGGCCCATCCAGACAAGTCCCTCCAAGCAATACGCACCATTTCCCGTCGCCGGAATTTTCTCAGCACACACATTAATTCCTGCTCATTCTCAACGTCTTCAATATTGAGTTTATATTGGCTACGATGTTCTGCCGACAACAAGTCGCCACTGATCAGCAAGTCAATCAACATATCCGGCATACGCAGACAACTGGCAACAACAAACTGGCTGCAATACCACACGACAGGTACAGAATCATAAAACCTGGGGACATCCGGCAATTTTAGATTTTGACGCTGCAGTATTTCAACAAACCGATTGCAATTGTCTCCGACTTCTGAGCGTGCATCTTCAGGTAATTTATTGATTGCCGTTTTAAATTTATTAATCAATCTCTGTCAATTGCTAAGTAATATTAAGGAAGAATAATAATTGCCAAGAAACAAGTCTGAAAATTAACCCAGAAGCATTTTTGTACTGATGGGTAAGATCACAATATAGATTCATCACAGATGAGCTTTTGAACAGCTAAACGTAAATTTCCAATAATGCAACCCATAAAAACGGAGACTGTTCAGTACAATAGTTATTTCGTACTTGACTCTGAGAAACGTGATCCGACAAAACTCTTATCCAGTATAGCAAATATTCTATCTATAGCGCCTTGATTCAAGGTCAGGAATTGTATTCCATTTTCTGTCAGAGTTCGCCTGAACCCAGCATCATTATACAAACGCTTCACTGTTTTAATCACTTCATGTTTATTCTGGCACTGCACCGCTGCCTGCATTGCCAGAACATTTTCTGTAATCTCTTTAAAATTAATCATATGTGGCCCGAACATTACCGGCAAACCAACGGCGAGCGGCTCCAGGATATTATGACCACCTATTGGCGCCATGCTACCGCCCACAAAAACAATATCCGCAGTTGCATACAGCATTTTCAATTCTCCCATAGTATCGGCAATGTAAACATCTGTTTCCGTAGTACAGTAATCACCACTACTGCGCATGATGGTTTTCAGTTGCCTTTCTTCAGCTATACGCTGCACAGTGCGAAAACGCTCAGGATGTCGAGGTACTATTAACAAAATAAGTTCTGGCAGTTCAGTTTTTAATTGCCGGTAAATATCAACAAAGATTTCATCCTCACCTTTATGAGTGCTGGCAACGACCCAGACAAAACGTCCGGCAAATAACTGTCTTTTCAACAATCGGCCTTGCACGACAAGCTTTTCGGATAAAGTCATATCAAACTTGATATTACCCGCCACAAGGGTCTTCTCTGCCGAAGCACCAATTTCGACAAACCTGTCGCAATCCTCCTGAGTCTGCGTGAGCACAGCCGTAACATGATTTAATACCGGCGAGACCAGCGATCTGATTTTTTTATATCCTTTGGCGGAATTTGCCGACAAACGCGCATTGATAATAAATAAAGGAATATTTTGCTCACTACATTGAGTAAATAAATTTGGCCAGATTTCCTTTTCCACAAATACAGCCATTTGGGGCTTGAAAATTTTCAGAAAATGTTTGACGATAAATGGCAAATCATAAGGCAGGTAAACATGTTCCACAGAATCTGCCAACACCGCCTGAATACGTGCTGAACCGGTCGGCGTAGTGGAGGTGACCAGAAAATGTGCAAGGGGATGTTGCTGCTGCATCCTTTTAACTAACGGAAAAACCGCTTCCGCTTCGCCTACTGAAACTGCATGAAACCAGATAACCTGTTGCGGATATTGCTTAGAATAAATGGCCAGCCGCTCCAACCAGCGCTTACGATATTCCGGCGCTTTAATGCCTCGCCAATACAGGCGTAATAGAATGAAAGGAAGTAACAGAAAAAAAACAACGGTGTACAGTGATCGCATAAAGATTTTAACCTCATGAATAAGCAAGCTTATTCTACAGGAATGTCTTTATTGATTTAACCATTCCATATAAAGACGAACACCTTGCTCTACTGTTTTAAATGAATGATCACAGCCAATAGCACGCAAATTATTTAAATCAGCCTCGGTAAAACTCTGATAACAGCCTTTCAGATGTTCAGGAAAAGGAATATATTCAATTTTACCGCGCTGATGATAGGCAATCACTGCATTAGCCACATCATTGAAAGTTTGTGAACGGCCTGTTCCGGTATTATAGATACCCGATACCTCAGGATGATCCAGAAACCATAAATTGATATCGACCACATCGCCCACATAAACAAAATCACGACGCTGCTCACCGTCAGCATATCCGTCACAACCTTCAAACAAACGGATGCTATCGGATTCTTTGATTTGCTTATTTAAATGAAAGGCCACACTGGCCATACTGCCTTTATGCGCTTCTCTGGGACCGTAAACATTAAAATAACGCAAACCAACCACCTGGGCTGTCAGTTGCGTCTGAAATCGACGTACATATTGATCAAACTGAAACTTTGAATAGCCGTAAACATTCAGCGGCCCTTCATACGCCCATTCTTCCTTGAAGTGTTTATCCTCACCATATACGGCGGCGCTGGAAGCATAGATATAAGGAATTTTATGCTGCTGACAATAATGAAACAGTACTTTACTGTATTCATAATTGTTTTCCATCATGTAGCGCCCATCCCACTCAGTGGTTGTAGAACAGGCTCCCTGATGGAAAATGGCTTCAATAGTTTCAGTCTGAAAAAAACCTTGTTGCAGCTTCTTCAGAAAAACTTCCCTGTCGAGATAATCTGCAATACGGCATTCAACCAAGTTCTTATATTTAACCCCGTTTGTCAGATGGTCGACGACTAAAATATCATCGCAACCTCGCTGATTCAGGCCCAGCACCAGATTACTCCCAATGAAACCAGCGCCACCGGTTACGATGATCATATCAGTTATAGAAAAATAAGCTTAAAAAGCGGCACAGCCTTTAATTTACTCGGCTGCAACTTTAACCGATACAGCGACAACCACATCGGTATGCAGATTAATGTTAATTTCATAATCCCCGATATGGCGAATTACGCCGTCTGGCAAGCGCACTTCATTTTTATCAATTTTTGCGCCTGCCGCCGTTATCGCTTCTGCAATAGCCTGCGTACCAACAGAACCAAATAATTTACCTTCATCACCGGCTTTATGCGTAATCAACACTTCCAGCTTTTCTAAAACTTCCGCACGAGCCTGTGCAGCCGCCAATTTTTCTGCTGCCACCTTTTCCAATTCGGCCCGGCGCGCTTCAAATTCTTTGATTTTTTCCGCTGTAGCGGCAACGGCTTTACCTTGTGGCATCAGGTAATTTCTACCGTAACCCGCTTTAATGGTTACTTTATCACCCAGGTTCCCCAGGTTCGCTATTTTTTCCAGAAGAATGACTTCCATCGTTCAATACCTCATTTTATCGACTTTTTGTCGAATTAGCAGACGCCTTCACACGTCCTCTTTATTTGAAATTTTATTCCGTAAGTTCAGCCATGTATCGCCCAACCCAAACATAGCCACCGCAATCGCCACATGTGGAATCAGCAGCAACGTAATGTATAAAAACGGCACCATAAAACGGCTGTTTTTCAGCCTGGAAAAAGTAGCATGCAGCACAGCAGTACCAATAACTGCATACAATACAAAAAGCAACACCACAATATTCCAGCAAATTTCGGCAAACGTACCTGATACAAGCAAAGCCGTCAAGACAATTACAATGGTGGCTATTGCCAACTGGGGATGAGTCCTCAGTGCTAAAAACTCAGCCTTAAAACCGCCTGGATTGAACAAAATCGCCTGCCACCATCTACCCAGAAACAGGCCAAACAACATCCCATAAACAGTTCCTGCCGCAACAGCGCCCGTCATCAACCGGGCAAAGTGGTCTAGCGAGCGCCTGAGTTCATCAAGCGGTACATCGGTCGCGTCATTCATCATGGGTCTCATCATCTGCTTCAATACGCCATTCCAAAATGTGGCGGGTTCAGGATGATAAAGGTAAAACCCCAGAACACCCAACGCCCCCAATACAACTGCTATTTCAACCGCAACGGACAACTGCTGTCCTTCCCTCAAGACGATGGAAATCAACCAGACGGGCAACCATAATACCAGACCATACAATAAAGCAAACTGGTAACTGCCAAACAACAACACGCCTAATAGTGCAGTCGCCAGACAGGAAATAATCAGTATATATATACCTTCACCTGCTCCCCGCCTTAGCGTGACCAAGGCAACAGAGGCTGAACTTACGATACTGACGGGAGGAAAAAGCAAAGACAGCAGGGCTAAAGAGCTAGCGACCGTCATGGCCTGAACCCGCCCTTTCATAATATAGCCTGCCAGAAATTTCACTTTTACTCTCGTATAAGACTATTTATGCGCGTCGCAGTAAGGCAACAGCGCGATATAACGCGCCCGCTTAATAGCTGTTGCCAACTGTCTTTGATACTTTGCACTGGTTCCTGTAATACGACTCGGCGTGATTTTCCCAGTCTCAGAAACATACTCGCTTAATAAATCCAGATCTTTATAATCAATGACGACTGCATCCTCACCGCTGAATCGACAGGATTTTTTACGTCTCATGTTACGTGCCATAATAATTCTCGTTTCCAATAAGTTTAGTTATTCGGTTTCCGCAGATTCTTTCTTTTCTTCTGACGCAGCAACCTTATTCTCTTCTTGAGATTTAGCTTCCGCCACTTTCTTTTCCGCCGCGACAATTGCAGATGGCTCGGTGACAGCCTCCCTAACCGCAATAGTCATACTACGCAAAATTGCATCATTGAAACGAAACCCGCTTTCCAGTTCATCCAGAGTCGCCTGATCACATTCGATATTCATTAACACATAGTGAGCTTTATGGATTTTTTTTATTGGATATGCCAATTGCCTACGCCCCCAGTCTTCCAGTCGGTGAATACTTCCAGAAGCGTCTTCAATAGTCGTTTTGTATCGATCAATCATTGCCGGAACCTGAGAGCTTTGATCCGGGTGTACTAAAAAGACAATTTCATAATGTCGCATGTTTTCTCCTTTCGGGTCAGCCTCCCGCTGCGTCTTAGGCAGCGATGAAGCAAGGTCAGGACATAAAGCCCCATAAAACAGACTATTATAGAAATTTATAACTTAATTTGCAAAGTTCTTTTTGGTTTTATGCAAAAATACTCAAAATACCTTTACCGGCAATAGCTCGCCCAGCTTCTATTTCATTCACAACTGAAACTACAGCCTTGTCCGTATCGCTCTCAAAGTCATCCCCAGCTTGTTGTATTCCTTTTTGCCCTTGCTGGTTTTCAGCCATCTGAAAAAAGCCCTGAGATTGTTTTTGCTCTGATTGCTGCTGGGAAACATTGACATCCACCAGGTTCAATTGCTGAGCATTTAACATTTCCCTCAGTCTCGGCATGGCTGCATCAATAGCCTCCTTGACTAGCGCATGCTGGGTGGTAAAAGCAACAGACGCCTGATCCTGACTGACCTCTACTCTTATTGAAACCGGCCCTAGATTTCTGGGATTCAAATTAAGTTCTGCCGAAGGTACGGCTTGCTTTGTCATCCACACCACTTTTTCAGAAAATTCTTTATCCCATCCAGGCTGGGCAAAATACTTCGTCATATCAGGAATTTCCACCTTGCTTCCATTATTGTTAACAGCTCGATTTAAAACAGCCAGATCGGCGGCCATTTTCGATTGTATTTTATCTACCCCCAAATCAACGCTTCCTTTCCCATCCAGAATTTCCGACTCCTTTTGTTTTTTTTCTGCATCCAAGAGCGCTGCCATCTCTGTTTTTTGAAAGGAACTGTTCTGCTCCATCATATCATTAGCCTTATTATTTTCAGGCATTGCAACGGCCTGCTCCAACAATCCATTAGTCTGCACAACCGAATTATTTTTTTTGTCGACCAGCAATAATGCGCGTTTTACCAATCCATCAGACAATTTATCCGCGACCCCGACATCCGAATTATTGACCACCTTGTCGCTTACCAATCCAGCCTCCATAGTCAGTGCCTGCTTTACAGCATCATTCTGCACATCATAACCGGCCACCAGCAAGTTTTCTTCTTGATTGTTGTCATCGAAGTTTTTATTTTTAATGACAAGATTTGCAGTTTTATCAGCAGCCAACCTCAACTGATCTCCACTTAACTTCATTAACGAATCAGCCGCTTTCTCTTCATCACTATTAACAGCATCAATATTTTTCAAAATATCGTCAAGCGCCTGCATGGTTTTTTCAAGATCAATATCCACCACTCCTTTTGCTTCCGGCAATCCTTTGCCTAATACTGCGGCAAACTCCTGCAATTGACTCAGATTAATATTTTGCTGCCCGGTCAATTGCAACTTGTCTTGTCGTTGTTGCAACAAATTGATCTGCCCCTGTAAAGCCGCTGCAAACTCTTCCGTTAACCCCACTCCCTGGAACTGCAATAACGATTGCTGCATATTTTCCAGCCCATCAATGCCGGAAAACTTTGAGAATAAGCCTGATGCTTGAATATTCATAATCACTCTCCAATAACCTTAACAGGTTTCAAGCATTTTCTATACCAGACTTCCTGCCGCCACGAGAAGCGCGATCATCCTGCACCGCTTGTTCTCGTTTATTTTCCAACCTGAATTCCTCTTTCGTCGCCTTTGCGCTCACCTTTTGCAAGCTTTTGGTCTTTTGATGTTTTTGCTCCCAGACTTTGCGAAGTTCTATTAATTCTTTATTTTTTGATTCCACCATGCGTTGCTGGGCCTCAACAGCCATATCCAGCTTGCAAATAAAAGCGCGAAACTCCTTTAACCGGGCAATATCCATTCCCGAACCATTAATCTCTCCATATTTTTTCTGATATTCCTGCCGATAATCCTGCAAATTCTTTAATTGTTCCATCAAAGACTGCCGTTGCTGCTGACAGGCTCCCAATTTTTCCAAAGCCTGTCTTTCCTGCAATTCATGAATATCAATAATAACCTGTAAGCGCTCAGATTTTTTCATTTACCCATTCCTTTCGCTCAACAACACACTCAATTCCTCCAAGCTTCGACTAATATCGACCACCTCATTCATATCCTGTTGCAAAAACTCCATAATATCCTGATTTTTTTGAATAGCCCGATCAATTCTGGGATCCGACCCAGTTTGATAAGCGCCTACACTGATCAAGTCTTTATTTTTCTGATAAACTGAATACAACTTCCGCAGCTCCCTAGCCAATTGCAAATGCTCTGTCTCTACAATATCAGGCATAACCCGACTGATTGACGCCTCAATATCAATAGCTGGAAAATGCCCCGCTTCAGCCAAATCTCTGGACAATACGATATGTCCGTCCAGGACACCACGAGCGGCATCGGCAATAGGGTCATTAGTATCATCTCCTTCAGCAAGCACTGTATAAAAGGCCGTAATGGAACCACCCTCGGCATCACCATTCCCGGCTCTTTCCACCAACTGTGGCAACTTGGCAAAAACTGAAGGCGGATATCCCTTTGTCGCCGGAGGCTCATCAATTGCCAGGGCGATCTCCCGATAGGCCTGAGCATATCGGGTCAGCGAATCCATCAGCAACAATACCTCCAATCCCTGATCCCGAAAATATTCCGCAATACTGGTCGCCAGCAATGCGCCATGAACCCTCATTAACGGTGAGTCGTCTGCCGGCGAAGCAACGACTACAGCTCTTTTCATACCCTCATCACCAAGTATTTTCAAGACAAATTCATTCACTTCCCGTCCCCGTTCGCCAATAAGCCCAACAACTACAATATCCGCCGTTGTGAATCGGGTCATCATTCCCAACAATATACTCTTACCTACCCCCGTTCCGGCAAACAATCCCATCCGCTGACCACGACCGACACTGAACAAAGCATTGATAGCCCTAACACCCACATCAAGCGGCTCACGAATCGGTTTTCGTGCCAAAGGATTAATCGTTTCTCCAGATAAATAAACTTTTGCATCGGTATCCAATAACCCTTTATTATCCAGTGCCTCGCCAGCACCGTTCAATACCCTCCCTAGCAACCCAAAGCCAACTTTTGCCAAACTGTTTGTACCTAATGGAATCACCCGACACCCCGGCTCCAGACCATAGGTATCCCCGGTCGGCATTAAAAAAACCCGACCACCGGCAAAGCCAACGACTTCAGCTCCAATCTTTTTTCCGGTTTTGGTCTCTATCTGGCACAAAGATCCAATCGGCGCCCGGCACCCCTCCGCTTCCAGCGTCAGTCCAACCATTCGTGACAACCTGCCTTCCACAATCAATTCTGGAGGGTCAGCCAATCTGTTGATATAGGGTTTCAGCCGACCCAGCCATTTTTCAGTCCGGTCAGCGACTGGAATCATTCCTGCTTATCCTCTTGCCTTTCGCCCCCCAGAATAGTTGCAACAATGGCAGCAAGACGATTTTCCACAGTCGCATCAACATGAGATACTCCGGTTTCCACTTTACAACCACCGCGAGTAATCAATGGATCTTCATCAATCAGCCACTGCGCTGACATATCATCTAACTGCATAGCAGAACGAACCAGTTCAGCATCCTCAGGATGCAGTTTCAGAGTGATTTTTTGTGTCGCCAACGGCAAAGCATTCACCGCTTCTTTGACTACCGCCACAATCTGCCCGGGATCAACCTTAATTTCCCGACGCACTAACTGGCTGGCAATACCAATGGAAAGGTTAACCAATTCACGTTCAACCCTATCATCCAATTTTTTAAAAGGTTCACTTAAAGACTCCAACAAACTCACAAATTCAGCCGCCTGCTTGCGTAACAGCTGGACGTTATCGTCATATCCCTTTTTAAATCCTTCATCCATTCCCTGTTGAAAACCTTCCTTCTTACCTTGCTGAAAGCCTTCTTCCCTGCCCTGTTGCCAACCTTCCTGCCGGCCTTGTTCAAAAGCTTCATCATAAGCCTGCTTTTGCATTGCTTCGATTTCATCAACCGTCAGCATTCTGGCTTCATCATCCTCCAGCATTTCTGAGTGGCCATTGCTAAAATCCTCCAGCCCCGTCCAGGTATCCAGAGCCTCCAGTTCGACTTGTGAAAACTTTAAGCTTTTAGACAAGCTCATCTCCACCGCCACTACCTAAAGAAAGTTCGCCGGAATCCGCCAGTTTTTTAGCAATTGCCAGAATATCTTTTTGCGCCGCTTCCACTTCGCTCAATTTAGTCGGCGGCGCCGCTTCCAGATCATCACGCAACATTTCAGCCGCCCGTTTTGACATATTGCCAAATATTTTTTCCTTAAGTTCGTCATCAACCCCTCTCAACGCCAACAACAACTGATCGGTGGAAACTTCTCGCAGCAATGTCTGTATGCCCCGGTCATCAACCGCTGCAAGATCTTCAAAAACGAACATTTTATCCTGTATTTCCTGCCCTAAACCAGGGTTGTTTTCATTCAGGTCTTCCATCATCACTTCACTAATTGAGCTATCTATGAAGTTCAGTATATTAGCGGCAGCATTAACCCCGCCTATAGCAGATGATTTAACACTGTCACTGCCTGTCAGTTGTTTTTCCATCATCTCATCCAGCTCTTTCAACGCCGCCGGTTGCACGCCTTCCAAAGTGGCAATCCGCATAAGAATATCTGAACGCATATTCTCAGGTAAAAGAGACAATACCTCAGCCGCCTGGTCGGCATCCAGAAGAGACAAAATAATGGAAATGATTTGCGGATGTTCAAGACGAATCAGATCAGCAATTGAGCGCGTATCCATCCACTTTAATTGTTCAATACCTTTACTGTTAGCGCTCAATAAAATTCGATCAATAATACTGCCGGCCTTGTCTGCACCAAGCGCATTCGTCAACATATTGCGGATATATTCATCTGAATCCATGCCTAATCCAGTTTCATCTTTAACCTGGACAATAAATGTCTCCAAGACGGCATCAACCATTTCAGAAGTAATGGCTTCCAGCCTCGCCATGGTTGCCCCTATCGTTTGCACTTCCTTGGGCCCCATGTTTTTCAACACACTGGCCGCTCTATCCTGCCCCACGGACAACAATAATAATGAGGCCTGCTCAGGAAATGTCAAACTCTTTGAATCCTCAGCCATCTTCTTTCAACCACCCTTTCAACACTTGTGCAACCAGTTTCGGATCTTCATCAATCAGTTTACGAACATATTCCAAACGTTTTTCATAACTTTGTGGCGCATCCAGCAACAGCAAATCTTCAGCACCCGCCGTCAAAGCCAATTCGTCCTCTTCCTCATCCTCACCAACCGGCACTGCAATCGGCTTGCCATTTTCATCAAATTTGACCATTCCACCCATTGCTTCAGCTTCAGCCTGAACCCGGGCTAATTCTGCCGCCAAAGCCTCATCTTCCTGCCTGCCGACCAACCCTTTCATTGTTGGACGCAACACGCCAAAAACCAGAAACAACACCACCGCAACAGCAGCCAACTGTTTAAGTGCGTCAAGAAACCAGCCTTGCTCCCATAATGGCGTCGGCGGCAATGGCTCCAATTCATCAATGGCTTTAAACGCTACATTAGTCACTATCACCTGGTCTCCCCGTCTACTGTCAAAACCAACAGCCTGCTTAACCAATGTATTCAACTGGTTCAGATCCTCTTGCGAATAAGGCTGACTGCTTACCTCACCTTCTGCCTGCCTGATTTTTTTATTGTCAACGACGACGGCAACTGACAAACGTCTCAATATCCCTGTAGACAGACGGGTATGGGTAATGGTTTTATCCAGTTCAAAATTACGGGTTGCACTTTTACTGACTGATGACGGTGATTCAGTTTTTTCCTGAGTTTCCGCTCCGCTGGCCACTTCCGGCGCCACACCTGTTGGAGGCGGCTGATTTGACAACGCCCCGGGAACGCCTTGAATTGCCGATAAACTACTTTGTTCTTCCAAAGTTTGTTCACTTCTCAATGCCGGTAAATCAGGATTAAACATCTCCTGAGTTTTTTCTGTTACGGTAAAATCAACATCTGCCGAAACCTGAGTTCGCAATCCATCGGCGCCCACTATCGGCGTCAGAATATTCTGAATCCGCTCCATTAAATGTTCTTCGATATTTGTTTTGTATTCAAACTGCTTTGAACTCAAATACATATCCCCTGAAGACCCCTTGCTGTTGAGTAAACGACCTTTCTGATCAACCACCGTTACTTGCCCTGCTTCCAACATAGGCACACTGGATGCCACCAGATGAACGACCGCCTCTATTTGTTCTTTTTCCAGAGTTCTACCTTGATATAAATTAATAACAACGGAAGCGCTGGGTTTTTTCTGTTTGCGAACAAACACGGATTGTTTCGGTAATGCCAACAAAACCCGGGCTGATTTAACATTCTGTATGGTCATAATAGTTCGGGCGATTTCTCCTTCCAGAGCCCGTTGAAAACGCATTAATTCAACATTTTTACTGGTCGCAAAACCCGATTCTTTATCCAACAACTCATATCCCATACTAGTGCTTCTAGGCAACCCCTGCGCGGCCAGTTTCAACTTCAATTCCCGGACGTCGTCAGTCGGCACCATTATCGCACCCGACCCGGTGTCTATCTGGTAATCAACTCCCATTTTTTCCAAAACATCAATAATTTCAGCCGAATCCTGCTCGGCAATACCGCTAAAAAGCAAATCATAGGAAGCAGTCTGTGACCACAACACCACAGCAACGCCTATGGCAACACTCAACGCCAATCCCAGCATCAAGCCAATCTGCCTGGTTACCGATAAATCGGCCAGACCTTTTATTGCCGGATGAAGGTGGTCTTCTGTTGTTGTCAGTTGAGTCACAGCGTCCAAATCAACTGTGCTGCTGTTATTTTGCTCACTCATCGTTTAAGCGCCTGCCTACATCGGCATATTCATAACATCTTTATAAGCCTCGACCAGCTTATTTCGCACCTGCACCATTGCCTGGAAAGAGATTCCGGCTTTCTGTGAAGCAATCATGACCTCCGCCAAACTAACGTCAGATTCCCCCATTTCAAAGGCTTTCGATAACCGTCCCGAAGCTTTTTGTGTATCATTGACAGCATCAATAGACTGTTTCAGCATTGCTGAAAAATCTGTGTTGTTATCAGTCTCTTGAGGTTTATTTGTCGCCTCAATTGACATCGCCCTCATTTGCGCCAATACCTGATTAACATTCATCTCAGTCATAATGTTTCCCCACTAAACAATCCGTCATTTCTCTACTCATTTTTAAAGAAGCACTTTCCAGGCCATATTAACAGGGAACAGCGACGCCCGATTCCTTCATTCTGGCTATTTTATATCTCAGCGTACGTGGACTGATGCCTAGCTTTTCCGCAGTATTCTTGCGACTGCCATTTTCTTCATCCAAGGTTTGTAAAATAATTTTTTCCTCTGCCGATCTAACCCCTTCTTCCAGCTTCACCACTTCCTTTTTTCTGCTGTCATGATTATCTTGAATATCGCTTTGAACAGGTTCTATAGACCAGCTTTCTGGCATTTGAAAGGCTTCCTCAAATATCAGTTCATCAACCCCGATACAGCCATTTTGTTGTAAAATCAACGCTCTCTGCATCACATTTTCAAGCTCCCGGACGTTACCGGGCCAACGGTAATGTTGCAGTCTTTCAATTGCCGATGCCTCTAAAACGGGTAAAACCTTGCCGTTATCATTATGTTTCAGCAAAAACTCCTTTGCCAGCAACAATATATCACTAATCCGTTCTCGTAAAGGCGGTATTTTAATAGGAAAAACACTCAACCGATAATACAAATCCTCCCGAAAACGCCCTTCTTCAACATATTGCTTTAACTTACGATTTGTTGTTGCCAGAACCCTGACATTTAATGGGATTTTTTTATGACCACCAAGCCGTTCAACTTCTTTTTCCTGTAACACCCTGAGTAACTTGGCCTGCAATACCACATCCATTTCTGAAATTTCATCCAGCAGCAAAGTGCCGCCCTGAGCCTGTTCAAATTTTCCTGGCGATGTTTGCACCGCCCCGGTAAAAGCCCCTTTTTCATACCCGAACAACATTGCCTCCAGCATATTTTCCGGAATGGCAGCACAGTTTATCGCCACAAAAGGGCCATTATGATTTATCGAATTTTGATGAATATATCGGGCTAGAACTTCTTTACCAGTTCCACTCTCTCCTTCCAGTAAAACTGTCACATTGGTTTTCGCCACTTTAGCGCACAAATCATAGAGTTTTTTCATTTTTTCATCTGCAATCACCCGATCATGAACCATCCCGACACAACCCGCAAAGAGACCGGCTACCTTCTCCACCAGCATTGCCGCCTCAAATGGTTTAATCAAATAATCCACAGCCCCGGCCTGCATAGCTTCTACAGCCTTGGGAATGGTACCAAAAGCGGTCATCAACAATACCGGAACCTGTATGCGCCTATTCTGCATATTGTGAAGCAATTGAAAACCATCCATTACTGGCATCTGTACATCACTGACCACTAATTTAAAACCGTACTTGCTCAGCTTGGTTAATGCTTCAGTACCATTGCCGGCGGCAATAACGCTATATCCTTCAATTTCCAGCGTATCGCTCAGCGCCTCACACAAAGCCAAATCATCCTCAACAATAAGTACATCATACTGTTTCATAATTATTCTCCTTATCTTCAACACCGCCGACTGCGGTAGATAACGTAACCGAATATTGACTGATACAAGGCAAAACCACCGTAAAAACGGTTCCTTTTCCTGGTGTTGATTGACACTGTATTGATCCTCTATGCGCTCTGACTACACTGTCCACCACAGCCAGCCCCAAACCCGTGCCATTTACCTTAGTGCTATAAAAAGGTTCGAAAAGACGTTGTTGCTGTTGAGCCGAGATTCCGGGTCCATTATCCTGAACGGTGATTTTCAAGCTACTTTTGTTCAACTGCTCTACCGTCATCACAATCCTCCCGGATCCGGTAAAGGCTTCAACAGCATTATTGATAAGATTCATAAAGGCGCCACACAATGCATCTTCATTACCTAACATGCTATCTATTGATACCCTGTTTTTCAGGAAAAATTCTATATTCAGTTCATCTACATTTTCCTCGATAAGAGTCAATAAATTTGCCAATGAAAATGTTCCCATAGTCATTCTGCCTTGTTTGGCAAAAATTAACATATCGTTAACCTGACGCTCAAGATAATGCAAGCGTTCCAGAATTTTGACTGAAAACTGCTGTCGCTTTTCATTGGCAATATTTGCTTTATGCATCTGCGAAGCATAGAGAATAGCAGTGGCCAGAGGCGTTCTTACCTGATGAGCCATACTCGCCACCATCTCGCCCATAGCCGAAAGTTGTTTTTGCTGGGCCAGCGTGTCTTGTAATGACCGTAATTCACTGATGTCAGAGAGAAGAATAATCTGTCCACTCTCATTATTTAAAAAATTGCGGATAATACTAATGCGCCGCCCATCTTGCAATTGACGCTCATGAGGATTGTCAAAGCCTGCTAACAAACTGTTTTGAGTCACATCCGGCCAAAGCTGACCAATCAAGGGTTCACCTAAAAACTCAAGGGCATGGCTATTGCAATCTACAATCCGTTCTTCGACATCCAAAACTACTACACCGGCAGGCAAGGCAGCTAAAATCTGCTGCAAACGCCCGGCTATCTTTTCTTTTTCAATCAGCGTGTTAAGTCTTTCGCTACGCACTGCCGCAAGCTCCCGGGTCAGCTTTGCCACTTGCGCTTCGAGTCCCTGATAAGAATCACTCAGATTTTGGGAAAGCTGATTAAACAGCCGAAATGCATCGGTCAGGCGTTCGGTTTTTTGTATTTTCTGATTATTCACTGTATTCACATCTGATCAATAATGTCATTACTATCAGATAAGCAATAATCAAACCATTTTATTTTTAACTTGATTTACAGCAAGTTAAGATCATTACGTCAACAATTTGACGCTACTCATAATCCTAGTAGGCTGTCGGACTATAGACGATTCCAGACAACAAAAACCATAGCGTTACATTGTCGTCAATGATTAAAAATCCGAATGACTCAATGCAACAATACAATAAAGCTTCTTCCAAAAAAGTTTACCAAGGAAGTGCTGAATAAATCAGCGCCCCTGACAATTAAACACCATTAAGAAACAATCTGTCTCTACAAACCTGTATTGTAAACACCTTTTCGCACCGGTATAGTAGACCCAACTTAAACTTATTTCAGAAATCGACAATGAACAACTTGCAAAAAGATATTTTTAACGGTCTGTTATTTATCATCGGCATTTTTGGTTTTATCTCAGGTGCATTTATTGTTTCGACGGTACTGTTTGCTACTGCTGCAATTTTCAGTAATATTGATTTTGGTCACAGAACGAACCAGTAAACAAGCACTCTTTACCTCCTTGTGTTAACCTTATAAACAGCTCCCTTAGTGCTGTTAACTCTCCCTCCCTGTTGTCAGAAATTGACCCAGGGAGTTTTTTTAGACATTCACAACACTGGCACTAATTCTAACGCCAACATAACAGCATCTTCTCTGCCATTTTTTGCCGGATAATATCCCTTTCGAATGCCTATCTCATTAAACCCCAAGCTTTTATACAGCTTAATCGCCTTATAGTTTGACGGCCTGACTTCCAGAAAAACAGTTTCCGCCTGCAAACGTATCTGACTAATCATATGTTCCAGCATCTTTCGCCCCGCACCCAATCCCTGGACCTCCGGATCTACACATAAATTCATAATATGAGCTTCTCCAGCGCCTGTTGACACAATACAATATCCTATAACTGAACGATCCGCTTCTTCACAAACCCAGCAGGTATAATTTGTTGCCCTGAGGCAGTCCATAAAAATATTCTCAGACCAGGGATAATTATAATTTTTTGCTTCTATGTCTAACACACAATCCAGGTCAGCCGCTCCCATTCGTCTGATTCTCATCAAATCCCGGCGGGAAACTGACCCTGGAAACACCTTGGCATAAAATTCCCGGTCAGCATCATAGGTTATCATGTCTTTAACTTTTTCTAAAAACCTGCGCATATCTACTCTTTATAATTGTTCATACGTCCTGATTGCAAATTGTAAATCATCCCACGCTTTACGCTTCTCTAACAAGGAGCGTAACAAGTAAGCCGGATGATATATCACAATGAGCGGTATGTTATCCAGTTTATGCTCAACACCCCTTAATTTTGCTAGAGGTTCTTGAGTTTTTAACAGGTTTTGTGCGGCAACCCGCCCGACTGCAAGAATAATTTTTGGCTGAACCAGTGCAATTTGTCGTTGCAAAAAATCAGAACAAGCAACAATCTCTTCAGCTTTAGGATCTCTATTACCCGGTGGCCTGCACTTTAGAATATTAGCAATAAATACCTGCCCCCTGTCCATTCCTAAAGCGCGAATCATTTCTGTCAATAATTGCCCGGCTTTACCCACGAATGGCTTACCTTCCTGGTCTTCATTTTGCCCGGGTGCCTCGCCGATAAACATCCAGTCTGCCTGCTGATTACCACTTCCAAAAACAGTTTGAGTTCTGGTTTTACATAATTGGCAGTTCTGACAAACTGTGACTTCATGATTTAAATCAGCCCAATAGTCCTGCCTATTCGAGATGACTGAAGTTGTATTCTCTTCATCATCAAGCCGCCTCACCGACATATCCGTTAGCTCAGATCTAGGAACCCATACATCAATCCCCATTGCCTGCAAATATTGCAGACGCACAAATTCATCAATACCGGAATCAGAAACCATCGTAATATTTAGACATCCCCTGTTTGCGGATGCTGTCTGTATTCTGATGATTGCAATTTGTTAACGGCATTGATATAAGCTTTGGCTGATGCAATAACAATATCAGTATCCGCACCCAGGCCATTAACAATCCGTCCGGCTTTGTCCAATCGTACAGTCACTTCGCCTTGGGCATCGGTTCCGGTTGTAATATTATTGACCGAATACAATTCCAGCGTAGCTCCCGTTTTAACCAAACTCTCAATCGCTTTCAGACTTGCATCGACCGAGCCGCTACCGCCGGCATTACCGGTCAGCTCCTCATTGCCAACGCGGATAGTGACTATGGCATTTGGTATTTCACCGGTTTCGGAACAAACTTTCAAGGCGATCAATTTGATGTTTTCTTCCTCCGCTGAAAAACTGACTTCTGAAATAAGGGCCTGTAAATCTTCATCAAAGATCTCATGCTTTTTGTCCGCAAGCTGTTTGAAGCGAAAAAAGGCATCATTCAATTCAGCTTCACTATGGAACTGGAAACCTAATTCTGTCATACGGCTTTTAAACGCATTACGTCCTGAATGCTTGCCTAATACCATCCGGTTAGCCGACCAGCCGACATCCTCAGCCTTCATGATTTCATAGGTTTCGCGACTCTTTAAAACACCATCCTGATGAATACCGGATTCATGTGCAAAAGCATTGATCCCAACAATAGCCTTATTGGGTTGCACAGGAAAACCTGTAATAGATGAAACCAATTTTGAGCAAGTGACAATTTCACTGGTCTCCAGACCGGTATAACAGGGAAAAACATCCTGCCGGGTGCGTACCGCCATGACAACTTCTTCCAGTGAAGCATTGCCGGCCCGCTCACCCAGACCATTAATAGTACATTCAATCTGCCGGGCGCCATTCATGACTGCCGCCAGCGAATTAGCGACCGCCAATCCCAAATCATTATGACAATGCACCGAAAAAACCGCCTTGTCGGAATTCGGAATCCGATTGATTAAATTACCAATCGTTTCACCAAACTGATGTGGCACACTGTAACCGACAGTATCTGGAATATTCAGTGTCGTGGCGCCGGCATCAATCACCGCTTCCAGAATCCGACACAAAAAATCCTCTTCAGAACGCCCGGCATCTTCTGGAGAAAATTCAATATTATCAGTATATTGACGCGCCCTTTTCACTGCCTTAACAGCATATTCAATGACTTGTTCGGACTCCATTTGCAGCTTCATCTGCATATGAATAGGAGAGGTGGCTATAAATGTGTGGATTCGGGCGCTGTTTGCACCTTTTAAGGCTTCACCGGCGCGATCAATATCCTTTTCCAATGCTCTAGCCAGACCGCATACGGTACTATCTTTGATTGTCTCGGCAACGGCCTGAACTGACTCAAAGTCGCCAGGACTTGCTGCGGGAAATCCGGCTTCAATAACATCCACTTTAAGACGTTCAAGCGCTTTGGCAATTCTGACTTTTTCATCACGCGTCATTGACGCCCCGGGACTTTGCTCACCATCACGCAAAGTCGTATCAAAAATAATTAATTTGTCTTTCATGAGTACTCCATTCATGAAGAAGCATCAACCTTGTTGGCTGACTGAAACGGGTTATTTTTTGTAAAGAGTGATATTTTTGCCCGTCAGGGCAGGAGGCTGAAAAGAAAGGCAGATAACAAACACACCGATTCCTTATCGTAGAACGAAGATTTGTTTCTATACAGCGCTGGTCTGTTCTGGATTTTCATGTTCCAACTATACTGCATTGCAATGCTGGCGACAAGTCCAATAATCAGGATTCAGTCTTACGATTTTGCCATTTTTTTCGCAGAATCAAAGTGATCAAAGGCCCTGAAATCGCATAACTCACCGCCAGAAAAAACAACATGGTTTGAGGCTGAGCCATCACAAAACCAATAAATAACATGATAGCGATAGCAACAACAAACGGCACTTTCCTTTTCGGATCGATTTCTTTAAAACTGGAATAACGAAAATTACTCACCATCAACAAACCGGTGATAATGGTGATCACCAGTATAATATATTTAATATTTTCGACCTCATACCCATACTCAATACTGATCCACAAAGTACCGGCCAGAATCGCTGCGGCCGCAGGACTCGGCAGTCCCTGGAAGTAACGCTTGTCAGCCACCTCTACCTGAGTATTGAAACGGGCCAACCTTAATGCACCGCCTGCCGCATGAACAAAGGCCGCAAATAACCCCAATTTGCCAAGACTGCCAAATGCCCAGATATACATGACCAAAGCCGGAGCAATGCCAAAGGACACCATGTCCGACAAACTGTCATACTGAACACCAAATTCACTTTGAGTATTGGTTAAACGCGCCACCCGTCCATCGAGCCCATCCAAAATCATGGCAACAAACAATGACACGGCTGCGGTCTCAAAACGCCCGTTAATCGCCGAAGTTATGGCATAAAACCCTGCGAACATAGCGCCTGTAGTAAACAAGTTGGGTAAGAGATAGATACCACGATGACGAATCGTTGATTTTTTTTGCTTCATACTGTATTTGATAATATTCACATTAAAACGGTGAATGACATTGTACTTCTTTTATTTGTCCAAATAAAAAAGCCTGTCTTAAGACAGGCTTTTTTTTCTCCAAACCAAAATCAAGCTTAATGTCCGACTTCGACTCGCGCACCTTTGCTTTGGCCAATTTCCAACAATGTTTGCGTAAACCAATCGGTATCAATATCAAAAGGCTTGCCACCCTTCACTCTAGGAAACTCAATGGCGCGCAGCACATTTCCATTATCTTCATCATGCCCCATCAGACCGGATTCACGACGGAAGGCGCATTCTACCGCTAAATCAGCACAAGATTTGATCAAACGAATGTCTTCAACATTTGCCGCCGATGCCCGGGCAAAATAACCGGATTTCTGAATCAGTGTTTTTTCCGCACCAATCATGTCAGCGAATTGTTCTCCGAACCACTTACCGGGATTAACGGCATCCAGTTTAACATGCCCAAAAGCATCACGAGGCACATCCTGGCCTTGAGCCTGCATTTCGGCAACAATCGCGTCCAGGCCGGCGCCTTCAGAGACAAAAATGTTAACACAATCTACTTTGTCCATCACGTCACGCAGACGCTTGGCTTCAGCAGTCAAATCAATTTCCATTTCAGGAACAAAGATACCATGAATTTCAAACGCCGCCCGATCTAAACCGATTTCCGGCAGCCACTCGGCGCGATCAAGCAATTTGCGATATTCCAATGCGGTAGCGCCAGTCAACCAACCGCAACTACGCCCCATGACTTCATGCACAATCAACATACGCGGGTTGGCATTGTTTTCCGCCACAACATTCTGAAAATAACGCGCCCCTTGTTCAGCCGCCGTCCAGGCGCCCAAAGACTGTCTGACAGGAAATACATCATTATCCACAGTTTTAGGTAGGCCGATAACCGTCAGACCATAGTCGTTTTTTGCCAAAAAAGCGGCCAAATCGGCCGCTGCGGTATTAGTATCATCGCCGCCTATGGTATGTAAAACATCCACACCATCTTTAACCAGCTGAT
>CAYNIU010000022.1:0-26201 GCA_964397365.1 uncultured Methylomarinum sp. | reverse complement strand
CGCAACTGGCATACGATACCCCAAATTCACCGCCGCAAACAGCACAATCGCCACAGGCAATCACCCATTTAGGATTTGGCGTGGCCTCATAAGTGCGCAACAATGCGGTTTGCATATGCCGCGATACCGGGCCGGTTACCAGCAAGGCATCGGCATGACGTGGTGAGGCGACAAAATGAACCCCGAAACGTTCTACATCATATAATGGATTGTTCAATGCATGAATTTCCAGTTCGCAGCCGTTACAGGAACCGGCATCGACTGCACGAATGGCCAAGCTTCCGGAAAAATATTTATCGACATGACGCTTTACTTCAATCCCAAGTTGATCCAGATCGGATTGATTCGGGCGTTTAAAGTGGTCGGTCACGACCCCGGTTTTAAAAGTTTTGACAAAAAGTCTTAACATCGAATTCCTCTATAGATCATGTCCTGAATAAGAACCATTGACGGATTTATTGCAGACCGGAAAATCCGGTACGATATTGTTCAATACAATTTTCTCCAGTGCCTGCCAGTTAAGACAGCTGGGGTCTCTGGCATAAAAACGACTAATGCTATTATCATCAGCAAAACGAACATAACTGATAATCTCGCCGCGCCAACCTTCAATCATTGCCAATCCTTCCTTATTTCCCTCTGGTTTTTTCCAGGGAATATTTATTTCACCTTCTGGCAATTGTTTAAGCATTTGCGACAATAGTTTTAAGGATGCGAATATTTCCTTAATCCGTATCCATACCCTTGAAGCGACATCGCCTTGATTTTCCACAGCCACTTTAAATTTCAGTTGCTCATACGGCGTATAAGCGGCATCCCGACGCACATCAAAATCCTGACCGCTGGCTCGCCCTACATAACCCACTGCACCCAAAACAGTGGCTGTTTCTTCAGATAGATATCCGGCGGTCAATAAACGATCCTCCAGCGAGGAATTCAAGTCTACAGCCGGAATAATTTCATCCAGTTCAGTCCGTAACACACCTAATTCCTTTAGTATGGCTGTACATTGTTCTGAGGAGAGATCATTTTTTACGCCACCGGGAAGAACACAGTCCATCAACAACCGATGGCCAAAAATCTCGTTTTGGCATCGTAACCATTGTTCGCGCAAACGACTGAACTGCATTTGTGCAAAGGCAAAGCCCACATCGTTACATATCGCACCAATATCGCCAAGATGGTTGGCGATTCGTTCACGTTCGCAGAGAATACCGCGAATAAAAGCGGCGCGAAGCGGAATACTGATCTCTGCCGCCTGCTCCATAGCACGGCACGCGGCCCAGCTGTGGGCAACAGTGCTATCTCCGGAAATTCGCCCGGCCAGTTTAGCCAGCGCCTCAGGACTGCGGCCTTCGGCAATTTTTTCTATGCCTTTATGTACATATCCCAAACGTTCTTCCAGATTCAAAACCGTTTCACCGACGGCCTGAAAGCGAAAATGTCCGGGTTCAATGATACCGGCATGAACCGGGCCGACTGGAATCTCATAAACGCCACTGCCACGCGCTTTCAAAAATTGATAATCGGTATTTGCCGGGGTCACTTTTTCAGCGTTACCCTGTAACGGAAAATCCTTTCGTAATGGATGTTCATGTTTGCTCCAGGCTTGATGGCGAATCCACGGGCGATGATCAGGATGTGTTATAAAATGGATTCCAAACATATCCTGTGTATGCCGTTCACTACGGCTGGCTGCAGGATAAACACCAGCCTGAGAGGGTAACTCGGCATGCTTACTGTCAACAACAGTACGACACCATAAATATCCACCCTGTTTTTCAAAGCAGGCGTTGATAATATACAAATCCTGAGATTGCTCGGCCCAGCCTGCCGCCCATCGCATTTGTTGCTGACAGGCTAATTCAGCAAAATGACGCCAATCCTTGGCGGACAGTTGCCATTGAGGGATGGTGGCAACGGTGATATCTACTTTGATTTCAGCTGTTGCCAGTTGTGTTTGCAACGTTTCGAGCCAATTGGACTTGAGTTCATTCATAACGGCGCACTCCCTGAAATTAAAATAGTGGCCTGGGTAAACCAGTTAGCCAAAGAGTCTGGAATGGCCAGACCCAGCCAAAGAACCAAAACCAGGTGAAACATCACCGGCCACAGATTGGCTTTGACAGCCTTTTGCCCTTCAGGTCGTTCACCATAAACCATAGGCTGGATATTGCGAAACAATCCGGCACAGGCAATACCGATACCTAACAATAACAAAGGCGTTAACCAGGGGTAGCTGTGCATAGTCGCCAGCAATACCAGAAATTCACTGGTGAAAACCCCAAATGGCGGAAATCCGGCAATAGCC
Source organism: uncultured Methylomarinum sp. (assembly GCA_964397365.1). Lineage (GTDB taxonomy): Bacteria > Pseudomonadota > Gammaproteobacteria > Methylococcales > Methylomonadaceae > Methylomarinum. The sequence continues at coordinate 23,890 of CAYNIU010000022.1, read as the reverse complement.
AGAGTACCGATTAACAATCCCCAGCCAACTTGCGGTTGGGTTTTAATCAAACCGCGTATTTGCTCGATTTTTTGAGTGCCGGCAATTTGTGCGGCATGTCCTACAGTAACGAAAATCGCCGATTTGGTTAATGAATGAACGGTCATATGCAACAGCGCGGCAAAAGTGGCAAAAGGCGTACCAATACCAAAAGCAAAGGTCATCATTCCCATATGTTCAATCGAAGAATAACTGAATAAACGTTTGATATCTTTCTGGCGGTGCAAAAAGAAAGCGGCCACTAGAAATGACAACAATCCGAAGCCCATCATGAGATAACCGGCAATATGGCTGTCAGTCGCGCCATCAACCAGCATTTTGTTTCTGACCACGGCATAGAGCGCATCATTCAACAACAAACCGGATAATACCGCCGACATCGGAGTCGGGCCTTCTGAATGCGCATCCGGCAGCCAGTTATGGAGTGGTGCCAGACCAATTTTAGTGCCATAACCGACCAGCATAAAGACAAAGGCAATTTCCAAAATATCATCATTTAACAATGAGGCATTGTCATATAAAACCGACCACATTAAGGCATTTTCACTATCACTAATCTGGATAGCGGCATAATATAACAATATTGTCCCAAAAAGAGCCTGGGCAATACCCACGCCACAGAGGATGAAATATTTCCAGGCGGCTTCGATAGATTCCGGCGTCCGGTAAAGACTAACCAGTAACACCGTTGCCAGCGTAGCGGCTTCCATGGCAACCCACATAATCCCCATGTTGTTGGTTGTCAATACCAGGTACATGGCGAACATAAAGCCCTGATACATGGAATAGTAAAGCTTTAAGCGTTTATTGTTCAATTTCCCCAGTTCTTTCTCATGTGCCATATAAGGATCAGAAAAAATAGCGGTCGTTAACCCGACAAAGGCGGTCAATACAATCAGATAAACATTGAAGGAATCAATAATAAAATAATGATCGGACGATAAAATAGCGCCGGAATTAAAAACATCAATTGCCAACCATAACGACAGCAACAGGGCAATGGCGTTAAACCAGACATTTTGTCGGCCGACCTCTTCTTTATGCCCACATAATGCAAAATACAGAATACCTGCAAAAGGAATGAATAATAACAAATAGGCAGCAATCATTGGTCCACCTCATTTAAACGGTTTAACTGATCGACATCCAGAGACTCAATACTACCGCTAATATGCATAAAAAATATACCAAATAACACGGCGGCGACCAGAACATCAAAGGCAACGCCTAATTCCACAACTAGCGGCATTCCACTGGTTGAAACGATAGCAGCAAAAAACAAGCCGTTTTCAATGGACATAAAACCCACAACATGGGCGATAGCCTGATGATGGGAAATCATCAGTAACATACCTAACAACACTACAGCCAAACTCAAAGCCAAGGCATTAAGCAGCACCAGATCGGAATTGTGCATAACCGGGAGCAACACATAATAACTGAATACCACCAGGCTGGCACCACCCAACATGACAGTCGTTTTATTATTAAGCACTTCCACATCCCGGTGAAGATTGAGTTTTAAAATGTGTCGCCTGAGCATCCAGGGAATGAACAGCACCTTTAAGACCAAGGTAATAGCAGCGGAAATATACAGGTGATGATTATCCAGACTGTAAGCGGCTACCGCTGTCGCCAGTACTAAAAACAACCCTTGTAATGCAAAAACAAATACCAGCCGTAACAATCGCCCCTGTCCTAACATGATAAATGACGTGAGCATAACCAGAGCCGCTAACGATAAAATAATTTGCGTATAAAGATCCAATTGTTCAATAGCCATTAGCGGGTAGCCTCCAGAATAATATGACTTAACATGCCTAATAACCCCAGCAAATAAGCAAAGCTGAGATATTCCTGCACCCTGAATAAACGCATCTTGGCAAACAGTGTTTCCGATAGTGCCAGTAGCACTGCCAATATCGCCAGCTTAGCGATAATTGACAACAGAGCATTACCCAGAGCGGACAGAGTTAACGTTTCAGCTATTCCCCAGGGAAAGAAAATATTGCTAATCAATACCCCGTAAAGCATCAGTTTAAGCTGGCTGGCCCATTCAATCAGCGCCAGATGCCGACCACTGTATTCCAGAATCATGGCCTCGTGGATCATGGTCAGTTCCAGATGGGTTGCTGGATTATCTATTGGAATTCGTCCGGTTTCAGCAATCGCTACCAAAACAAGAGCAAAAAAAGCAAAAATAAATGAGGGTCTTAGAACCAGACCTTCATCCAATACATGGGTAATAGCAAAAGCCAGGTTGGTACTGGACGCTGTCATCGTCAAAGTAAAGATTGCCATCAGCATGGCGGGTTCTGCCAATGAGGAAATCGTCATTTCCCGTGAAGCGCCCATACCACCAAATGCCGTGCCTATATCCAGACCAGCCAACGCCTGAAAAAAACGGGCAATGGCAAAAAAACCTACCAATACGATAACATCAGCAGTGGCCGAAGTTGGTAAATCAACTGATATAAGCGGTACAACGGCAGTGGCCAGGACGGTGGCGGAAAAAACCACATAAGGCGTCAAAATAAACAGCCAGGATGCCTGCTTAGAGACCGCCGGCTGTTTATGCGTTAATTTCCATAAATCCCGGTAAGGCTGCAACAACGAAGGTGATTTACGATTTTGCAAAAAGCATTTACAGCGTTTTATCCAGCCGGCCAGCAGCGGCGCCAGGACCAGATAAAGCAAAATTTGAATAATAGCAAGCAACACATTCATTAGCTGACCACCCAAAGTAATAATATGATTGTGGCAAACGAATAGCCAAGATAGACCCGGATATTACCGGTTTGAATACGACCAACCAGCCGGGCAATTCGACTCACGCTTTTTTCAACAGGGTGGTAAATAGTCGGCCAACTGTGATCCTCGACATGTAATTGATAATGAATATCCGTTATCTGTAACGGCATGGCGCCAGTTTGACGGTCGATTTTTTCGTCCAGTATCCAGGCTTTGGCAAAGATACGCCTAAAAGGCATGGTAAAAGCGCTGCAACTGTACTGCATATGCGCTGTCAATCCACCAAAACCGCAATCCCAGGTTTCCGACTCTCGCATTGACATCGCCGGATCGCGACGCAAATATTTAAAACTAATACTTCCTGCAATCAACACCGCCACCAATACAAATGGTGCGGAATACGAAGCTTTTTCCATGGATACTGGAGCCAACCACAACCATCCGGCAGCGCCTGGATTGGGTAATCCCTGTTGCAGCAATTGCATGGAAACATTATCAAGTAAATGAATCATCAATCCGGGAAAGATGCCAAACAAAAAACATAATCCGGCCAATAGACCCAAACTGCCCAACATTCCTTTGTCTTCCGTTTCAAACGCTTTAGCACTATGTCGTGAGCGTGGTATTCCCAGAAAAATCATACCGTATACTTTCACAAAACAGGCAGCCGCCAGAGCGGCTGTCAAAGCTAATGCCGCAGCAGCCACCGGGATCAGACTACGTAATACCCCATTTTCCAACACATGAACTTGCAATGCGGTCTGAAATGCCAACCATTCAGAAACAAAGCCGTTGAACAAAGGTAATGAAGAAATACTCATGCAAGCCACCAGAAACAATTTACTGGTATGTGGCAGGCGTTTAATCAAGCCGCCCATATCATCTATATTCAGACTATGAACCTGGTGTTGAATAACCCCTGCCGCCAAAAACAACAGGTTTTTAAACAGCGCATGATTAAAGGCATGGAACAGAGCGGCAACGAATCCCAATGCTGCCAGAGAGGTATGGCCTTCAGCGTAAAAGATCATGGATAATCCCAGCACCATAAAAATAATGCCAATATTTTCCACTGAGCTATAAGCTAAAAGGCGTTTTAAATTAGGCTGCATCATAGCGTATAAAATCCCGCCCAATGCTGAAAGGCTACCAATAAACATTAGCAGCACCCCCCACTCCCATTGAATATCGCCAATCAAATCAAAACTGAATCGAATTAAACCATATAAAGCCACTTTTAACATCACCCCACTCATTAATGCCGAGATGTGTGAAGGTGCAACCGGGTGAGCTTCCGGCAGCCAGACATGTATCGGCACCAAACCGGCTTTCATGCCAAAACCTAATAGCGCCAAAATAAAAGCAATACTAGCCCAGGTTGCCGATAGCGACGTCTGACGTAACGCATCGAAAGTAAACCCGTCGCTAAAACTGGCTATTACCCCAAAAGCCAGAATGATGGCTATTGCGCCTACCTCGGCCATAATCAAATACAAAAAAGCGGCTCGACGGTTGGCGGGGTTTTCATGTTGAAAAGCGACCAGAAAATAACTGGCGACTGACATCACCTCCCAGGCGATCATAAAAAAGAAGGCGTCATCAGCCAGCAAAACCAGAAACATACCAGCAATAAAGAGCCCACTGAATAAGCCTAAAACCGCAAAGGGATGCTGTTCTTCATCATTGTGCTTCACATACCCTGGGCCATAGAAACTGACTGCAAAAATAGCGATGCCAATAATCAGGTAAAAGAAACCGGATAAACTGTCAAAGCGTACATGCCAGGGTAGCCAGGGCAACCCCAGACTGAGTTGATCAGTAATAACGGTTTGCTGCAAAATGACGATTATTCCTGCCAAAACTGCAAAAACGCCAGCTATGCCCAATAAGGCAAAAGTCGCCTGCTGCAAACGCTGCGGATAATAGGACTCTTGCAGCCAGTTATCCAGTTGCTGTTGCCAACTCGGACGTTTGGCAAAAACTGTGTGTAACAGCCGTATAATTTGGCGTCGATGCCGCATCAGCAATGCTATAAACCCCGAAAGAAAGCTAAACAACACTGCCGCATAAGCAAGTATTAGAATCATAATGACTCCTGAATGAATAAAAACCTACAGGTTTTGTAGGATATACTGAACAAAGCAAAGCTTATCAATAAGCTTCGCCTCATTATCTATTTGAGCAACAAGCGATCTACTTTTTTCGCTCATCTACTGTCATCAATCGAGCCGCTAAATCATGATTGGAGAAGGTATGAATAGCATCACCGACTTGCTCAGTCTGTCCGCCGCGTGCTTCATAATCAAGCATAAAATCATGCATATATTCCATGACAGTATGATCTATAAGATAGGCATTACTTAAATCCAGGGTAACTTTTTTACCTTCAGGTAAATTGTCTAACGCTTTTTTAAACGGCAGAAAATTGGTAAACAACGCTGAACCATCAAGTTTTACGCAAATTTCATTGTCCGCAAATTCCTTAACAGTAAAATGGATTTTAAACAGGTTTTTCAACCATACGCCACGCATAATATGAACAATCAGCTTAACAACAATACCGATAGCCACACCAATCAACAAATCAGTGGCCAACACACTGATAATGGTCACCACAAACATTAAAAATTGCTCTGTACCCACTTTCAGAACCTTGGTAAATTCTTTTGGCGCGGCCAGCTGAAAACCGGTATAAACCAGTAATGCCGCCAATGCTGCCAAAGGAATACTGTGAATAACCTGGGGAAATAAAACCACAAACAACAGCATTAAAGCGCCATGAAAAAAATTGGCCCAACCAGTTTTAGCGCCATTATTGATGTTGGCTGAACTCCGCACCACTTCAGAAATCATCGCCGAGCCGCCAATCAGACCGGAAACAGTATTACCTGTACCAATGCCCATAATATCTTTATCCAGATTGGAACGGCGTTTGTAAGGGTCCAATTTATCAACAGCAATCGTTGTCAGCAGACTTTCCAAACTGCCTACCAGACAAATACTGATAACAGATACCCAGAATTCTACAGTGAGAAATTTGGAAAAATCGGGAAAATAAAAACTGGAAATAAAATGATTGGAAATAGCGACCAGATAATTCGGGCCGACACTGCCATCATGAAAAGCATGATCAGACAACATGTCAATCTGATGTGGAACATGATAAATATGTGTATGCGTCAGATCAAAAAATATCCCCAATGCGATACCTAGCGAGACCACTACAATCGGCGCCGGTATCTTTTTGAATAAGGGATACTGCAATTTATTCCAGAGAATCAATAACAACAAGCCGCTAATACCAATAAACCCAATTTCAAGGTTCATATTGATAATGCTGTGAGGAATTTGCCCCATACTGGAAAACAGGCTGCCGGCTTCCGGTGTCACTCCCAACATCACATGCACCTGTTTGGTCATGATAATGATTCCGATGGCGGCCAGCATACCATGTACTACAGAAGTCGGGAAAAATGCGCTAATGGAACCGACTTTAAAAAAGCCCATGGTGATTTGTAAAAGTCCAGCCACAACAATGGCCGCCAGCGCAAAACGATAACCGGCAATAGGATCACCACCACCCATCGTTTCAACCGCATCCAGAATGACCACAATCAAGCCAGCGGCAGGGCCGGCGATAGTCACAAAAGAACCATTGATACGGGAAACCAGCATACCGCCGACAATAGCGCTGAGTATTCCAGCCATCGGCGGCAATCCGGATGCCATAGCAATCCCTAACGATAAAGGCAAGGCAATTAAAAACACCAGAAAACCTGAAATCAGATCATCACGCCAGTATTGTTTTAATCCGGCTAGACCTGTTGCCGGTTGATCAGGTATAGAGGAATGAGTCATAGAATTATCCTTCTTACATTCAGTTAAACTGAAATAGTAACAAGCACACCCTATGCCAAAATTTATTTACCTTACTACCTTATTGATTTTATAGCTATTTATTTAAAACAAATACAAAAGACGGCCACTGTACAACACATATACATTTTTAATATCAGTTACTTACTCAAAAATACGCCGTTAATACCTGCATACAGACTTGTCTGTGGCATTCATGCCACAGATACTTATTCCACAAGCAACTGATATTAAAGACTTGTTGTTCATTTAAATACGCAGAGTGGTTACAAAAGAACGAGCTTAGTGTTGATGCATCGGTTTATTTAAACCATTTAATATGGGGGATATAAACCAAACTTAATAATACCAGTGCAAAAACGGCAAACCAGTAACGGATGTCAGACAAGACTTGTTGACGCCTGGAAAACTGAGGCGCTTGCAATGCCATACTGAGCGATTTGCTGGTTTCAAGACGATGATAAGACCAGCCAACTTCTTTACTGAGTTGCTGCAAATAAGGTTCATATACCCGTGTTAAATGTTGATCACCACCCACTCGAGCATCACCAAAAGGAGCGTTGCGCGCATTGTAACCTTTACTAAAAGCCGATGAAACTGGTGCTATTCCAAATGTCGAACGCTGTGGCACATCATCTTCTTTATAAACCCCCTGCTGCTGACCTTGACTGTTAATCTTGGGAATAGGAACATTGTGCAAGCCGCCCACGCCAACCAACACCCCTTTTAAGCGACCTCTTAAATGACTAAAATCAGTTTTATAGCGAGGATTAACTGGCGGTGCTTCTTGTCCATCGGTAAAAAAAACGACATGAGTGTCTGTGTCTTGTATCTGCTCAATAATACTGGTTATACCTTTACTTATACGACTGTCTGCCGCCCACGCCATACGCCAGTCTATAGCATTAATCGTTGTGTCAATTTCTGAAAATGATGAACAAACTTCGATAGGCTGAAACAACAAAGTGGATTTTCTTTCCGTAAAAACCCCTAAACCAACTTTGGATTGACAAGGCAGTTTAATCACCAATTCATGCAATACTTGTTTAACATATTGCAAGCGACTGAAAGTTTCATTTTTTTGCTGATAATCCCGGGCATTCATGCTGCGCGTTATATCAACAATAAAGGTAAAGTTATAAACAGGTTGCGTCCTGATGACCTGTGGCTTAACCAATAATATCAACATGGTCAGCAAGGCAATAGCTAAACAATAAAAACGGTAATCTTGCAGATTTTTTTCCCAAGCCCCTGATTTCATAAAACTCTCTTAAGGTAATCCACGTGGAAAACCGGGTACCGTTGCCCATAGCTTTACTTTTTCCTGTGGTGCCGGTTCATCCTGTTCCTCGATGATACGATCCATTTCCGGCAATAAACGCATAGCTACCTCTAAATTATATTTTGCATCCCAATACTGACTGTCCAATGCCAACGCTTGTCGATAAGCTTGTTTTGCTAAAGTGGCCAAAGCTATCGCCTCATTAATTTGCAAAGACTCTGCAAGCGCTATAGCTTGCACCAAATAAGTGTTACCCAGATTATAGCGACCGACAGTTTGCATCTGTTGATTGCTCTGATTGATAATCTGACTCAAAATAGCTTGTGCTTCAGTAAATCGCTGTTTGTTTTTCAGGTATGTCGCACGCGCCAGCTGTAACTCGGGAACAGCCGTATTCCTCAAATCTGCGTTAATATCTTTACCCTGATTTAATTGGCTGATTAATTGATTCGTTTTCGCAGTCTGGTAAACAGAATTGCCACTATGCAGTGCGCCAATCAAGGCCAATGCCAACCCACCCCAACAACTATAATGTCGAATAATTTTTATCATAATCGCGCCTCTACAAATTTAAATGCTAATAACAGGCTGATAAAAAAAGTAGCCCATAAATAACATTGTGTTGAGAGTTCTTGTTTCGGAATTTTTTCTACATAATGCAAAGGCATTTTTTCCAATTTATTTATATCATTTATGGCTTTTTGAACTGCATCTGGATTTTCTGCCTGATAGGCCTTATAAGGAATATTTAAACTGTTAAAAAACAAATGCAAATGGCGTTCAGGCATAGCCCCTGCGTTATCATCTCGTGGATTTTCAGGTTTTTGATATAAGCCTGGACTGTTTTGACTGCGCATAAAAATCCAGTACAAGCGGATATTGAATTGTTTCATCCAGCGTCTGATTTTTACCTCACTATCAGGATCAATCACTGCGGCGCCATCAGAGACCAACACAATAATACGCGAGCCTGTTTGTGAGCCTTGTTGTTTGAAAAAAGACAACGCCATCGCCAGACCTTTGCTAATATTGGTGTAGGCTAAAGCGGGTAAATCTGTTGCCGCAACCGCTGCAAGTGTTGCTTGTTTATTTTCTGTCAGTGGCATAAAAAAAAGTGGTGAAGTGCTATATCCTGCTACACCGATACGGTCATGATCCCGTTTTTTAATAAACTTGATCAATAAGCGTTTAGCGGCAGTGGATTTTGATTCATCTCGACCATCCGGGGCTTTGCCGGCAAAGGTATAGTCCATGCTTTTACTTCTGTCTAGCAATAATACGATATGGGCACCAAAGCCGATACGTTCCCGGCTTTGTTCTTTACGATTCAATCCTGCCAGAGCCAGAAGCAGGCATGTTATTGCCGCTATGGCGATAACCTTGATTAATATGGCCAAAAAGGTAGACAATCCATCTTCTGGCAATATTTGTACAGAGGGATAAGCACTCTGACTTACGCCATTGTTGAACAAGGGTAATAACGTCAATACTAAAGCAAACAATACCCAAGGATAATCGACAGCCAGATTCATCGTTTACCTCGTTCTATCTGTAAGCAATGCCGACATAATGCTTTGATTTTATCGGCATGGTGCTTGTTAACTGAGCTATCAGGGCAAAAAAAGTATTGCTCGGAGCAAGTAAAAAACCAGCTCAATTCATCCTCAAGCTGTTGATACTCGGGAAAATGTTGATAAAAATCAGCCATCCGATGTCGAAATAGAGGTTTGCCATTCAATTGATTTAATGCTCCATGCATGATGTTCAATATTTTTGTAAATTCATGGTGTGATAATTTAGCTAATTGACGGGCAGGACGTTTGAACAATTGATATTTCGGTAAAAAAGTCAATAACCCATATATCCAAGCCAGATAAACAGCCAAAATAACAGCGACAAGCAGACAAATGAAAAGACGTATAATGGCAGATCTGTTTTCTAACAAAGGTGCTGGCGCATCCGCACGCATATATTCTTTGCCATCGACTTTTCTGATCGCCAGTTCCCGTAATGGAGACATAGTAAAATACCAGCGGGGCGCTTTTTTTTCTATGCTATTGCCAAATTGGCTAAATTTTAGACTGAATTCTGGTATTTCAAGCATTTTGACTTCCAAAGGCGCATAAAACAATTGATAAACCAAGTCGATTTGATAACGGATGCCAGAATTGGTTTTGATTTTGTCAACTGTCACCTGATGCAAATTAAGCCAGCGATTAATCGCACCCTTGTTGGGAATACTACTGTATTGCAAAGCCAACCCTTGTCTAACTTCTATAATAACGCGCTGTCTGATTTCATCACCAATCACATAACCAAAAGGGCGGGGAGTTTGTACCTGAAAAAAACTGATGGGTTCATTGAGCCTGCTGGAACAAGCACTTAACAACACGCTGACCAACAAAATCAAAACTGCTTGACGCAACATATCTTCAGCCTCCATACTGCAAAAAATAATGACTGATCAATTCGGCGCGATAACCTTGTTCAATAAACAACGGCTCACAGCCAAAACGTCTAAAACACTGTCGTAATAATTGTTTACGCTGTACAAATGCAGACTGAATTTTTTGTCGTAAAGCCGGACGCATAAACAAAGTACGGGTTTTACCTTGCTCTGAATCAACAAATTTCACCATCCCCCAATCAGGCAAATCGCTGTTTTCTTTTTTATCCCATAATACTAATGGTACGATCATATGTTTATTCAATCTTTGCATTTGTTGCTGAATTATTTCTATCGGCATATAAAAATCAGACAATAAAAATACCAATGCTGGGCGCTCGGGCAGATAGTTCGACGCCTGCAATAAACTATCTGACTGTCCTTTAAAGACAATGGCCTGTAAAATTCCGGCTATTTCTGTGACCCGACCCTGTTGCAAATTGGCCGGTGAAATAAGTAATCGCGGATCTATCGTTTGAGCACAACCGACGAAACCAAATTGATCCCCTGCAGCATGGACAGACCGAGCAATAGAATATAAACAATCAATAACTATTTGCGATTTGCTGTATTGTCCTTGAAACCCCATAGAAGCCGATAAATCAGCCAGCAAAAACACATCTATCCGTGACGCTTGCTGAAACGCCTTGATTTGAAATTGTGAATATGGATTTAGCACGCTGGCTCTTAAATCAATACGCCGGAAATCCGGCTCCGCAATTAACGGCTTATGATGTTTAAAAAGCCATCCGTTACCGACACTTTTAGCAATATGGGCGCCGGGAAATACGTTATATCCCGCAGATTTCCGATAATAAAAAATATTGTTTTCTGCCATCTTAAGACTGATTGATAACCAGAAAAACAAACACTGCTGTAAACAACAGATACCCGGGTAAGCTGTATTTTAAAGGACTGCTAATCATAAGTTTAACGACGCCTGAGTAACTTTTATGCTGGCGATTGTATAACGATTCCCCCAGCAACCAGAGAATTGAGTTGGCTACAATCAAAGCTGCAATGTTCAGCATACTGGCATCGGTAAACAAAAAGGATTTTGTGGTCAACAGTTCCGCACGTTTATTTTCGTGAATTAAATTAGCCATCAATATTCCCAGTATCAGAGCACCTTCATCAAAAGCGACCAGAAAAAAACCATACGTAAAATAACGAAAGCGTTGACAGTTTGTTTGAAACTGATTTGTGTATTGAGTAAGATAAACGACAGGAAGACTGAGACAAAACAATAATAAAGCAATAATACTGATTAACCCCCAAAATTTAACACCAATAGCGGAATTAAGAGAACTTGTATAATAAGTCGCATAGGAAACACCACTGAAATGATCAAGCCTTTCAGCAATAATCGCACTGATAAAACCAACACCAGTCCAGTTTAAATATACGCCCAGTAAATCACCAAATCCGCAGGTCGGCATAATAATTTTAAAAATTTCTTGTTTACGCATACATTTACTATTCTTATCAGTTGCAAACAGATTAACTACGGTACGGCTATCTTCTCAAGAATAGCGTTTATCAATTCGGACATGAGTTGTTCTTTCCGATAATTGTATATGGAGTTTAAAAATATTCGATGGATCATAGTAACCTGAAATATAGCGTGTAAATCTTCCGGTAATAAAATACTTCTATTTTCAAGCCAGGCATTAACTTTTGCAGCGCGAATCAAATAACTCATACCTCTGGGGCTGGCGCCAGCCTGAATCAGTTGATCCATTTCAACATCCGCTAATTTGATACCGTATTTTTCAGGATATTTACTGGCTTTCCATAAATGCAACACATAGTTTTGCACAGTATCACTGGAGTGAATACTTTGCTGAATCCGCCCGGCCAACTCATTTATTTGATAATAAGCGATTTTTCCAGGCTCCATGTCGGCAATCAGTTTGTCAACATCATGAAAGCGTGGATTAAAAATGAGTTCTTTTAACAGCTTGTCATCCGTTGGCATGTCAATATTAATTTCCATCATGAAACGGTCGCAGGCAGCTGCGGGTAACTCAAAGGTTTCTTCTTTTTCTATCCGGTTTCTATCTGCAAAAACCTGTATATGAGGAAACAGGTATTCCTGATTAAATGCGCTGACGCTACGCTCAGCCATCACTCGAAGTAACAGAGAATGTACTTGGGGACGAGCCCTGTTGATTTCATTAAAGAAAAAAGTCGCCAGGCTTTCCCCTTGTTTCAGTAACGGCCCAGGGTCTACCTGAGGCTTGCCGTTATTATCCAGATAGGTGTAGTAAATCAAATCAGCAGGCATTAAATCAATTGTTCCTTCAATGCGTTGATAGTCACCTCCAAGACTTTGTGCTATGGCTCGTAACAAAGTGGTTTTACCAACGCCGACATGACCTTCCAGTAATACATGCCCACGTGCAAAAATAGCAATAATGCAGTGTCTTATTGCCGACTGTTGACCTAAAACCGTATGATTGATCTGTCGTTCAAACTGCAAGGCCAGATCACGCCAATCGCTAAGTTGATTATTCAAATTCATCGTCCAAAAAAACTCCAGCCCGGAGGGAGAGCTGGAGTATAAGCTTTAATATGACCTGAATCCGTGATGTCACTACGGCACAGGTCGCAAGCTCTCGATTTCATCACGACTTGAAAAAATCTCCACTTAATCTAAGAATCACATGGATGTGATGAATGCAGATAATGCAGGAGCATTTATCTGTCAAGTCCCGTACTAAATCAATATCTTGCTCCCTGTTATCCGCATTGAAATACGTATTCAGGTATTAGTCTTTACTGGAAACAGCGTAATTTTTCCAGAAAGGAACAGCGATACAATAGCTGCACCTTTTAAGCGGCAAGTAATAACCTGCCAGATGAGGTGTCTTAAATCTCATCTACGTCATAAACAAACTCACCCGTTTTTTTAAGATGTTGCCAGCGTTTTTTATTGCGCGCCTCCATCTCTCTAATTGATTGAGCCTGTTTATTCAGTTCATTGGAATCATGCTTGGGATCATATTTGCTTCCTGCCACTTTAGCTGGATAGCCCGGCTTGGGTTCCCAACAGTTTCCAGGTTCTTTGCAATTCGTGCCATCGTAAGCGTGTGCCGAAAAAGACAATGTTGCGACCCAAAAGGTCATTATTTTCAAACCGTTTTTCATATTGAATTCCTCTTATCTACTTTAACCATTTGGCCTTTTTTGGATTACCTGTATAAATAGAACGTATCCAGGCCATAATCCGTAGCATCTCATCAGTATTGAAATTGACATATTGCGGCCCCATCATGCCATTGGCTCCGCCAAACAAAAGTTCAAATAACCCCTGATCTGTAGCATTACGCGGATAAGTCCAGTAATCATCTGCCAACCCCGGTCCTAACTTGCCCTCGGCCTCATGTCCGTGACAACCTGAACACCCTGTCATATAAAGACTTTCACCTTCATGAATGGCTTCCTTATCAGTGTTATAAGGATTTTTCCCGGTTTTCATAAATTCTTTAAAAGCATCTGTATTACCTCCTTTTTTTGCAAAACTCATATCCAGTTCAGCGCCGGTCAAGGCATGTCTTAGAGTAATATCCGCCTTGGCTGTCGTTACCAGTGCGTTTGTCATCATTACACCGACTATCAGTTGTTTAAATATCATGATGTATCCTGTTTGTTTATTTCAGGGATAACAGAGGTATCCCTTCCTGTTCCAGCGTTTCTTCAATTTCTGATTGCTGCTGGTCAATAAATTGATTCAGTTGTTTTAGTAATGCCGTCTCACCTTTGCGAACAGCCATCGAAGTACTGTAGTGTTGCGCAACCTTTGCGCCATCCGCACGAGTATTGTTATCAGGAATCACTTTCATATGTAATGGGAGAGCAGCAGATTTGACATAACGGGCAGCAGATGGCGCCCACAGCACTGCAACCTCTGCCTTTCCACTGGCAACATCATTAACCAGCCTGCCTGTATCATATTTAACATATTGGTTTCGCCGTGATTTAAAGTCTACTAACTCCTTGTTGTAATTAAACATATCACTGTATCTCCCAATCGCTCGTATCATCACTTCTGCTGGCGTACCGGGTATGAAACCTATGCGTTGAACAGAGCGTAGAATTTCACTATCCCAATTCTCCAGATCCAGATTATCCCGTTCGCGTGTAATAAAGACATAGCCAGAGCGATAATAAGGTTGTGTAGTCAATATACGAGGATCACCCGTATCAACCCCCATCACCACATCACAAAGTCCTTTATCCAGAAAATCACGAATGAAATAACGTGGGTCTTTCCAGTAAACATATTTGACTTGGCGATTGAGATACTGGCCTAATAATTCACTCAGTTTATTTTCAAAACCTTCACCTTTCTTATTGGAGTAAGGCATTTCGTCTTCTGCCGCGCAAATTTTAAGCGGCTCGCCATATGAAACTGCTGTCAGTTCTTCAGTAGCCATTGCAGCACACCCGGAAATAAATATCAGTCCTATAAAACAGACTGCTTTTATTTTCAATATCATTATATTTTTTACCGTGCAGGGAATGCCGCTAAAAACACTCCTTGTTTTTAACGACAAAATTATGAATTAAAGTGAGAAAACCATTACGCCGCCACCCATTTGGGTATGGTGCGCCAATTCTTTAAATGCCCCCACCGCACCCAATCCTGCCGTTGGATCTTGCAAATCAAAGACCAATCCTACTCCAGGCCAACCACCTACACCGTAATAAATAGCAACATATTGCTTACCCTCATGTTTGTAAGTAATCGGGTGCCCAATGACACCGGATGGTAATTTAAATTTCCAAAGTTCTTCGCCGTTTCTGGAATTAAGCGCTTTAATATAGCCGTCCAGGGTGCCATAAAAAACCAGATCACCTGCTGTCGCCATAGTGCCACCCCAAACCGCAAATTTTTCCTGGACTTCCCATTTAAATTCGCCAGTAACAGCATTCATCGCTTTAACCTGACCTAATGCGCCTTTAGGCCCTGGGTACATATTCAGCGTTGCACCAACAAAGAATTGTCCTGCACGGTAAGGAAGCATAAACGGTTCCCAATCCATACAAATATGATTGACGCCCATAAAAAAGAGTTGTTTGTTAGGGTCGTAAGATTCAATACCCTGATTGTGATAACCCATTGCAGATGGACAAATCCCTTTCGCTTCATGATCCATATGTGTTGAATATTCCGGGTCGCGAATAGGCAAACCTGTTTTCAGGTCAACTTTTTTAACCCAATTTACAGTGTCATCTATCTTGAATGCATTGACCAGATCACCGGTTTCACGATCCAATGTATAGACCAGACCGTTACGATCCGGGTGGGTCAATAATTTGGTCATCCTGCCATTGACCATTTGTTCAGACAATCCCATGTAATTTACGCCGGCATAGTCCCATTCATCATGAGGAGTTTTTTGATAACCAAACTTGGCTTCACCAGTATTAATATCTCGTCCCCAAATCGTCATCGTCCATTTGTTATCACCTGGACGCATGGTTTCATTCCACGGCGCCGGATTACCCGAACCGTAATAAATCATTTCCAGATCAGGATCATAGGCATACCACCCCCAGTTAGTGCCACCACCTATTTTCCAGGCATCACCCTCCCAGGTTTTTAATCCCAATCCAAATCGTCCGTAATGCGGATTGTATTTATTGAAATCAGCCGCCAGATTAAGATCTTTATCCGGCCCTGTGGCATAAACGCGCCACTCCTGTTTACCATCTTTGATGTTATAAGCTGTCGCATAACCACGAACACCTAACTCAGCACCTGCACTGCCAACGATTACCTTATCTTTGGCAACAAACGGTGCTGATGTCAGAGTTGATCCCATAGCAATATCCGAATTTTCAACTTTCCAGCGCATTTTTCCGGTTTTAGCATCAATTGCTACTAAATGACCATCCAGTTGATCTAGAAAAATAGTTGCCGGATAATGTTTAGTGCCTGGCGCATAAGCCAGACCTCTATTAACAACATCACAACAGGCGACGGCACGCGCAGCCGGATTTTGCTTAGGTTTATACTGCCATAAAATTTTATCCGGGTTATCCAGATCAATGGCGAAAACATTATTTGGGAACGGAGTATGGATATACATAATTCCGTCAACAACCAAAGGTCCACCTTCATGTCCATTCAGAACCCCTGTTGAAAATGACCAGACGGGTTTCAGCTTATGCACATTCTGAATATTAATCTGATACATCTCACTATAATGGGTAGAGCTATAATCCTTGGTTTGCATGACCCAGTTAGTATTTTGTCTGGAAAGTGCTTCCAATTCTTTATTGGCATAAACCTGTTGTGATACCGAAAAAACAGCACTGGAAACCAGCAAGGCAGTTCCTATATTTCGAGCAAATTCTATAATTTGCATGTTTCCTCCTAATTGACTTTAACTTGATAAAGCATCTACCAATTTCATTTAGTTTTGTAAAAAAGCCACCTGATCAAGCCAACTGTGCGTTGGTAAATGCTTTGGTGTATTTTATTTACTTGGCTGCCGCTTCAATACGGAATAAAGCATGACGCAATCAGGGAAAAATTCCTGTCACTGCAAAACGACCTTTATAGAAAAGATAACTCTCGCCCGGTAATCATTTAGATTTATCAAGACGCGTTAATACCCCCTGTAGTTTTGTACAGCATCCTTGCTACATAAGCCTGATAAATCAATATCCTACACATCTATTTTTTTGAAGGAGGTGAGTAATTACAGGAAAACTTCCTATATCATTTGGAATTAGAGTCCTTCATGATGAGCGTTTTATTACCAGTACGTTATCCATGTCTAAAGTCAGTGTTTTACTTGTTGATGACCATGCAGTAGTCAGAGAAGGCTATAAATCTTACTTGTCTCTATCAGAAAAAATCGGCAATATTTATGAAGTGGATTGTGGTGAAATGGCATGTCAACACTATATGCAACAGCCTGTCGATGTAGTAGTTATGGATTTATCCATGCCAGGTATGGGGGGGCTCGAGTGTATTCGGCGGCTCATCAGCCGCGACCCTCAATGTAAAATTCTGGTCTTCAGTATTCATAACGAACTGATTTATGCAACGCGTGCAATTAAATCAGGCGCCAAAGGCTATATCAGCAAAAGCAATATTCCAGAAACCCTGGTCACAGCAGTCTGCTCTATCGCCCAAGGACAGACCTATATTGATGCGACATTAGCTCAACAACTTGCTGTCAACATGATTACCGAACAAGATGATGAATATAAAATCAACTTACTTTCACCTCGTGAATTTGATGTTTTTTGTTTATTGGCCAATGGTAATAATTCCCGCGAAGTCGCGGAAAAACTTCATTTAAGCTATAAAACGGTCTGCAATCACAGTACAGCCATTAAAGAAAAGCTGGCAGTTAAAACAATTGCAGAATTTACACTGATGGCAACACGCCAGGGATTAATACATTCAGAAAAGAAACCGGATTGATTCCAGGCGAAAGATATCCATAGCTTTTAAAAGTCATTATTCATCTGCAAATACATTTTATGAATTTACAGACAAACCGTCCAATTGGCAAAAACAGCGCTAAAAGGACTAGCACCAATGCTAATCTAAAGGCAGTCGTTTTTCGCTATCAATAAAGCTGATCATACCCAGCTCTGGATAAGTGACTGCAACCCAGGGGTTATGAACGCTAATAGCGATACCAGCCGAACCTTGAAGCGTGAGAATTTCAGCTTTCAAGGTCAAGTCTGTCCTTGTGAATAGTCTGATGCTCTCGCCTTGCTGCCGATTAATATAAAAATAGGGATTGCCGGTAGCAACTACACCATAGACATACAGTAGCAAGGCGAATGATAACCGAAACATTTTATTCCAGAGTCTCTTTCAGGCCGTTTAAACCATTTAAAATAAAACTGTTCATAGCCTTAATGGCCGCTTCATCATTTAGTCGTTGAGGTGGATTATTGCCAGTATCTCCCCGATAAAAACGACTTTTCCATTTAACTCTGGTTTTATCGCCTTCTGAAATTAACTGGATAGCTGTCGTATAAGAACTCACCGGAAAAACATCTGTATTTTCAATTTTTAAACGATAGCTGTATTCGTGATCTGTATTGCTGTAATAATCCAGGCTTTCTTGCAATATCCCGGCAGCCAATGTCAAACTGCGCTCACCGCCCGATTCATTTTTACCGCTACCTGTACTGGATATAACATCAGGATGCCACTCCGAGATGTTGTCAAAGTTTTTTATAACTGCCCAGACCTTATCAATAGATGTATTAATGATAATGCTCTTATCGGCTTTTCTAGGTGTCGGGCCATGGGCATTGGCGCTCATGGAAAAAAGAGATAAGGAAATGAGAAATAGTGCGCTTAGTTTCATGTTAAACCCATATAAAAATTGGGCATTATTAAACACAGAACTGCCGCTGTAACGGGAATGATTCGTCAATTTATACAGGAATATTTCCTGCTAATGCTTCATTACTCCCAGTAATACAGCAATATGCGCTAATTCGGTAATACTGGAAACCTGTAGTTTTTTCTTAATCTGGGTCACATAGTTTGCTACCGTTTTATAACTCAAGCACAATTGATCCGCTATTTTATGTGCAGTTAAACCTTTGGCTAATAAACGGAATACATCAAATTCCCGCGCAGACAATGTTTGTATGATTGCCTGATAATCATGTTCTGTGACCTGACCACCGGCTTTATTCAGTAAGCCTTTTTCAATATAAAGCCGCCCTTGCTGAATACGCTCTATGGCATCCGCCAGAATTTCAGGGGCGCTGTTTTTGGTAATATATCCTTTAGCGCCGGCATTCAGGGCTCGGTTAACATAAACCTGCTCATCATGAACGCTAAATACCAGAATTCTAACCTGTTCATGCCGTTGCACCAAACGCCTGATAGTTTCCAAACCACCTATACCTGGCATAGATAAATCCAATACAATCACATCAGGCTGGCAGGATTGATAGAGTTGAATGGCTTGCTCACCACGCTCAGCTTCGGCAATCACTTCTATATCGGATGATGTTGCCAGCAATAACTTGAAACCGGCTCTGACCACAGCATGATCATCGACCAACAATACCTTGATTTTACTTTTCATAATAAAGGGATTTGTGCTTCAATTTGCATTCCTTTGTTGATTTTAGACTGGATTTTAAATTCACCACCTAACAGTTTTATCCTTTCTTTCATTCCAAGTAGACCAAACCCGGATTCCAGGCTGTCAAGATCGCACCCCACACCATCATCATAAATGGTCAATATCAGCATATCAGTATCCGGCCTGATCTGCAGACTGATATCCACCTGACTGGCATTGGCGTGACGGATAATATTAGTCAGACTCTCCTGAATCACCCGGAAAATTTGTATCACAATAGTGCCATCTATGCGATCTACAGTATCGTCATAATGTAATGTAAACGCAGTGGAAGCATTACTGTTTTGCCAATGTTGAAGTAAGTCTTCCAGAGTGGCTTTCAAACCCAATTCTGTCAATATTAAAGGATGTAACTGTTGCATCATTGAGCGAACGACCGTCATTAAATGATCGCAAATTTCAATAATGGATATGGTAATTTTACCGGTGTCCGCTTTTTCATGCGCCGCAGTCACAGCCATGACCTTAATTGCTGTCAATGATTGTCCAAACTCGTCATGTAATTCCTGGGACAACCGTTGCCTTTCTTCTTCCTGAATTTTCAGGGAATGCTGGGTCAATGCTCTGTTTTGTTTTTCGGTATTATCCAGTACATTGGTCATATGATTAATTGCTTTGGCAATATCATCATATTCGTGAATAGAAAAATCTGGTAATTTTTTTTGATAATCTCCTGTTTCAATACCTTTAAGATGTTCAATGATCAAATGAATCGAGTTAATTGTTTTATTGAACACTAACTGGACGGAAAGAAAGGTCAATAAAACCAGAGCCACTAATGAACTGAAAAAAGCAATACTTTCCTGCCAAACTTCAGCTATTTCATCCATCGGGTTGGCTTGAATAATCAGCGTCAAAACATTATTGTCCAACCCGCTGACCGGATACTCTGCTTTTGGATAATCACTGAGTACTAAATGAACAAACCACTCGGGTGGTGTTTTATCCGACTCAGATGCCGGTAGATGATGCGAAATGTTCACGATTTCCCCCGACGGTTTTTTCAGCTGAATATTCAGGTGCCGGGTTTGTTCTAAACGACTCAAACGAAACAGCCAGTCAGTTTGATGGCTTTTATTGCTATCTATACCTATCTTGATAAGTTGTAATGCCAGATTAATGGATGAGTCCACTTCGTTACGTACCGACTGTCGCGCCTGCCAAATACCGATAGATCCACCAAGAAAAAGAATACACAATGAAATCAATAAAATTCTGACACTAATCTGGTAACGTAAACTCATTGGGAAAATTTCCTTATTTGCTATGGCAGCTCCTGTCATACACTTAAAAGTGCTATCGTGACACGCTGTATTTTTGCACAGGATATATCATGAAACACATTTTGGCGATCGGCTTATTATTATGCAGTTACCAGGTTAGCTCAGAGACCATATATATCACTCTGGAAAAGGATAACGCTCTGGCTATTGTCGACCCTGTTTCAGGTAAACTGCTAAAAACCGTAGCCATCGGTCAACGTCCTCGCGGTATTGTACTGAGCAAAAATCAACAACAATTATATATTGCAAGCAGTGATGATGATACCATCCGGATCATTGATATTGACAACTTAAAACCTGTGGCAACCTTGCCATCGGGGGAAGACCCGGAAACATTTGCAATGAACCCGTCAGGTGACCGACTTTATGTATCGAATGAGGATGATAGCTTAATTACCGTCATTGATATTAACCAGGCCTCTGCCATTAAAACCATACCGGTGGGAGTTGAACCCGAAGCTGTAACCGTCAGCCCTGATGAAAAATGGGTGGTCAGCGCATCCGAAGCAACCAACATGGTACACTGGATTAACCGGAAGACATTGACCGTTGAATACAATACACTGGTAGATCCACGACCCAGAGGTTTAAGTTTTAGTGCAGACAGTCAACAATTGTGGGTGACCTCGGAAATGGCTGGAACAGTAACTGTGCTGGACGTAGCAAGCCGTACCCTAGTTAAAAAAATTAATTTTAAAATTCCAGGGATAAGCTCCGATAAAATACAACCCGTTGGCGTTATTGTGGATAAGAAGAACCAATGGGCTTTGGTGGCATTAGGACCGGCTAATCACGTAGCTTTAATCAATGCTCAATCATTAAAAGTGGAAAAGTATTTCTTGGTAGGACAAAGAGTCTGGAACCTGGCTTTCTCTCCCGACCAGAAGCGAGTATATACAACCAACGGTGCAAGTAATGATCTATCTATTATTGACCTGAAATTAATGAAGGTCACCCAATCAATTGCTGTCGGTCGCTACCCGTGGGGACTGGTAGTTAAGTAATCCAGTATTTGATTGCATTAAAATGATCGCTATTTTTTAAGATATTATCTCAATACAATCATATAGTTATATCTAAAAACGATGAGGTCACTACTCAGCATACTTAATTGATCGAAAAGTCTTCAATATCAGTCACTTGCGGAAGAAACGTAGGCGACATGAATGTATTCACGACATCTTCTGGAGTAAGTGACTGATATTAAATGTATATACACTGAGTAATGACAAAATGAGAAGCCAAAAACCTTATCTTTTTTCGTCCGCTTCTTCACCAATTTCCCACTCTTCAATGGCAACTTCGATGATTTTTCCCGTCGAGGCATCTACTTCCACTTTTGTTTCTATACCTTTACTATTAACGATATCAAATTCATACGAGGCATCTCCATTAGCTTCAATTTCATACTCAGTTTCTTCAATAATACCTGGATATGCTTTTAATGCGATCGCTCTGGCATCATCTTCAGTCACCTTCATTTTTCTTTTGAAAGCCAGACTATTGACCGAACTGACCTCTGATTCAGATTCAAAGACTTTACCGTTATGCGCATCACACATGAACTCCCATTCAAAGGCATTTGCATCTTTTAATTCAATTTCATAAACAGCTTTACCATCAACATTGAGTTTTTCCAATTTGATTAACTCACCGGTTTTTTGTTTCTCAATTGTCGCAATACATTTTTCCAGACCCTGATCGGATGCTTGTACGCTTGGTATAACACTGACAGCCAAAATAAATACACCACCAAAAATTGTTTTATTCATTGTTACCTCCAGAGATAGAAAGGTCAGAAACGGATAACTTCAGACCAGGAAATATTCCTATTTTTTAGGAATTATAGCGCCTATTGGTTGACTAATCCATGCTTTTTTGCCATCTCAAGAATTTGTTGTTGATTCCTGATGTTTAGTTTTTTCCTGAGTTGAGCCTGGCAATTAAAGGCTGTTTTAGCACTGACCGACAATAACTCGGCAATCGTTTGAATGGAATAAGCTTCCGCCAACAGGCAAAATACATCATATTCTCTGGCTGTTAATCGTTTAAAAGGCAATAATGTTTTTTTAATTTGTCGTAACGCTAAAATTTGAATGAAATCCGCTTCCAAATAAAGCCGACCTTTAAAAACAGTTTGAAAACAATCTTCTAATGTTTTTTCATTGGGCTGAGTTAAAATTCCCGATGCCCCTGACTGTAAATATTGTAATGATTGCTGAATATCTGTGACATTCATCACCATCCAGGTGATGGCATGTTTTTTTTGCTGATATAACTGAATTTGTTGCTTAATATCCTTCATTCCCAATGTAGCATCAAAAAAAACCAAGTCCAATGGCGTATTTTTATCAAGCAGCTCTTCAAGTCGCCTAACTTCATGTACTGTAATCTCATCCAAATGATGAAACAGAGTAACGCAAGACAAACTTTCCATTGTTGAGGAAACTAATGAAATATGCATAATCTTATTTAAATTAGATAATTTTTGTCCATTGCTACACTAATATACTTTCTAACCACTCCGCAATTAATTGAACGAAAAGTCCTCAATATCAGTTGTTTGCAGAATAAGTGTCTGTGACATGGAGGTCTCATTCAAGCCTACAGAGATGTATTCACGGCGTTTTCTGGAGTAAGTGGCTGATATTAAATGTATATATACACTGAGTAGTTAGTAAATTTTTAGAATCGTTTGTGACAATCAGTGAATTCCGTCATTTTTGTCCGACATAGGACTAATGACACTTCAATTGGTATTTTTGCACCCGGTAACGCAGTGTTTCCCGAGTTGAACCCAGCATTCTCGCAGCGGCGGTTACGTTATAATCTGTCATTTCCAATACCTTTTGCAGAATATACTTTTCCATTTCCTGTAGGGTAAGACTGCCGTCCAGTGGAATAGTCAAGTGTTCTATCTCAGCAACTGACTGAGTCTGAGCTGATATTTTCGGGAGCTGCATCCACTGTACCGGAAATTCACAACCTTCTGCCAATAAGACACAGCGCTCGATGACATTCCTCAGCTCCCGGGTATTACCCGGCCAATGGTAACGCCTCAATAATT